>JAPKMS010000077.1 GCA_026645775.1 Anaerolineae bacterium
ATACTTCCAATTTATGGCTTTCGCTTGGTATAATCCGATCCATCATGCGCACACGCACGCTTCCGGCAGTCAACTCGCAGGCCCGCCCGGCCACCCGCTGGTCGGGGCGGCTGCGCGCGCGGATTTATGGGCGGGCGCTGCTGGTTTGCTTCTTATGCACCTGGTTGATTCCGGCCGACAGCTACACCGGGACTGCGCGGGTCGATTTCCTGGTGCAACAAGCCGTGGGCGGCAAGGGATTCCGCCTGGCCGCGTGGGAGGTCCAGGCCATCGGCCAAAAGCTGGGCGACCTGGTAACCCGTCCGGGCAGCGAGCTATCACCGGGGGAACAGCACGATCTCGTCATCGCCTACCTCGACGCTGTTGGCCGGATCGGGGAGTTGAACGCACAAATCGAGCGGATCTACGCCGATCCGCAGGGCGCCGACCCAGCCGCTGCAGCCGCAGCGCAGCAGGCCGAGCTCACTGCGCTGCGGGCAACCCAGGCCGAGCGCCGGCCGGCCGTCGAAGCGATCCTGCAAAGCCAGATTGCGGTCGTCCTGGAAGCGGCCGGCCTGACCACCGCCGGCCGCGTCTGGCCGCCCGTGCGCTTCCAATTCACCGAAAGCCCATCCTACCTGATCCTATCGCCGCGGGATCGCATCGTGGTTGAGAAGGGCGTCTACCTGGATCCGGCGCTCTCAACCGAGGAGATGGAGCAGATCGAAGCCGCCGTGCAGGCCGGCCTGGATGTCAGTGCGCTGGTCGATGGCACGGGCGGCTTCTCATCGTACCCCACTATGATCCTGGAATACCCCGCGCTCGACTGGGTGCTCGACACGATCGCTCACGAGTGGACGCACACCTACCTGTTTTACCATCCGCTGGGCTGGCGCTATGACGATAGCAGCGCCATGCGCACCATCAACGAGACCGTCGCCTCCATCATCGGTGACGAGATCGGACAGCGAGCCGTGCAGCGGTTCTACCCGGAGCGCGTCACGCCGGCCGCCTGGCCCCGGCCGCTGTCGATGCGCGCCGACTGGCTGGGCAACGTCGAGGCGAAGATTGACACAACGTTCGAATTCGGTCCCTTCATGCGCGAAACGCGGCTGGAGGTCGATCGTCTGCTGGCCGCCGGGCAGATCGAGGAGGCAGAGACCTACATGGAGGCGCAGCGCCAGGTGCTGGTGGCGCAGGGCTACGTGATCCGCAAGCTGAACCAGGCGTATTTTGCCTTCCACGGCTCCTACGCGGTCGGCGCCGCGTCCACGGATCCCATCGGCGGCAAGCTGCGCGCGCTGCGCGAACGCACAGACAGCCTGGCTGACTTCCTGGCCACGGTGATGCAGTTCGAGGCCGCGGCTGATTTGGACGCGGCGCTGCTGAATTCAGGGCCATCGTAGCCACGGCTTCAGTTGTCCACCGCCCAACGAAAAGCAACTGAAGGCGTCACTCCCCTTCATCCGCTCCTTCTGTGATCCGGCTCTAATCTTCCGGCTTCCCCTTGGGCACCCACAGCGCCTCGGGCTCCTCCAGCAGCGAGGCCCGTTGGATGGCTGACTCGCCGTAGCGCGCCCGGATGCGATCCAGAGCGGCATCGAGCTGCGCCTGCCGCGGGTCCTCCTGCTCGAACAGCCGCAACTGCCGGGCGGGCTGCTCCAGGCCGGCGCCGCCCACACCCACCAGCCGCACTGCCCGACGCCGATCCCACGCGGCCTCAAGGAGCGCCAACGCCTGGGCGAAGATGATCGGACCGCTGTCGGTGGGGTCGTCCAGGGTGGTCTGCCGGGTGAGGGTCGTGAAATCGCTGTAGCGCAGCTTGATGGCGATGGTGCGCGCCACGAACTTGTGACGCCGCAGCCGGGACGCCACGGCATCGCTCAACCGCAGCAGCTCGCGGCGCAACAGCTCAGGGTCACGGGTGTCCTGGGCGAATGTCTCCTCGCGGCTCAGCGACTTGGCCTCGTGCTCAACGACGACCGGACTCTCATCGATGCCGTGCGCCGCGCGCCACAGCCCCTCGCTGTGTGCGCCGAAACGAGCCCGCAAGTCTTCAAGGGCAAAGCCGGCCAGATCGCCGATGGTCTCCACGCCCAACCGCGCCAGCTCACGGCCGGTCACCTCGCCCACGCCCCACAGCCGGCGGATGGGCAGCGGCGCCAGGAAGGCCGCTTCGCCACCGGGAGGCACCACGGTAATGCCGTGTGGCTTCCGAAAGTCGCTGGCGATCTTGGCGACCAGCTTGTTGGCCGCGACGCCCAATGAGGCCGACAGGCCCAGCTCAGCCTCAACGCGGTCCTGGATCGTGCGCGCAAGCTGGCCGGGCGGCCCGTAATGTGCCTCGGCGCCCGAAACGTCCAGGAAAGCTTCATCGATGGAGATCGGTTCCAGCAGGGGCGTATACTCACCGAGGAGCGCCATCACCTGGCGCGACATCTCGTCGTAGCGGCCGCGGCTCCCTGAGACGAGGACGGCCTGCGGGCAGAGGCGCAGCGCCTGGGCGGTGGGCATGGCCGAGTGGACGCCGAACTTGCGGGCCTCGTACGACGCCGAGGAGACCACCCCGCGGCTATCGGGCCGTCCGCCGACGAGCACCGGGACACCGATCAACGCGGGGTTGTCCAGGCGCTCAACGGCGACGAAGAAAGCATCCAGGTCCAGGTGGAGGATGATGCGGGGATTCATAGGTGGTGTGAGGCAGCGGGAGGCGGGCAAAGCCCGCCTCCCGCTGCCGATCGCTCACTCCGGCTTCGCCGCGGCAAAGATCAAGCCGCCCAGCGCGCCCAGCGCGGCGCCCGCCAACAGGGCCACCGGCAGACAGCACACCAGCGCGAACCCGGCGAACGTGCCGCCGTTGATGAGAGTGGCAGGATCCAGGCCAGCCTGCTCGAACATCTTGAGCGACTCTTCCGGCAGCTGGCTGATGATAGCCTCAGCGCCGCCAGACAGCGACAAACTGAGCGGCGTCAAGACGACGCGCGCCAGCCCGCCGGCCGCCGAAGCGATCAGGCCGGCCAGCGCACCCTGGCCCGCCGAGCGCCCCGTCATCCGGCGCGGCGGCAGCCAGGAAACAGCCAGCGCACCGACCGCCACGTAGGCGATCAGTTCCAGCGGCAAGCTCAGGCAGCCCAGCACCGGCACCAGGCCGATCAAGTTAATCACAAGTATGGCAACGGCGCCGATGAGGCCGGCTTTGAGCGCAGGGTTCTTCATAGAGATTCCTCCTGAAATGAGAACGAGTGGATGGTTGCTGGGGATGACTATAGCACAGCGGCTCGCGGCTTGTCAATCGACCCTAAACCGGCGAAGAGGCATCTGCAATTAGCACCGCATCGCGCCCTCGCATATAATGGGACCCGTCGGCCGCGCGGCGGCCCATTCTGTCAAGGCGGTGCACTGCATGTCTCTTGCCAAAGAGGGGGATGTCGTCCTCCTGGTCAGCTCCGACCGGAAACACTATCTGATCCGGCTGAAACCCAATGACGCGTGGTTTTCACATCACGGCTCGATTCTGCACAACGATATTATCGGCCGCCCCCTGGGACGCACGCTCCACACGCAGGACGGTGCGCCTTACCTGGCGTTGGAGCCGTCGACCCACGACCTGCTCCACGAGCTGCCGCGCGCAAGCCAGATCATCTACAGCAAAGACGCCGCGGAAATCGTCATGCGGCTCAGCCTGTATCCGGGGCGCACGGTGGTGGAAGCAGGCACGGGCAGCGCCGGGCTGACGCTGGTGATGGCGCGCGCCGTGATGCCCACCGGCCGCATCTATACCTACGAGACGCGTCCCGAATCGTTTGACATGGCCCGCAACAACCTGGATGAGTTAGGGCTGCTGCCGTATGTCACCCAATACAATGAGGACATCACCGGCGGCTTTCACGAAACTGATGTGGATGCCGTCTTTCTGGATTTGCGAGAGCCGTGGCTATTCCTGGATCACGCCTGGGCAGCGCTGAAGGGCAGCGGCTTCCTCGGCTCGCTGGTGCCCACGGTCAACCAGGCAGTTGAGCTGGTGGCGGCCTTGCGGGACCGGCCGTTCGGTGACATCATGATGGAGGAGATCCTGCCGCGGCCGTGGAAAACCGTTTCCGAGCGACTGCGCCCCGAAGACCGGATGATCGCACACAGCGGGTTCTTGATCTTTGCGCGCAAAATCGAAGCGGGCGACGAATCATTGAATTGGGTTCACGATAAGAAGCGTCGCGCGTACATGGGCAAGCAAGCCATGGCCCGGCGCGAGGCCGAATGGGCCGCGGCTGCTGCGGCGGCGGCGGACGCAGAGTAGCGCAACCCCAAAGCCGCGGAGAACACAAGGCCCTCAGCGTTCTCTGCGTCTCCGCGGTGATTCACCGCGCTGGGCGGTGGCCAGGACCACGCCGAGCAGGCCCGCGCCGCCCAGGGCGCCCAAGCCGCCCCACAGCAGGCCTTTCGGCGCCGCGTGGACCGCGGCCGCCGGGCCGCCGGGCGTCGCTCGCGGCCGCGGCGGCAGCGTGGAGGTAGGCGTCTGCGTCGGCGTGGCGGTCTGCGTCGGCGTCGGGGTCAAAGTGGGCGTCGCGGTGGCGGTGCTCGTCGGCGTGGCCGTGGGCACGGCGGTCGCGGTCGGTGTGGCGGTGCGCGTCCGAGTCGCGACGGGCCGCGCAGTGGGCCTGGCCGCCGCTTGCGCCGGGGCGGATGTTGCAGCGACCGCGGGTGCGGCCGTCGCGGGCGCTGGCTGGTTCGAATCGACGTACAGCCCCACGGCGTCGATGAAGATCTGGTTTGCGCCGGTCGAGTAGTTGTGATCCACGTAGACAAAGACCGTCACTGTGGACGAGCGGGCCACCGCACTGACATCGATGTTCGGGTAGCCGGGGTTGCTGTCGTTCAGCACCTTGCCCGGCCCGCGCAGCATCGGCCCCCAGACGACCGTCCCGGCATTGGGATCGGTGCCGCCGGTGGGGTCGATGCCCAGCCGTCGGCCAAAGGCATTCGGCTCAGTCGGCCCGCCCCAGCCCATCGATGCGTAGTACGCGATCCCCGGCGTCAGCCCGCCGACCTGGGTGAAGATGCCGGCGACAAAGGTGCCGCCATCGGACCACATCCGCAAGCTCGGCGCGCCCCAGTAGGTGTCGGGGCTGGGATCCCAGGCCAGGCCGCCTGCCAGCACGAAGGGGGTCCAGCCGTTGGGGATCTGACCCACCGCGTGCGAGTAGAAGGTGTCGAAGCCGCAGTTGGGGATCAGGTTCCCCTCTTTGCAGCCGTGGCCGCCGGGTCCGCCGGCCGCCGCAGGCAATGCCGGTCCCAGGACAGATAAAAGGAGGACGAGCAGTAACAAGCCCGCCCTCCCGGCAAACAGACGCAAATCACGCATGGACAGAGTATAGCCGAGCGAAGTGCCGGCGTCAAAAAACGCGCTCAGTTCGGCAGCTAAGCCCCAGGACGCGGGAGAAGACCGGCCAAACCCCAAGAAAGCGAGAAACCGATGATGACCAACCGCACCCCGGCCCCGGCGAGCCGCCGATCGACACCAATGCGACGCGGGATCGGTCCCCTGCTGCTGATCACCGCGCTCCTGGTCGCGGCCTGCGTGAAATTGCCGGCAGGCTCGGCCACCCGGCCGGCCGCGGCGACCACCCCGCAGTCGGGCGGGACGCTGCACTACGGCCTGACCCTGCCCGTCTCCGGCATTGACCCGCACATCCACGCCAGCAACGAGTTGGGCATCGCACTCAACAACGTGTACGACACGCTCGTCGTCCAGGATCGCGACGGCCAGTTCTACCCTTCGCTCGCCGCAAGCTGGTCGACCAGCCCGGATGGGCTGACCTACACCTTTGTGCTGCGGCAGGATGTCACCTTCCACGATGGCACGGCGTTCAACGCACAGGCCGTGCTGCGCAACCTGCAGCGCATTGCTGACCCGGCCACCAAGTCACAAAAGGCGATCTACCTGCTAGGACCGTTCGATCACGCCGAGGCGGTGGACGCGTACACCGTCAAACTGGTGTTAAAGACGCCGTACGCGCCGTTGTTGGATGGCCTGAGCCAGGTCTACCTGGGCATGGCCTCACCGCAGGCGCTGGATACATGGGGCGATCAATATCAGCTCCACCAGGTGGGCACCGGCCCGTTCCGGTTTGTGAGCTACCAGGACCGGCAAACACTGGTGATCGAGCGCAATCCCGACTACCGGTGGGCGCCCACGATCCGCAAGCACGGGGGCGCGGCCTACCTGGATCGCGTGGAATTCCGCTTCTATGCGGACGCGGCGACCCGGCTGCCGGCGCTGCTTGCGGGCCAGGCCGACGTGATGGGCGAGCTGCCGACCCTGGATGCCGCGCAACTGGCCGGCCAGGCCGGCTTTACGCTGCTGCCGACCGCGATCCCCGGTCAGTCGGTGCAGTTCTTCCTGAACACGCAAAAACCGCCGCTGGACGATCTGCAGGTGCGCCAGGCGCTGGCATATGCCACCGACCGGGCCGCGCTGGTGCAGGCGGTGTTCGGGCCCACCTCACCGGTGGCGCACGGGCCGCTCGCCGCGGTCACCCGGGGCGCCGTCCCTGCCAGCGCCGATCCGTACACGTTCGACCTGGCACGAGCCCGGGCGTTGCTGGCGCAAGCCGGCTGGGCCGACAGTGACGGCGATGGCATCCTGGACCAGGCCGGGCAAAAGCTCACGCTGCAAGGTGTGCTGATGTCGTGGGGCGAGCTGCCTGCGGTCGGGACCATCCTGCAGGCGCAGTGGCGCGCGGCCGGGATCGACCTGGCGCTGGAGCAGATGCCCTATCCGGCCGCGCTGGAGGCCGGGCGCACAGGCGCGGCCCACCTGATCCCGTTCGCCAATGCGGGGACCGATGCCAGCCTGCTGCGGACGTTCTTCCACAGTGCCAACATCGGCGGGTTTAACTGGTCGCGGGTGGCCGACGCGGAGACGGATGGCTGGCTGGACGCGGCCGGCATGGCCGGCGATTGGACGCAGCGCGCCCAGGGTTATGCGCAGGTGCAGGAACGAGCGCTGGCGCAGGCCTGGATTGTGCCCATTCGCGACCCGGTCAACCTGAATGCGGCCGCGGCGCGGGTGCAGGATCTGAGCTACGATGTGCAGGGGTGGTTCCCGGTGCTGTACGACGTGTGGTTGGCGAAATAACGCCTCATGCAAGCTCCTGGTAGCGATAGCAGTCCACCACGTGGTCGTTCACCAGCCCCACCGCCTGCATGAACGCATAGCAGATGGTAGGCCCGACGAAGCGGAACCCGCGGCGGACCAGGTCCTTGCTCAGCGCGGCCGACTCGGGTGTCTGCGCCGGGATCTCGGCCAGCGTGCGCCAGCCGTTTTGCAGGGGCTGGCCGCCGACCGAGCGCCAGAGGTATGCGTCGAAGCTGCCGTACTCCTGCTGAACCCGCAGGAAAGCCCGCGCGTTGTCGATGGCCGAGGTGATTTTCAGACGGTTGCGCACGATCCCGGCGTCGCCCAGCAGCCGCGCGAGATCTTCGTCGGTGAACGCCGCCACGACCCGCGGATCGAACCCCTGGAACGCCCGCCGGTAGGCCGCGCGCTTGTTCAGGATGGTCGACCAGCTCAAGCCCGCCTGTGCGCCCTCCAGGATCAGCATCTCGAACAGCTTCCGATCGTCGTGGACCGGCACGCCCCACTCAAAATCATGGTAATCGGTATAGACGCCACCCTCGCCCGCCCAGGCGCAACGCGTTGTCATCACTTGCCTCCACTGCCCGACGTCACGACCGGGTGCAGAAAAAAATCTCCCCGGCATCGTCGGTCAGCCCCATGCGCACCCGTTCCTGTGCGGTGAACATCTCCGCCGGCGTTGTCACCTTGACGCTGAAGCCCGCCTCAGCCAGCCGATCCACGTAGTCCGGCCCATAGCGTCGGATGTGATCATCCTCGCCAAAAATCCGCAGCAGTTCCGCCGGATCGGTGATCGTCGGATCCTCGAACGTCTCCTCGGCGGAGATGGGCACCAGGAGGATGGCCCACCCCTCGCGTTTGAGCACGCGGTGGAACTCGCGCAGCGCTCGTCGGTCATCGGGGATATGCTCCAACACGTGGCTGCAGTAGATCACGTCGAACGTCTCGTCCGGATACGGGATGTCAGTGATGTCCATCTTTACCATCGCGCGCGGATTCACCAGGTCGGCGGTGAGATAGCCGTCGCCGAGCGCGGGTTTCAGCCGGTTCGAGATGCAGCGCTCCGCGGCGACGTGGAGCATCTGCTTGGGCCGCCCATCCAATAGGTCGGTCCGCTGCTGAAAGTAAAGCCAGACGAGGCGGTGCCGTTCCAACGCACCGCAGGAGGGGCACTGGGCGTCCTTGCGCGGAATCTTGCCCGAGGCTTCGAACTTGCGGAACGAGCGTCCACAGACCGGGCAATAACGCGCCCAGCCGCCGTAACGCACGGTGAAGGCTGCCAGCTTCGCGGCGCGGTCAAGGCGTCGCGACCACCGGGATGATTTCTTTGCGGGCATCAACACGATCCTTTTGTCTCGCTATCGCATCTGCTGAAACGCAGCGCGGCGCTATTTTACCCCGGTTCAGACGCCCGGCCAACTTCGGGCGCACCCCTTCATCTCGCTTGTCATCCCGCCGCACTTGGCATACAATCCCGAAACGCTATGATGTCCACTGAAGAAAGCCAGGCCACCTTTCCCGCCTACCTGCGCCGCCGGCTGCTGACCGCCGGCCTGACGCTGCTGGGCGTCGCCACCGTGACCTTCGCATTGATCCATCTGTTACCGGGCGACCCCGCGGAGACGATGCTGGCGCGCGCGGGGGCCTCGCCCGAGGCGGTCGCTGCCTTGCGCACGGGGCTAGGGCTCGATCGGCCGTTGCTGGCACAGTACCTGGGCTGGCTGGGGAACCTGGCTCGCGGCCACCTGGGCACGTCGCTGCTCAACGGCCGGCCGGTGGCCGTGTTGATCGCCGAACAGTTCCCGCACACCCTGGCGCTGGCGCTGACAGCGTTCTCGTGGGCGTTGCTGTTGGGATTGACCCTGGGCGTCATTGGGGCCTGGCGGCCCGGTGGCTGGGCGGCCAGGCTGGCGACCGTCGCGGCGGTAGGCGGCATCGCGGTGCCGGTGTTCTGGTCGGGGCTGCTGCTGATCTGGCTCTTCTCGGTGCGGCTGGGTTGGCTGCCGCCGGCCGGTGCACAGGGGGTGCGCTCGATCATCATGCCGGCGCTGGTGCTGGGCTATTCCTCGGCCGGGCCGGTGGCGCGCTTGACGCGCGCCACCTTGCTGGAGGTGCTGGCACAGCCCTACATCACCGCAGCGCGGGCGAAGGGGTTGAATAGGCGGCAGGTGGTGCTGCGCCATGCCGCGGCCAACGCGCTCATCCCGGTGCTTACCGTGGCCGGCCTGCAGCTCGGCTTTCTACTGGGCGGTACGGTGGTGACGGAAACCGTGTTCAGCCGGCCGGGCCTGGGCCGGCTGCTGATCGATGCGATCATCTGGCGCGATCTGCCGGTGGTGCAGGGCGTGGCGCTGGTCGTCGCCGGCGCCTATGTGCTGGTAAACCTGACCGTCGATCTGTTGGCGGGGTGGCTAAACCCGGCCAGGGGGTGGGAATGAAGCCGCGGCCGGGGGAGATTCCGGGCGCCGAGGGGCCGGTGCGAGACCTGCTATGGCGTCTGGCGCGGCAGCCGGCCGGCTGGGTGGGGCTGGTGCTGGTGGGCTGCGCCATCCTCGGCGCGGGGCTGGCGCCCTGGCTGGCGCCCCACCCACCCGCCGAGATCCATCTGGATGCGCAGCTCGCGCCGCCCACGGCCGACCATCCCCTGGGCGCCGATTTCTTCGGCCGCGACATCGCCAGCCGGCTGCTGTACGGCGGCCGCGCCACCCTGGCTGTTGCGGGGACGGCGGTGGCGCTGGCGGCCAGCGTGGGCACCGCCATCGGGCTCGTTGCAGCGATCAGCGGTCGGTGGCTGGGCCAGCTCTGGGTGGGGCTCATCGATCTGCTGCTGGCATTCCCTGCGCTGCTGCTGGCGCTGGTGGTGGTCGCGCTGCTCGGTCCGGGGCCGCGAGCGCAGGCAGTGGCGGTCGGAGTAGCCGGGATCCCGCTGTACGCCCGGCTGACGCGGAGTGTGGCGCTGACGCTGCGGCAGATGCTCTTCGTGGATGCCGCGCGGGCGCTGGGCGCCGGCCCCTGGCACATCCTGCGCCACCACCTGTTGCCCGGCGTCGTCACGCCGCTCCTGGCGTTGATCACCGTCAATACCGGCACAGCCATCCTGAGCGTCGCCGCGTTGGGGTTCCTGGGGCTGGGCAGCGCCCCGCCGCAAGCGGAATGGGGGCTGATGCTGTTCGAGGGCCGCCAGTACCTGGCCGTTGCGCCGTGGGCCAGCCTGGCGCCCGGTCTGGCCATCACCCTGACGGTGTTGGGCGTGACCTTGCTGGGGGATGCACTGACCCCCTGACACCCCGTTGTCGCGCCCCTGACGGGTCTTGAACCTATCAGGGGCCGCGACAGTGAGGGATCCGTTTGCGAATCAGGGCAACTTTGGAAAAGCGGCTTGCGCCGCGTAAGCTATGCCCACCAGGCCGGCGCCGGTGTGCGCGCCCAGGACCGGCGCCACCGATGAGAGCGGCAGCCACTCGCACGGGAATTGCTGCTCCATCATTTCGCGCAACCGCTCCGCATCCCCAACATTGTTGGTATGCATGATCTGTACGCGCAAGGGCGTGCCCGGCGCATGATCCTCGGCGACGACGCTCACCAGCTTAGCAAGCGCCCGATTGAACGACCGCGCCTGGCCCCGCTGGAAGTATTTGCCATCCTGCTTGCTGACGCCGATGACCGGTTTGATGTTGAGGATCGAAGCCAACAGTCCCTTGATGTGGCTGATGCGCCCGCCGTGGATCAGATATTTGAGATCCGGCAGGGTGTAGATGATCTCGGTGGCATCCTTGACCTGCGTCACCAGCGCCCGAATCTGGTCGACCGACCAGCCCGCTTTGACAGCGCGCGCCGCCGCTTCCACCTGCCAGCCTTCAGCCCCGGAAAGTGTAAACGTATCGAGCAAGGTAATGTGCGCTTCCGGCACCATCTTGGCGGCCTCAACCGCGGTGTTATACGTGCCACTCAACCCGGATGAAATGTGTATGGAAAGGATCTCCGGATCGCGCTGAGCCAACTCGCGATAGAGGGCAATGAATTCGCCGGGTGAAGGCAGCGATGTCGTCGGCATGCTCTCGGTCGCGGCAAGGAGCGCGTAGAACTCCTCCGGCTGAATGTCCACGCTGCTGATGTAAGAACGACCATCCAGGGTAATCGTCAGCGGGGTGAAGTGGATGTCCAGGCCCGCCAATTGTTGGGGCGAGAGGTCTGCCCCGCGGTCTGTCACTACGATCATGGTTCTCCTCCTCAGTGTGTTAGTTTAGTGGGTAACAGGGGATCGGCGCAGCAGCGCCGGACCCAGTAAATCGATAATCCAACCGAATATCGGTTCCACCCACGGCACCACCCGGAGCCAGCTCGGCGCATAGACCACGCGCCGCGGGCGCCGCAAGACGGCGATCACCCGCGCGGCCACCTGCTCGGGCGTGATCGCGAACCGCTCACCGGGGATGCGCCGGCCATCGGGCTGGCTGGCCGCCCGATCATAAAACTCCGTCTGCACCGGGCCAGGGCGCACCAGGCTGACCCGCACCGCGCTCCCGTGCAGCTCACGGTAGAGCGCAGTGGTGAAGTTGTCGACAAACGACTTGGTGGCGCTGTACATTGCCGTGCCTTGTTCGGGCAAACTCCCGGAGATGGAGCTGATGTTGATGATATGCCCGGAACCGCGGGCCTGCATGTTGCGCAGCACCCACAGCGTCAAATGCGCCAACGCCATCATGTTGGTCTGGATCATCTCCCGCGCCACAGACCAGGGCATGTCGGCGCCGTAGCCATACCAGCCGAAACCGGCGTTGTTCACCAGGATGTCGATGGCGCCCGCCTGGGCCAGCACACCGGCGCACACACCGTCGTCGGCCAGGTCCGCGACGATCACCTGCGCTTCCCCGCCATCCCGCCGGATCTCGTCTGCCAGCAGTTCCAGCCGATCGGCGCGGCGGGCCACGAGCACCACCTTGACCCCCCGATGCGCCAGCTTCCGGGCCACCGCGGCGCCGATCCCGCTCGATGCGCCGGTGACCAGGGCTGTCTTCCCCGCCCATCCAGATGTGCGCTGCCGGGCCAGGTGGCGCCGCCAATGCGGCGATTGTGCGATCAAAGAACGCCGCACTACCGACTTAAACACACGCACGAACGGAAGTCGCGGCCCCAACAGCCGCGTCATGTCCCGCAGATAGTCGTCCAGAGTACGCGTCTGGTAGCGCAGCAGCCGTTGGCTCTCCTCGGTGTCCAACCAGTCGGTGGCAAAGGGAACCGTCGCAAACGCCTCCCCCGGAAACATGTCCAAGCCCATCGCACCCACGATGCGCGCCACCATATCGCCGAAGATGTGCTGACAACGCTGGCCGCCCCCGATCAGCAGCGTCTTGCCCCAAATCTCATCGCTGCCCACCGCGTTCGCCAGCGCCAGCCCCACGTCGCGCGTGTGCACGTATTCCATGCGATTGTCCAGCGGCACGTCAAACATGCCGGGATCGAGCTTCAGCGCAAGCGGGAAGGTGGCCGCCAACCGCAAGATCGCCCAATCCAGGCCGGAAGCGCGAATCATCTCCTCGCACTTAATCTTATGTCGAGCATAGTGCTCGATGGGGTGCGGGGTTTCCGCCACGGTGCGCGGCGGCGCCAGATGTTGGGTGCGGCCATAGACGTGCAACGAGGAGGTGAACACAAGCTTGGGCGGGACAGGCTGCGCCTCCATCGCCGCGATCACGTTGCGCGTCCCGCCGACGTTGACCGCCTCAGCAAAATCGGGGCGCAATTCCGATTCAATGCCGGTCGCGGACATCTTGGGGATGATGAACGCGACGTGGAGCACGACGTCGACGCCCGCCACTGCGGCCGCGACATCGGCCGGGACGCGCAGGTCGCCCCAGACCACTTCGATGCGGTCCCCATAACGCCGGGCCGTGCGCTCGTTGGCCGGCGTCCGCAGATCAAAGCAGCGCACCGCATGCCCCTGCCTGAGCAGTTCGTCGAGTGTGCTGGTGCCGACGTTTCCGAATGCGCCCGTGAGCAAGACGTTCATGTTGTACCTCTCCGAAAAAGAATCAGGAAATAAGAGCTCGGACGCACCTTAATATCGATGATCTTACGTAGCCAGCCCCTCAAGCAGCAGCTTGAGCGCCTGAGCGGCCGCCTGGCCCCAGTCTTCGCCGGTCGGATCGAGCGCACCTTGCACCACCAACCCAACCCCCAGCGAAACGATCGTCAACGCGGCCAGATCAGGATCGACCGGGTGCAGCGTGCCATCGGCGACGCCCGCTTTCACCAACTCCGCGAAACCGGCCCGAAAACGCCGGTACGGCTCGATGGTGGCCTGCCACACCTCCGGCTCCTTGGCCGCCTGGCGCCAAAACTCCAGAAACATGGGCACCTGGCCCTGGGCCACGGCGAAGACCGGCTCCACGATCCGCGCCAGGCCTACCAACTGCTGCGGCACCGTCTCGCCGAGGACGCGCGCAGCCCGCAGGGGTTCATCGACGTCGTTCAACCATAGATCCATCAGCGCCAGGAAGGCCGTTTGCTTGCTGGGAAAATGGTGGTAGAACGCACCCTTGCTCACCCCGGCGTGCGCACAGATTTCGGCCACACCGGTGGCATCGTAGCCGCTGCGGGTGAAGCACTCGACCGCCGCAGCCAGGATCCGGGCTCGGGTTTCATCGCTGCGAGATTGGTGGGGCATGTTGCCTCCGGGAAAAATCAAACCGACCGGTCGGTTTTTGTAATTATCACACCGAAGGACAGCCGTGTCAAGTGGCCGAAAACATCCATCACAGGTCATTAAAAAGCCATCTAAGCCGTACTCTGTGTCGGTGTTATTCTAGCCGTACTTCTAGTACGATAAAGGTATAAAGGTAAGGAGCGCCCAGTGACTTCAAGCAACCTGGTCCAACAATTCGGCAAACACTTAGCCTTCTTACGTTCAGAAAAGCGCCTAACCCAAGAACAGCTCGCTGAGGCAGCAGCCATATCTCTGGACTTCCTCAGTCTGATGGAACGCGGCCAGCGCGCGCCTTCCTTTGCTACGCTCGAACGACTTTCGGGTGCCCTCGATGTGGGAATGAAATCGCTCTTTGACTTCGATACGAATTCAAAGACCCCCTCAAGCATAGGAAAATCAGGAAATGGTAATTAGAAAGCGACCCGCCGAGTATTACATATCTCGTAAGAGCCAGCTTGCGCCGGAAGCAGACACTGACTTTCTTCAGCAAAGCCCCATCAGACAAATTCGCGAAGCAGTGGACTCCGATTACAAAGACTACCAAAAATATGCTGCTAATATTTCGCGGAGCGGGCTATCAATCTACGATCCTGTTGATGCCGGCAATCCCGATCTGTGGATACCAACGCCAACCCTTGAGGCGCTACTGAGCCACTCCTTAGTCGGCTTATCGCTTGACGGACTTCCGCTCAGAACGCGTTCCAGGGTATTAAAGGAGTGTGTTTGTCGAGCGCTCGGGTACCCGGCGCCTAGAGTCTTTACCAGGACGCATCCACGGTTTCCGGGACAGGACTTTGACACGTACATCCAGAAGTCGGATAACCTTCAGATCTGGAATGAAGACGTCAATCCCACCAGACGCTACGTGCTGATTCGTCTTTCCGCTAATGATGTGGTTCAGAAAGTGAAGGTGGTGACAGGCGCGGTCTTAGCGAGGCTAGACAAAACCGGCACATTGACGCAGAAATACCAAGCTCGTCTGACGCTTGGAGCGAAAAATACAGAGCTGGTCACACCCGATGATACGACAAACCTGAAGCCCCTACTTGCTCAAAGTGCTCGGCCTCGACACTTCTCCAGCAGCCCCACCAGTTGGCCTTCCCCGGAAGCCCTGCTGCCCATCGCCGTTGTATTTGAACGACTTGGAGAACTCGTTGGGGTGACTTTCGCCGATACAGGATTTGACCAGGAGCGAAACCGAGGCGCGGCGCTCCACCAATTGGTGTGCACGGGTTTGGGATATGGCGCTTATCACGATACCGGCCAGTTGCCGGATGTTCCCAACCAACTACTTGAAGTCAAACTGCAGACCTCACCGACCATAGATCTAGGGCTGGTCCAACCAGACAGCGAGGGACCTCTTGCGATGCCGCAGGTAGCTGGTGTCACCGTTCGACACTGTGACCTCCGCTACGCAGTCTTCTATGCTGTGACTGATGGAGAAGCTGTGACCATTACGCATTTCTTTCTAACGACTGGCGAGGCCTTTTTCACCAAATTCCAGCAGTTCCAGGGCAAGACAGTAAACAAAAAAATCCAGATACCCTTGCCACGTGGATTCTTCGAGCATTAGCCCACACCAAAAGCCTGCCACACCAACCTATCAAGCTGTCTTTCCATTTCGGTGGCAGCCCGTCTCGCCAGGGTTTCGTAGATATCCTTGGCCAAACGGATGATAGTTCGTGCTGTATCCGTATGGAGGGCGGGGAGTGGGAAGTGCTCAACGTACTGAGTCATAAAGCGCCTTCGCCCTGCATATAGTTTGTTGTTGAATCGGCGGTCGTAAAAGGTCTCTATGAAGGATGAATTGCCCACGGCAAGGGCGAGCCACAGCCAATCAGATTGCCCCGGTGTTCGACAAGTCAGCCAGTAACAATCTCCGTTCACCACCGAACCGCTCAAGTCCATCCAGAACGTAGGCTTATCTACGATATCCCGGAACACAACCTTTGGTTGCCCCCACACAGTCGGATCCTGGGGAACCCATACTTCGTACCAATTGCGCCCTGCCGCTTTCACATATTCTCTGGCTTCAAGCTCAGCCCGATAATCATTCAAATATCTGGCGCTTCGCGGGAAGTCCTCTAGCCTGATTGCGACCCTCTTTCCATCTACGACGGTATGGGTATAAAGTATCTCCGTCGCACGAGGTAACACCACTGGACGGAAACGCCGCGCGATACGATGTGTCGTCAGTGGTCTCAACAGCTCTGGGCGCTGATCCGCCGGCATTTCAGACCAGTCGGATCTGACAAAAACCTTATCGGCCGTTGTCTTCACGCCGACGCGTATCTCTCCAACTTCCTTGAAAGTCCGGTCAGTGTGGGCACGCACGACGCTAAGCCATTCTTCTGATGCGCTATTCGCTAACCTCCACACTTCCCCTGAATCCTTCCCCCGGTCCAGGGTCCCCTGCAGAACTTGGTACACCTCTCCATTGTCGATCCTCACCGTGCCTGAATAGCTCAAAGCTTCTATGACATCACGGCGGCAATCATCCCAGGTTTCGCTTTTGACTGAGTATATGGAGGTGAACCTTGCCTTCTCTTCGTTCGCACCACTCTTGCGTCTCACGAGCAACACCGCTGGCAATACAGCAGCTTCGAATAGATGAGTATCGCCGAGGTCCCATACGTGAAGGATATCAAATTGCCGCGAGATACCAATACGTACATCAGCGCCCGCTTTTGTAGTCATAAACCTGTTCGAGACGATGATGCCTGCGATTCCGCCTGGTCTTAACACCCGGGCAATACCCTCAAGAAAAGCGTAGTAGAGGTCCACTCTGCCCGATAAACCAAACTGGCTTGCCAAGTCTTGGGCGCTCCTGGAGCCCATTACCTGAGTTCTAACATAGGGAGGGTTTGCGATAACCAAATCATATGGTTCATTTGACACGAGGCTGAACAGGTCAGGCTGCGCGTAACTGGCACAAACGTGGATGAAACTCCCGACTGCCAGGTGCAGGGAAACATCGGGAAACTGACCAGCAATGCGTATCCTGGCCGAGTCTATGGCGCTTGGATCTGTGTCGTAGCCCGAGACCTCAATCGCCGGCATACCATGACCGATCAGCTCTCGAAGGATCGCCAATAACAGACTCCCATCGCCCACCGCAGGGTCCAAGACTCGCGTCATGCCGTCAGCTTTTGAGCTTGGCCAGACTTCTACAATTCGCTCTGCCACGAACTGCGCGAGCTTATCAGGGGTGTAATGAGCCCCTGCCTGCTTCCGAGCCGCTAATGACGAGTATCCCACAGGTTGAGCATCGTCCCCGATAAGCCCCACTTTTCGTAACAGCATAGCAAAACACCTCACGCCCAATCGGCCGCTCACATCATACATGAGGCAGATGCAGTCGCGGCGTTACCAGGATTTGCCACCAGGTTCATGCTAAGGATATTATACCGTACTCGGGGTTTATGCGACACTCCACTGAATGAGAGGGCACAACGGGAGGCGCAAAGCACAAGTGAAGACTCACCTGGCTCGCCAGCAATCAAATTGACGCTATTCCTCCCTCTGCATATACTTGCCCAGGGATACAAACCCGCGCCCGGAGGACACCCCATGGATCCACTATGGCCCGTGACGGCACGCACGGCTGACAGTGGCGCACTCTGGCTCGGGGGCTGCGAGGCTTCCGCGCTGGCACATGAATTCAGCACGCCGCTGTATGTTTTCGATGAGGCTACGTTGCGCGCCGGCGCGCGCGATTACAAGGCAGCGTTGGCCGCCCACTACCCCGGCACAGCCCAGGCCGCGTACGCGTCGAAAGCCTACCTGTGCACGGCAATCGCTCAGCTTTTCGCCGAGGAAGGGCTCGACCTGGATGTGGTTTCCGGCGGCGAGCTCCATCTCGCGCTGCGCGCCGGCTTCCCCGCCCAGCGCATCCACTTCCACGGCAACAACAAATCGCGGGATGAACTGGCTGAGGCGCTGGCCGCCGGCATCGGCCGCATCGTCGTGGACAACTTCCACGAGTTGGAGCTGCTGGCAGAGCTGACCCACATTCCACATTCCACATTCCACATTCCAGATTCCAGATTCCCCATCTGGCTTCGCCTCTCCCCCGGCATCGCCGCGCACACGCACGCCCACATCCAAACCGGCCACCTGGACACCAAGTTCGGCTTCCCCATTGCCACCGGCGATGCGGAGCGGGCGGTCGCGCGGGCACTGGCCGCGCCCGGCCTGGCGCTCGTCGGGCTGCACTGCCATATCGGCTCGCAGATTTACGAGCCGGAGTCGCTGGCGGATGCCGCGGCCGTGCTGATCGCGTTCGCGGCCGAGATGCGCGACCGGCACGGCTTCAATCTGGCTGAGCTGAGCCCCGGCGGCGGCTGGGGCGTACCGATGACCGCGGAAGATCCCCCTGCGCCGGTGGAGCCCTACGTGGCCGCGCTGAGCGCCGCGGTGGTCGCGTCGTGCGAGCGCCACGATCTGCCCCTCCCCCACCTGGTGCTGGAGCCCGGCCGCTCGCTGGTGGCGCGAGCCGGGGTTGCGCTCTACCGCGTCGGCGCGCGCAAGGAGATCCCCGGCGTGCGCACCTACGTCTCGGTGGATGGCGGCATGGCCGACAATATCCGACCGGCGTTGTATGGGGCGAGGTATGCCGGATTGCGGATTGCGGATTGCGGATTGGCGGCGGAGAAATCCGAAATCGTCACCATCGCCGGCAAGTTCTGCGAGTCGGGCGACGTGTTGATCCGGGACATCGAGCTGCCGCGGCTGGCGGCGGGCGATCTCTTGGCGGTGCCGATGGCGGGCGCGTACACGCTGGCGATGGCGAGCAACTACAACCTGGCCCCGCGGCCCGCGGCCGTGCTGGTGAACGCCGGTCAGGCGCAGACGATCCAGCGGCGGGAGACCTATGAAGATTTGGTGGCTCGCGATCTGCCGTTGGGGGGGGCCGGCGACTGGAAGTCGCAGCTACCATCGCAAAGTCGGCCTGCGCCGACTCGAGCCAGGTCCCGGCAGGGGGACTTCGCATCGGCTGCCGCGGTCACATGCGGTGTAATTTCCCGTTCGACCGCCGGGGCGCGTCCCTTCACTAAATACCACGGGCTGGGCAACGACTACATCGTGCTCGACCCCGCCGACTGGCCCGAACCGCCGGGAGCGGCGGAGATCCAGCGCATCTGTGACCGGCGCCGGGGCGTCGGCTCGGATGGCATCCTGTGGGGGCCCACCTTCAACCTTGAACCTGCCAACCCGCCGCAGTTCTCCCTCCGCCTCTTCAACCCCGACGGCGGCGAGTTCGAGAAGAGCGGCAACGGGCTGCGGATCTTCGCCCGCTACCTGTGGGACCGCGGGCTACCGGCCGGGCCGGATTTCGACATCCTGACGCCCGGCGGCATGGTGACGGCGCACGTGCTCGCTGCCGACGGCACGCGCATCTCGATGGATCTGGGAACGCTGTCGTTCCGCAGCGCCGACCTGGGCATCGCCGGCCCGGAACGGGAGGTCATCGACGAGGAAATCGAGGTGGCCGGACAGCGGCTGCGCATCACCGCGGTCACCATCGGCAACCCGCACTGCGTGGTCTTCCTGGATGCGCAGACGCCGGAGGTTCAGGCCGAGCTCGGCGCGCTCGACGAGAGGCTGGCCCACCGACTCGGTCCCGCGCTGGAGCACCTGCCGCTCTATCCCAACCGCACCAACGTCCAGTTTGCCCAGGTCGTGGACCGGCACACGCTGCGGATCGAAATCTGGGAGCGCGGCGCGGCGTACACGCTGGCATCCGGCACATCGAGCTGCGCCGCCGCGGCCGCGGCCATCCGCGCCGGCCGCTGCCAGAGCCCGGTCACGGTGCACATGCCCGGCGGCGAGATGCGGGTGGAGATCGCGAATGACTGGTCCGTCCGGTTAACGGGGACGGTGGAGTGGGTGTGCAGTGGAGAACTAAGGGTTCGTAAAAGAATAAGTTCCGTTACTGCTCGCGCCGGATTGCCAAATCCGGCGGTCTGACGGCTGGAT
>JAPKMS010000078.1 GCA_026645775.1 Anaerolineae bacterium
AGCGATCGCTCCCCGGCGTTTTACAATGGTTTACCTGTCAGACCGATTGCATCACGGATCGATGATGCACAGTTTTTGACCGACGTAGATCCGGTTGGCGTCTTTCAGCCCGTTCTTCTGCACGATCAGCGCTACCGTGCTTCGATACTTCGCGGCGAGTTGAGAAACCGTGTCTCCCCGCTGCACGACGACCCAAATGCACGCACCGGCCGGTGCAGGCGTCGGCGTTACCACCGCAGGCGGCGGGGTCGCGGCGCCACCCGCGCACGGCACCTTGAGCTTCTGCCCGACCACAATGAAGTTCGCATTCTTCAACCCGTTCAATTTGACCAGGTTCGCCACGGTGGTGCCATACTTCGCGGCGATGCCGCCCAGCGAATTCCCTCGTTGAACGACGTAGACGCACTCGCCGGCGCTGCCGCCCGTGCACGAGGCAAGCCTGATCGCATCCAGGTTCACATCGAGCTCACGCTGCACCGTGCCCCACTTCTTCCAGGCCCGCACAGCCACCACGATCTTTTCGGCCGGCGCCGTTAGCTTGGCGCTGTAGCTCGCCAGCGCGCCGGGCGCCGTCCGGGGATAAATCTGATCCCACGAGAGCTCAGCCCAGTTGGTGATGTCGGCTGCGCTGGGGTCGGCGTCAGCGGCCGCGTAGCCCCACTGCACCCGGTAGCGGAACGCATCCTCGCCGGAATGGGAGGCGTCCTCGCGCAACATGCCGTAGAGCGAGAACTCGTAGGCAGCCCCCTTGGTCAGCTTACCCACCACCTGGTAGATGCCCGCGTAGCGGTCGGGGTCAGCGGCCGCCAGGCCTTTTGTGTTGATCTCGATTAACTGCCCGTGTTTGCCATCTTTAATCACCGGCGCCCACATCTCATCATAGAAGCCGTACGCCGCTGCACCGCCGTTCGTGAAGGAAGTCCAGCCCTTGCCGACGCCGTTCACGAATCCGCCCTCGAAGTTGCCGTTCGCCACCAGGTTCGCGCCGCTGCAAGCGCCCGCTGATGCAGTCCCCGTGGTCCCCGTGGTCGAGGGCTTGCCCGTTGGCGTGACCGGCGGCTTCACAACCTTCCCCGTCAAGCTGATGGCATCCAGGTTGACATCCAACTCTTTGTAGGCTGAGCCCCACTTCTTCCACACCCGGACGAAGAGGGTGAGCTTGGCGCTGGGCGCCTTCAGCGTCGTCGAAAAGCTTTCCATCCCGGTGGGGGCTGTCCGCTCATCGATCTTGTCCCAGGGCAGCTCGGCCCAGTTCGTCACCTTGGTCCAGTCGGTCGAGCCATCCGCAGTGTAACCCCATTGCACCCGATAGCGGTACGCGTCACCGCCCGAGCTCGCACCCCGCTCGCGCATCAACCCCTTGAGCTTCAGGGTGTACGTGGAGCCCTTCACCGTACTTACCGTCTGGGAGATCCCGGCAAAACGATCGGCCTCCGACGCGGCGTACTGCAAAGTGCTCAACTCCAGCAACTGGCTGTGGGAGCCATCTGCGACCACTGGCGCCCACTGATCATCGTAAAAACCGTAATCGATCGTGCCGCCATTGGTGAAACAGGCCCAGCCCTTGCCGACCATACCGCAGCCAGCCTGTTGGACAAAACCGCCCTCAAAACTGCCGTTGACCACGAGATCCTGGTCGACCATGGCAAGGCTGCTGGCGCTCCCCAGCGTCAAGCTAGCGAGCAATGCCAGGATCATCGCCGCGCCCACAAAGCGCTGCCTGTGCTTCCAAAGCTTCATCGGATCCTCCTTGACCAAATTGCCCGGCACAATGACCCCAGACCGGGTAAGGCGAACAATGCAGCAGATTTCACGCTGATAACGAAACTATGTTGCGTAGATTGTAGCACATGTAGCGCGCGAATGCAATAGGCGAAAAAACAGACATTCGCGCGCTGCTCGCGCGCAACTTTGACTTGACGATCTATGGTTGAAGGGCCGCTTCCTCAAGCAAGACCGCTTCCAGTGCGGCCAACGCCCGCACCGCATAAGCCGCATAGCGCTGGCGTTTATCACGAATCAGCGGCTCGATCGGGGGGAGCAGGCCAAAATTCGCTTTCATCGGCTGGAAGTTGGCGCCTTCAGCCGCGGTGATATAGGTCAGCAAGGCGCCTAACATGGTCACCGGCGGCAATGTCAACGGCCGTTGACCCGAGACCACGCGCGCGATGTTCAGCCCAGCCCACAGGCCCCCGGCGGTGGAGCCGACATACCCCTCCATTCCCGTAATCTGCCCAGCGAAGAACAAGTCATCGCGATCGTGCCATTGCAGAGTTGGCCGGAGCAGCGCCGGGCTGTTGATAAACGTGTTCCGGTGCATCTGGCCGAAACGCACAAACTCAGCATTCTCCAGGCCCGGGATCATACGCAGAACCCGCTCCTGGTCGCCCCACTTGATGTTAGTTTGGAAGCCGACCAGATTGTACAGCGTCCCGGCGACATTGTCCTGCCGAAGCTGCACCACCGCGTACGGCCGCCGGCCTGTCCGCGGGTCGCGCAGTCCAAGGGGCGTCATCGGACCAAACGACAGGGCCTTAACATCCCGTGCAGCCAGCACTTCGATGGGCAGACAGGCCTCAAAATAGCGCCGAGCCGTCTCATCGGCTTCAGCCTCGCTGAGGCTGTTCTTTTCTGCCGCATGGACCGCGGCCACGAACGCCTCATACTGCTCACGCGTCAATGGGCAATTGATGTAGTCGCCGGTCGTTTCCTGCTCAGACGCAGCCGCGATCGGCGTGTAACGGCTTTGCCGAAACGCGATCCCGAAGTCGATGCTATCCAGGGTCACAATCGGCGCCATCGCGTCAAAGAAGGAGAGATAGGCCTGTCCGGCCAGTCGGCGGATGGCCTCAGCCAGCCCGGGTGAAGTGAGGGGGCCGGTGGCGACGACGGTGGCGACGTCGGAGGGGATTTCCGTGAGCTCCTCGCGTCGCACGGTGATGTTGGGATGGCCCGTGACGGCATCCGTCACCGCGGCGCTGAAGGCCTCGCGGCCCACCGCCAGCGCGCCGCCCGCGGGGACGGCCGTGGCATCCGCGCATCGGATGATCAGCGAGTCCATCCGGCGCAACTCGTTCTTCAGCAGGCCCAGGGCACGATCGGCCAGATTTGAGCCCAGGCTGTTGGAGCACACCAGCTCGGCCATCCGATCAGTGCTGTGGGCGGAGGTCATCCGATGCGGCCGCATCTCGTAGAGGGTCACGTGCAGGCCGCGCTGGGCCGCCTGCCAGGCTGCCTCGCTGCCGGCGAGCCCGGCGCCGATGACGACAATCTCCAGTGGCTGATGGCCACTGGTCGATGAAGGATGGAATGACATAGGTCTCCGATTCAATTTATTCGTGCGTATATTGTACAGTGGCCGCGCGCGCATGTCAAACCCTGCGCGACCAACAGGGCCCCAGGGCCAGAAATCTCATACTCTTTTTGAACTTGCGTTTTCCGCCGGGGCTGGCATGTGATATACTCATGCCGGTCTAAGCATACACTCCGTATCAGCCTGACAGCGTGGCAGGCTTCACACTTTCTGACGAGGTTGTCATGCGCATCGTTGACATCATCACCCAAAAGCGGGATGGCGCATCCCTGTCCCGTGAGGAAATCGACTTCTTCATCAAAGGCTACGTCGCCGGTGACGTGCCAGACTACCAGGCCGCCGCGTTTTGCATGGCGCTCTATTTTCGCGGCATGACGTCCGAGGAGACCACTCATCTGACCGAGGCCATGGCGTTTTCCGGTGTGACGCTAGATTTGCACGATGTGGCGTCTTTCATTGTAGATAAGCACTCTTCCGGCGGGGTCGGAGATAAAACCACGCTGGTCGTGGGTCCCATGGTCGCCAGCCTGGGCGTGCCGGTCGGCAAGATGTCAGGGCGCGGGCTCTCGTTTTCGGGCGGCACGCTGGACAAGCTGGAGTCAATCCCGGGGTTCAACGTCAGCCTGACCATCGAGGAGTTCAAGCACCAACTCCGGGAGATCGGCGTCGTGGTGGCCGGGCAAACTCACGAGTTGGCCCCGGCCGACGGCAAACTCTACGCCCTGCGCGATGTGACCGGCACGGTCCCCTCCCTCCCCCTGATTGCCAGCTCGATCATGTCAAAAAAGATCGCGGCCGGCGCCGACGCTATTGTGCTGGACGTCAAAGTCGGCAAGGGCGCATTCATGGAGACGTTGCCGGATGCCGTCGAGCTAGCCGAGCTGATGGCACAGATCGGCCGCGGACTGGGACGCAAGATGACGGCGGTGATCGGGGATATGAGCCAGCCGCTGGGCCTGGCGGCCGGTAATGCGCTTGAAGTGGTGGAGGCCGTGGAGACCCTGCACGGCCGTGGGCCGGAAGATTTCCGCCAGCACTGCGTGGATGTTGCAGCCGAAATGCTGTTGATCGCAGGCGCCACAACGACGCCTAAAGAGAGCCGCGAGCGAGCGGCGGCCACCCTCACGGACGGCTCTGCGTGGGCCAAATTCCGTCAGTTTGTGGCCGCCCAGGGCGGTGACCTGCGCTTCGTCGACGATCCCACGCTTCTGCCCCGCGCACCCTTTGTGGACGCGTTGCGTGCGCCGGAAGCCGGCTACGTGGCCCGCGCCGATGCGCGGGAAATCGGCTTCACGGTGGTGGATCTCGGCGGGGGGCGCGCCAAGAAGGGCGATCCGGTGGATCCGGCTGTGGGGGTCGTGCTGGCCGAGAACGGCAAGATCGGCGGCCGAGTGGAAGCCGGCGATCCACTGCTCTGGGTTCACGCGGCCACGGCTGAGAGCCTGGCCGCGGCGCTGACGCGGCTTGCCACCGCTTACGAATTTTCACCGGAACCGGTCTCACCGCCGCCGGTGATCCACCGCATTCTGCGCTGACAACGTCGCAGTGCCCGTGTACAGCACGCCCCCACCAGGCCAGGCCTGGTGGGGGCGTGCTGTTGCTCTGCGTTTATCAGCAGCATCCCCATTCTACTCTGTGCTGCGCACCCATCGGCCGCCGCTCACCTGAAACCAGGCCAGGCCCGGTTCAATGGGATGCGCAGCCAGGGTCAGGCTTACTGCCGCCCGCGTGGGCTGCCCCTGCTCACCGATCGCTTCTGCGAGTGCCCGCAATAAAATCCGCGCACCCGCCTCCGCCAGAGCGGCCTCTTGCGCCAGGGCAGCATCCTCGCCGGGCCCTGCCCCAGCGTCCAAGGCCGCAAGATCACACATCGCGGCCCGGCTGCCCTCAGCCGCCGCACCGGTGAGAGCAATGAACCACGGTCGCGCCAAATCAGGCCCCCCAATTAGCTCGCCGCGCCAGCCTTTCGCATAGCGAGCGTTCAGCTCCTCCGCGAATATGTCTGCTGAAGCGTCGATCAATAATGTATTGGCTACACGAAGCTTAGATCTGAGTGCGGCCTGGATTTGTTCAGGTTCCGGACAGAGCGAAAGCGAGCCGGGGGACAGGCCGGCGAAGGGGGCTAGGGTGAGCAGCGGGACGCCCGCCTGCTCCAGCACCGGGGCCACGGCCTGCGCCGCCGCCGAATCGAAGGGTCCTAGAACTGCAACCACATCGGGATCAGCGGCAAGGACTTGGGCCTGCGCGGCGGCAGTCGCCGGGGCGAGATCGTCGTTCAACGCCACCAGGGCTACGCGATACGCTCCCAGGGCGCCGCGGGTGTTCGCGTCGGCAATGGCCTCTTTAATGGCCGTCAGCACGGCGTATCCGAGGGGCCGCCCCAGCCCTTCGAAAGGTGCAATCACACCAATTTTGATCACCCGCGCCGCGCTGCCGGGAGCAGTGCAGGCAGAAAGACAACCGGGCAGCGCGAGCAGGAGGAGGAATAAGACGCGCAATGTGCGAGAGACGCGAGAGGTGCAGGGTGAAGCGTGAAACGCATTGCCCAACAAGGACTTTGCCAGGTTCAGACGCCGCTGCACATCACGCCTCACCTTCCACACTTTATTTTTGATACCGGGCGATGTTGGCCTCATGCTCCGCCAGGGTCATGGCGAAGACGTGCGCGCCATCGCCCGAGGCGACAAAGAAACAGTACTGGGTGTCCGCCGGATTGACCGCGGCTTGGATGGCGGAAAGGCCGGGGCTGGCGATCGCGGTGGGCGGCAGGCCTGGCCGCAAGTAGGTGTTGTACGGCGACTGCACCGCTTGGTAGGCCTCCACCGATGGCGGCTTCCACCACCACTCCCCCACGCGGCCCGCGGCATACTGCACCGTGGGATCGGCCTGCAGATAGGCGCCGCCCGTCTGCGCGCTGCATGCCCCGCTGACGCGGTTCCAGTACACGCTGGCGACCAGGGGCCGATCATCGGCCAGGGGCGCCTCACGCTCGACGATGGACGCCATGATGATGACCTGCGTCAAATTCCGGCCCGCTTGCTTCGCCGGCGCCAACATCTCTGCGGTTACCCGCTGCTCGAAGTTATCCAACATGCGCTGCAGCAGATCAGCGGGGGTGGCCCGGGCCGGCAGACGATACGTGTCGGGGAAAAGATAGCCTTCCAGGTTGGTAAGATCCGCCGGCAACCAGCCGTAGTCGCCCAAGGTTTGCGCCGAGGCACTGCCGCCCCGCACCAATGCAAGGAAGGCCTGCCCATCCATCACGCCCTTCACATCCAACAAATCGGCCACTTCCTCGGCCCGCATTCCTTCAGGGATCGTCAACACGATCTCCTCGTAGTGGGCCCGCTGAAGCCGATCAGCGATTTCAGTGGCGGTCATGTTTTGGGCGATCTCGAAATCTCCCGCGGCCAGGCGCTGATCGATGCCGTTGTAGCGCATGTACAGCCGGAAGAGATTGGCATCGGTGATGAAGCCCTCCTCTTGCAGCCGAGTGCTGACGGTCAGTGCGGTCTCGCCGACCGCGATTTCGAAAGGTTGCAGGGTCGGGTCGGCCCCGGCCGGGGTGTCGAGAATCTGCGATTGCAGGCGCAGATAGAGGCCCAAAGCCCGCAGCTCCAATGTCTCCGGCCGCAAATCCAATGGCTGCTCTGATGCCGGTCGCAACAGCGTGACGGACGGTGTCTGCGGCACATCGTTGATTTGCGCATCGACAAAACTGACCACGACAAAAGCCAACACCCCCAGCGCCGTGACCGGCACCAGGAACAGCAGCAATCTCAACCCGAAATGCAAAGCGCGCTCCCGTGAGCTCACGCGTCCTCCCTCTGGTTTTTAGCGGTTCCTGGATCCTGCGCCCTTGCGCGTCGTGCGGCCAGGAAGTCGTTTAGCAATACGGCAGCCGCCGCAGCATCGATCGCGGTGCGGCCGCGGCCCGCCGCAAGAAGCTGCAACGCATCGGCCGTCGACAATGACTCATCCCAAAAAGCGACGGGCACCGCCAGGGCGCCGGCCAGGCGGCCGGCATAGCGTCGCACCCAGCGAGCCTGCGCGCCCGCGTCATCCACCGGCATCCCCACCAATACGCCCACGGCGCGTTCGCGCGCTGCCCACTGCGCGATCTCGGCGAAATCTTCGGCGCGCGTGGCGCGGCGCCAAAGCGTGGTCAGCGGCGAGCCCAACATGCCGGCCTCGTCACAGCTCGCGACGCCTGTGCGCGCCTGACCCAGGTCAAGGGCCAGCAGGCGGCCGGCGGGCAAGTCAAACGGCGATAACAGGATGGCCATCGGGCTATCTGGCTGCCAGTCGGGCAGCGGCATCCCAATCGACGACGACCCGGATGCGCCAGGGCAGCGTCGGCAATTTGACGGGCACAATGTAGGGAAGCCAGTCGGGCCCCAGGCTAATCTGAGGTTTCTCGGCCAGGGCGAAGCGCTCTACCAGCAACTGCTCGGCCGCTTTCGTCGACAGGCCCAGCACACTGCGACGCACTTCAGCGGTATCGATGCCCCGCAGCAGCGTGCCCTGCGCGGTGACGCTGAAGGATACCGTGCGGGCGTCTTCCAACGTCACGGCACTCGGCGTGTAACGCACCGTATCAGAGATGAGCCGTGTGCCGGAGGGCATGGCTGTTTGCAACTGCGCCAACGCCGCCGAATTCCCCGCCGACATATCGACCGCGAGGCCGATCGCTTGCACGCTCATGCTGAGATACAGCTCGGACGCAATCTCACCAACAAACGGTGTGAACGTGGGTGACAGCTCCAGATAGGTCACCGATTCAGCCGGGATATACTTTTTCCCGCGCGTGCGCTCATCGAGTCGCTCCAGAGCCTGCTGCTTGAGTTGTTCGAACAGCTCGCTCTCGAGCCGCACCTTGTCTTCCTCGGTGACAACGCCCACCTGCGAGGTGGTGCCGCCGGAAAAGCCGGCTTCATTGGCCACCAACAACGAGAGGCCCAGGGCGCCCTCGACGCGCGTGACCGTGCCGGCGCGCACGTTGCCGCTGGGCCCGGGCAAAAGCGCCTCCACGGGCACGGAGGCCCGACCGTTCGGCGCCAGGCTGAGATCGGCAGTGGTGACGAAGCGTACATCGTTGCCGGTGCTAGTGGCGACCGTCGTACCGATCGGGACGTTGACCTGCCGTGAGGTGCGGTTGATGAAGATGACGCGGCCCTTGGCTTTTCCGGCCGGCTCGTTCCGGCGACCGGTCGTCGCTGTGCGTGCGTCGCCCGTCACCTGTACACTGAGCGCCTGAGCCGGCAAGATACCAGCCTCGGCATCCGCGCTGGCATCTTGCACGGCGCGCAGCGGCATTGTAACCTCGATTGGCTCGGAGGCCGGGGCCAGGGTGATGGTAGCGGCCGGAATAAAGGTTGCCAGGGCGTACAACAGGCCGCCCAGGAGCAGGAGCAGGCTCAAGGTCAAGCCCAGCGCCGCCCATAGGGAATTCGGTCGGCGCACAAAGCTGCGCAAGAAGGCCACAGGCCGAAAGCCGCTGGGCGATTGCTTGCCGTAGAAGCCCGCCGGGAGGGGGGCAACCGTCTCCGCAGGACTGCTCGGCCGCAGACCAAGCCGCCTTTCGCGGCGCAGCCGATGCCACCGGGCGCCCTCGGCGTACACCGCATCGCGGAAGGTGCTGATGCCTTCACGGCCGGCGGCCGCTCTCAGGTTGGGATCGGCTGTCACCAGGGCCAGGTCGAGATGCGCAAGATTGGCTTCGCGTCGCAGCACCCGCAGGGAAACCGCGTCGAGTGCCAAATCGGCGGGCACAACCAAGAGCACACGCCCGGTCGAAGCAGCGCGCAACTTTGCGAGCATGCTGGCCAGGGTGTCCTGAGCGGTCAAAGAAAAAATCGTCGTCATGGAGCGGATCAATGCTTCAGTTGTTGGCGCACCAGGTCAACCACCTGGGCCAGGGCGGTCGGCAGCATGGCAAGATCACGCCCGCCGGCTTGCGCCAGCGAGGGTTTGCCGCCCCCACCGCCACCCACCGTCCGGGCCACAGCCTTCACCAATTCACCCGCGTGCGCGCCGCGCTTGAGCAGATCATCGGTCACCGCCGCGATGATCTGCGGCTTGCCATCGACCGCGGTGGCCAACACCACGACGGCTGAACCCAGCTTGTTGCGCAGATGATCGCTCATATCCCGCAGCGTTTGGGTATCAACGCCGACCACCTCGGCTGCGATTACCGGCACGCCCTCGACCAGGACCGCCGCGGCCGCCAACTTATCAGTCTGCTGCAGTGCCAACTCGGACTTCAAACGGGCATTTTCCTTTTGCAGGGCCTGCTGTTCGGCATACAAATTGCGGACGGCGCGGTCGACCTGGTCGGCAGGCACCCGCAACAGCGCGGCCGTCTGATCCAGAAGCCGCAGCCGGGTTTGGGCAAACTGCTGCGCCGGCCGGCCAGTTACCGCTTCGATGCGGCGGACGCCCGCGCCCACGCTTTCTTCAGAGACGATGTGGAACAGCCCGATCTGGCCGGTATGCTGGACGTGCGTGCCGCCGCACAGCTCCTTGCTGAACTCGTCCTCCTCTTCCCAGCCGATTTTGATGACGCGCACCTCATCGCCGTATTTTTCGCTGAACAGCGCCATGGCGCCGTCGGCCACGGCTTCTTTGTAAGTAGAGTGTGCGATTTCAACCGGATAATCGGCCAGGATTGCATCGTTCACCGACTGCTCGACCGCGTCCAGATCGGCCTGGGTAAGCATCGCCGAGTGCGTGAAGTCAAAACGCAGACGATCCGGCGCGACCACCGAACCCGCCTGATGCACGTGTTCACCTAAGATGTAGCGCAGCTCGCTGTGCAGCAGGTGCGTGGCGGTATGGTTGCGCATGATGTCCATGCGCCGCTCGAAATCCACCTCGGCCCAGGCCGGCTCCCCGACCCGCGGCGCGCCCACCGTTACTTCGCCAATGTGCACAATCAGGCCCGGCACCGGTCGGCGCGTGTCATCCACGCGGATCGCCCAGATGGGGTCATCACCCTCTTCGGGATAACGGGCGATCACGCCGGAGTCGGCCACTTGGCCGCCTGATTCGACGTAGAATGGCGTCTTAGGGAGCACCACCTCGACTTTGTCGCCCACGCGCACACTCGACACGCGCTGGCCCTCTTTGATCAGCGCTGCCAACACAGTCTCCTGCTCGACGCCCTCTGTATAGAGGTGCTCGACGCCGCTGGCAGGGATGATCCCATCGGCTTTGAGCTCGCGCACCAGATCCAGAAACACCTGGACGCTGTCCACGGTTTGCGCGCCGAATTGGGCCGAGGCCCGGGCGCGGTCTCGCTGCGCGGCCAGCGCAGCCTGGAACCCTGGCAGGTCGACGGTCATGTCGTTTTCGCGCGCCACGTCTTGAGTGAGGTCGAGCGGAAAACCGTGGGTGTCGTACAGCCGGAAAACCTCGGCGCCGGGCACCACGGTCTCCCCGCGCGCCTTCACCGCAGCGATCAACTCATCGAGCAGCGCCAGGCCGCTGGTGAGCGTCTGGCTGAAACGGGTTTCTTCTTGCTCGATAGTGCCCAGGATAAAATCGCGGCGCCGGATCAGCTCCTCGTAGGAACCGCCCATGACGTCGATCACGGCCCTGGCGACCTCGGCCAGGAATGGCCCGGAGAAGCCCAACATCCGCCCGTGGCGCGCCGCACGGCGCAGGATGAGCCGCAACACGTAGCCGCGGCCCTCACTGGCTGGCAGCACGCCATCACCGATCAGGAAGGTGATGGCGCGACTGTGGTCGGCAATAACCCGGTAGGAAACGCCGTGCCGCGGGTCGGCCGGGTCGCGCTCGACACCCTCCGCCCCCAACAACGCGTGCGTGCGCGCGATAATGGGCGCAAACAGATCGGTGTCGTAATTACTGCGGACACCCTGAAGCACGCTGACGACGCGCTCAAACCCCATGCCCGTATCGACATGCTTGGCCGGCAGAGGCTCCAAACGGCCATCCGCGAGATGATTATACTGGATGAAAACCAGGTTCCAGAGCTCAACAAAGCGTTTGCAGTCACCGTTTACCCGGCAGACGTGCCCTGGCACATCCTGGCGATTGCACGCGGCCGGCCCCAAGTCGAGATGGATCTCGCTGCAGGGCCCGCACGGACCGGTGTCACCCATCTCCCAGAAGTTGTCCTTGCGCCCGAAGTATACGATCTGCTCGGGATCGATATCGGTCTCGCTGCGCCAGAAACCGGCCGCCTCGGTATCGCGGCCCAGATCGCCCTTGTCATCCTGGAAAACGGACGCCCACAACCGTGCCTTGGGCAAACCCCATACGCCGGTCAGCAGCTCCCAGGCCCAACCGATGGCCTCTTTCTTATAGTAGTCACCGAAGGACCAATTGCCAAGCATCTCAAACAGCGTGTGATGGTAGGGCGAACGGCCGACATCTTCCAGGTCGTTGTGCTTTCCGCTGACGCGCATGCACTTCTGCGAATCAGCCACGCGCCGGGCCTCAGGCTCACGCAGATCCAAAAAATATTCTTTGAACTGGTTCATGCCGGCATTGGTAAAGATCAGCGTCGGATCGTTGTGCGGCACCAGGGAGGCACTTGGCACGATCGTGTGGCCTTTGCTGGCGAAGAAATCCAGGAACTGTTGGCGGATTTCGGAACTGGTGGGCGTGCGATTTTGGCTCATGCGGATGTCCTCTGATTTACGGGCGAACCCCAATACTCCCCTCGCAGGGGACCGAGAATCAAGACGCGCCGGTCATCCCAGCGCGTTATCCGTAAGCATTTTAGGTCAAGAGGCGGACTTTGTCAAAGAAAATCAGTCGGAAGGTTCAAAACGTTTGACAAGCTGACTGTGCCATGCTATGATCGGCACATGTTACGACGATTTTTACCTCAAACGGCCCCCTACTCGTATTCGAGGGGCGGCTACGCCCCTTCTGCTTGAACGCGCAATTCAGACGGCCATTCATGCACCTCAGCGTGGCGTCTGCTACGCTGTTTTTATTTGCGAGACCATCATAACACGTTTCCCAACACCGGAGTAAACTCATGAGCACGTTTCGACCTGTAGAAGAGCAACTGGCGATCCTGATGCGGGGCGTAGAATTCGGCGACGAAACTACGCGCCAGAACATGGAAGTCGAGCTCCGCCAGCGCCTGGCCGAGTCCGCGCAAACAAACCGTCCCCTGCGCGTGTACTGCGGCTTCGACCCCACTGCGAGCGATTTGCACCTGGGCCATACCGTACCCATGCGTAAGCTGGCTCAGTTCCAGGAACTGGGCCATGAGGTGATCTTCCTGATCGGCTCGTTCACCGCCTTGATCGGCGATCCGAGCGACAAGACCTCAGCGCGGCGGCAGCAGACCGACGAAGAGGTGCGCGAGCACGCCAAGACGTTCACGGATCAAGCCTGGAAGGTGCTGGATCCGCAACGCACGCTGGTGATGTACAACGGCGATTGGCTTTCGAAGCTCAGCTTCAAGGATGTGATCGGGCTGGCGGCGAACTTCACGCTGCAGCAGTTCCTGGTACGCGAGAACTTCGCGCTGCGCTTCGACAAGGGCGACCCCATCTGGCTGCACGAGTTTTTCTACGCCCTGATGCAGGGCTACGATGCAGTGGCTACACGCACCGACATCCAAATCGGCGGCACAGACCAGCTCTTCAACCTGATCGCAGGCCGCAAGCTGATGGAGTCGTTTGGGATGCGGCCGCAAACGATCCTCACTTTCCCGATTCTGGTGGGCACAGACGGCCTGCTGCGGATGAGCAAGACGACCGGCAACCACATCGGGATCAACGAGGCGCCGGAAATCATCTTCGGCAAGGTGATGAGTATCCCCGATGGTGCGATGCGCAACTACGCCAACCTGGTCACACGCTGGGCGCCCGAAGATATCACACGGCGCTTGGCGGCGCTGGCGGCCGGCGAGCTGCACCCGCGCGACCTGAAGATGCAGCTGGCGGCTGAAATCGTGGCGATCTTCCAGGGCCAGGACGCTGCCGTGGCGGCAGAGGAGCACTTCCGCACCGTTTTCCAACAGCGCGAGCTGCCCACTGAAATGCCCGAAATAAAGCTGCTGGCGCCCACCAGCGTCGTGGATCTCCTGACCAACACCGGCCTGGCGCCCAGCAAGGCCGAAGTGCGGCGGCTGGTCCAGCAGGGCGGCGTGAAGCTGGATGGCGACAAAGTCGAAGATTTCGCCCTCATCATCCTGCCCGATCGGGAGCACATCCTGCAGATCGGGCGGCGCAAGTTCCTGAAGCTGCTGCCGGCCTGATCCCAAAGCTTTCGGCTCATGCGTCAAGACCACGCCACGCTGCGAGGTGGGACCCGCCAGGCAAACAACTGCCGGCAGATCCTACCTCGCGACTTCTTCTGGGATTCCATCATCCAACTTGACCCGTGTGCCGTAACTTTTTCGCCCTTGCATCGTTTCAAGAATATAATACATTGATTCTACGAGGCGACTTCATGCGCAAGGCAGGCTGGCTCCTCGCCCTGGTGCTTGCCCTCCTGGTGGCCGGCGCCACCGAGGGCAGCATCCAATCCGTTTTCGGCGCACTCTCCGCGCACGCAGACACCCGATCCACTGAACTGGCGTCTGCGCGCGGGTTGAGCGCGCCCGCGCCCCCTGCCACGGTGCAACCCCATTTCAGCGGCAACACACCCAACGCGGGGCCGGCGGGCGTCTACCTCTTTTACGACTACCAGCACCTGAAACCCTCCGACTATCCGATCCGCGGCGGTCACATCACGTTGCAGTGGAAAAAACTCCAAACAGCCGACAACGTCTTCGATTGGAACTACCTGGACAACTGGATCGCGGCCGAGGCGGCCCTGGGCAAACCCGTGGGCATCGGGATCGACACCTACGATGGCACGTGCTGTGGCGGCATCGGCGTGCCGAATTACGTCTTGGAGAAATACCCCACGTCTAAGGTGGTCTGTGCGGGCGAGACGATCCCCAAGTACTGGGATGCCGGCTACCAACAGGAGTATCGGAAGTTCGTGCAGGCGCTTGGCCAACACTACAACGCCGACCGCCGCATCGCGTTCTTGGAGATCGGGGTTGGGATGTTTGCTGAGACGCAACCGGCCAACGATAAATACGACGCCTGCCTGCAATCCGCCGGGCTCACGACCAGCCTGTGGGTCGAGACCGTGAATTGGGTCTCTGACACCTACCACCAGTATTTGCCCGACACCCCACTGCTTCTGGAATATGCGCCCCGCTTCCTGGAGCGCAAGGAACGCCGGCTCTTCACCGATCACGCAGCCGCGCTGGGGATTGGCCTCCAACACAGCGGCCTGATCCCCGACAGCGACGCCCTGATCATCAACGATCCAAGCATGTCCAGCTACCAGGCCGGCGAATACGATCCGATCCTCAAGTGGGGCGGCACGGTGCTGACCGCCTGGGAGGGCACCGAGTATGACCCGTATGTCGGCGTCAGCGCCACCATGTGGCGCCTCTACAACGCCCTGGACAAGCACCCCGATTTCATTTTGTTGGATGACGACCAGGTCACAGACCCCGCGCGGTGGGAGCTGATCGACTTTGCCAACCAGCACCTGGGACGGACCCTGGCCGACACGCCCAGCGTTTGGGTTGCGCTGCGCGAGACGGAGTACGATTGGTTCCCCCAGTGGGGCAACTACGACTCCTGGCTCTACCAGAACGATGCCGTGCCGGGCGGCAAGACAGTGCCGCTCTGGCGGGTGGGAGACGCACCCGAAGGCCGTTACACCCGTCGCACCGATGGTGTCAA
>JAPKMS010000079.1 GCA_026645775.1 Anaerolineae bacterium
GAGAACGCCGACTACATGCGCGCGGGCTTCCGCCGGCTCGGCTTCGACATCGGCAACTCCACGACGCCCGTCATCCCGGTCATCATCGGCGGCCAGGAACGGACGATTATGATCTGGCGGATGCTCTTCGATGCCGGCGTGTTCGTCAACCCGGTGCTCTCGCCGGCCACAGCGCCCGGCCGCGAACTGCTGCGCACCAGCTATATGGCCACCCACACCCGGGATCAGCTCGACCAGGTGTTGGAAACCTTTGAGAAAGTCGGCAAGCAACTCGGGCTGATTTCGTAGCGTCAAGAGCCAGGCGCCTGGTGGGCGCCTGGCTCTTGACTTAAGGGAAGGAGCCGCCCATGACAACCTCCATGCTCATCCCCAACGGCGTGCCGCTCGCCAGCGTGCCAGGGCTGACAGGGGAACAGATCAAAACCTTGAGCGACTCGTGGCTTGTCACCGCCCAGGAGTTCGTGGCGTTAGGGAGTGCCAATGCCGCACTGCGCGACCGCTTGGCAAGTGCGCTCAACATCACCCGCGCCGCGCTGGATCCGCTGGTGGCAGCCGCCAAAGCGACGATCCCGGAGACGCGGGATCTGCGCAGCGCCCAGATCGAGTTGGAGGCGGCCCAGGCAGAATACGGCCTGGGTGCGCTGCTCGATGAACCGGGACTGGCGGCTTCGTTTGCGTTGCCCAACTACGAGCTGCCCGAGGGCCGCGCGGTGCTGCCTACCAGCCACAGCCTGCTGGACCAGTTGCCGGCAGTGCGCAATCAGGGCGGCCGCGGCACCTGTGTCGCGCACGCCGTAACCGCCGTGCGCGAACAACTGGAAATAGCCGCGGGCAGCCCGGACGATCTGAATCTGTCGGAGCAATACGTCTATTGGTGGTGCAAAGGCAAAGATGGCATCCCCAAGGTTTCGGGCACCTACGTTTCGGTGGGCATGCGCTGTCTCAACGAGGCCGGCGCACCGCTGGAAGAAACCTGGCCCTACGTCGGCAACGAAACCGGCGACCAGGGGCAAGGGCCGCCCCCGCCCGCGGCCGCCAACGGCGAACCGGCCTTCCGCACCCTCCAAACCCAGGAGATCAAGCGCACGGACATCGATGGCATCCGCGCGTGCCTGTACGAGGGCCGAGCCGTGGCCTTTTCGATCCCGGTGTTCGATAGCTGGTATAGCTCTGCGGCAACCTCGCGGTGGGGCAAGATCACCTTGCCGCTGCCCGGCGAGCCGCAAAACGGCGGCCACGCTATGACGCTGGTGGGGTACCAGGACGATGTCGACGCGCCGGGGGGCGGCTACTTCCTGGTGCGCAACTCCTGGCAGCCGTGGTCGTGGGATGGTGTCTGGCGAGAGGGTTACGGCGAAATCCCGTATGCGTACATCAGCCGTTACGCCACCGCAGTCTTCAGCGCCCGCCGCATCACGGGCGGCGGCGTCTACCTGCGCGATCGGGCCGATGAGACGCAGCCCCGCACCGCGGCCGCACTGACCTGGAACAGCCCCGACATCTGGATCCGCCAGGAGGCGGATGGCGGCGTTGCGCCGCAGCCGCTCCTGCCCGGCCAGGCGAACGCGGTTTACGTCCGGGCCTTCAACCGTGGGCCGACCTATGCCTATGACGTGGGCGTGGAAGTGTTCGCGGCGCCCGCGGCGCCCTACATCGATCCCCGAAGTTGGACCCGCATCGGGCGTCAGCGCCTCCCCTGGCTGAAGCCCGGTGAAACGGTGCTGAAGCCGCTCACCTGGACGCCCAGCAGCGCCGGACCCTTCGCCCTGCTGGTGCGGCTGCTGGCAGCCCACGCTCAATCTGACGAGCGCGCCGCCGGCGATTCGTTCGATCCGGCGGCCGGCGAAAACGTCGCACAACGCAACCTGTGGCAGACCTCAGCCCCCGCCGGCGGCACGCTTGAAGTCGCGTTCGATCTGACGGGCGCCGCGGGCAAGCCGGGAGCAGTGAGCCTCAGGGTGGAACGGGGCGACCTGCCTGCGGATGCCGTCATCTCGCCGATCACCCTGGGGCCGGCAACAGACGCCGCACGGGGCATCGTATCGGATGCAGTTCTTGGGATGTTGACGGGCGCCGTGCTGCTGGAAGCAGGGCAACACCGACGCGCCAGCTTGACCGTGACCCTGCCGGCCACCACACAACCCGGTGCGCAACAAACGTGGGGCATCGTGCAAAGCCAGGGCGGGGCGCCGGTGGGGCGGCTGACGGTGCAGATGACCGTGGCCGCCTGATTGAGGTCGCGCAGCTCACGCGGGAGGGCACGTCGGACGCAAGATCCGGCGTGCCCCTATTTTTGCGGCCGCTGCGGTTTGTAGTTGACGAAGCGATAGCCGACGCCCCGTTCGGTCAGAATGTATCGGGGGTTAGCCGGGTCAGGCTCGATTTTCTTGCGCAAGTAGGTGATATACAGGCGCAGGAGCTGGTTGTCATCCCGGTATTCCGGCCCCCACACCTTCGCCAGCAGCGTCTCCCCCGGCACGATCCACCCAGCGTTCTCCACGAGGTGCAGCAGCAGCCGATACTCAGTGGGCCGCAGCTTGATGTGCGCTCCGCTGACGATCGCCTCGCGACGGGGAAAGTCGATGGCCAGGTCTTCGTCAATCGTCAGGGGTTCGGCGTCTTGCGTTTTGGAGGGCTCGATCCGACGCAGCACGGCGCGAATCCGGCTGGACAGCTCGCGCGGGCTGAACGGCTTGGTGATATAGTCGTCGGCGCCTAGATCCAACCCTCGAATGCGGTCGTCCTCATCGCCCTTCACCGTGAGCATGATCACCGGCACCGCCGACATCTCACGAATGCTGGCGAGCGTCTCGAACCCGTCCAGGTCGGGCATCATCACGTCCAGCAGCACCAGGTCGGGCATATCATCGCGCACTCGCTCCAGCGCTTTCACCCCATTTTCCGCCTCGAAGACTTCATAGCCTTCCAGATCCAGGTTCATGCGCACAAAGCGCCGCATCCGCGGCTCGTCATCCACGACGAGGATTCGTTTTTTCATCTGCTACTTCACCTCGGTACTCTCTGTGTGCTCACCGTCTGGTCGGTCACGGGCAACGTGAGGAGCACCGTCGTTCCTTTGCCGGGCTCGCTGCGCAGCCAGATGCGGCCACCATGGGCCTCAACGATGGACCGGCACAAATAAAGTCCCAGGCCCGCCCCCTGAGTGCTCCGCCGCAAGCTGGAGTCTACGCGATAGAACCGCTGGAACAGCTTGCCCTGCTCGCCAGCCGGAATGCCGATCCCTTGATCAGCCACATAGACCGTCGCCTGCTGCTCCCCGCTCCAGCCGCCGACCCGAATCTCGCCGCCCTGCGGCGCGTACTTGATGGCATTGCTGACCAGGTTATTGAGCACCTGCCGCAAGCGTTCCTCATCGCCGAACACTGGAGGGAACTCGGGTGGAAAATCCAGCACGAAAGAGTGTTTGTCGGTCTGCGAACGAAAGCCCTCGACCACGCTGGCGGCCAGCCTGGGCAGCGCTACATCCCCGCGCTCCAGCGTAAACGCGCCCGCCTGGATACGCGAGGCATCCAGCAGGTTGTTGATCAGCGCGTTGAGGCGGTCGCTCTCTTCACCGATCACCTGGAGCCCCTCGCTCACCGTCGCTTGATCCCACCGGGCATCTTCCCGCGCCAGCGTGCTGGCATACCCCTTGATCAGGGCGACCGGCGTCTTCAATTCATGCGAGATCACCGATACAAAGGTGGACTTCATCTCCTCGGCTTCGCGGAAGCGGGTGATATCCACCACGTTGGCAATCACGTTGACCAGCCGGCCCTCGTCATCGAACAACGGCGAGAAAGTCAGGCTAAGCTCGATGCGCGAGCCGCCAGGCCGGGTCAGCCGCCCTTCGGCGGTCACCGGCGCCCCAGCCGGGAAATCGATCATCCCCGGTTCCACGCCGCACAGATTCCGCCCTGTCACATTCTCCAGCGCCAACACCTGATAACACGGCCGGCCGATCGCTTGCTCGGCGGGCCAGCCGGTCAATTGGCTCAGGGCCCGGTTAAAAACCTGGATGCGCAGCTCCGGGTCTAGGATCATCACGCCATCGGCGCTGTGTTCGATGATGGCATCGAGCTGGCGTTTTTCTGAGCTGACCTGCTGGTAAAGCTGGGCGTTACGCACCGCGATCGCCGCCTGATCGGCAAAGCTGGCCAGCACATTTTCGTCATTGGCTGAAAAAGCGGTGCTGCCGCCGCGGAAAAGATAGATGACCCCCAGCAAGCGTTCCTGGGTGATCAACGGCAGCGCAACAACTTGACGCAACGGCAGCCGGATCGTATGCGCCACCAGGTTCAGGCGCGCCTGCAAATCGGGCAGGGCATACTGCTCAGCCTGGACGGGGAAGTCGGTGAGCAACGGGGCAAAGCGCGGAAGCAGGCCGACGGGGATGCCATAGCTGGCCTGAATCGACAGCGTGGGGGCCTGGCCGCGGCGGAGCGCGATGAGCCCCGCCTCAGCGCTCACCAAATCGGCGGCGCTGGTCAAGATGAGACGCAACAAAGAGGGTAGATCGAGCCGCGAGGTCATGGCCCGGCTGATCTGTAGGAGATATTCTCGCTGGCGTAATTGATAGCTGATCATGGCTGCCCATCATAGCAAAGACCCGACAAGTTGCCAAAACCTGCCGGGTCTCATGCGTCACCAGCCAAACCGTTCTTCGCGCCAGGGATCCCCCTCCATGTGATAGCCGTTGCGCTCCCAGAATCCGGGCTTGTCGCCGGCCATGAACTCGATGCCGCGCAGCCACTTGGCGCTTTTCCAGAAGTACTTTTTGGGTACCAGCAAGCGCAGCGGGTAACCATGATCCGGCTCCAACGGCTTGCCATCGTACAGGTACGCCAGCATGGTATCGTCATCATCCAATATGTCCAGGGCAATATTGGCGGTGAACCCATACTCGCAGTGCGCCATCACGTGCGTGGCTTCGGGTTTTACCTTGATCAGCTTCAAAAACTCACGCCAGGGGATGCCGCCCCACTGGGTATCCAGCTTGCTCCACCGAGTAACGCAGTGGATATCGACCGTCTGGTCATTGCGCGGCAAATTCATCAGCGCGTCCCACGTGAAGCGCAACGGCTGCTCGACGAGGCCAAAAACACGCAGATCCCAGTTCGCCAGATTTGCGTAAACGGGAACCGAACCATAGTGCAGGACCGGAAACTTATCGGTCAAGAACTGGCCCGGCGGCACGCGTTCATCTGAGCCGGAACCCGGCACATTCTTGACCCGCTTGAGCCGCTCAACTCGCTTCAGCGGATTCTCAAATCGCATAAAATGCCTCCCTCAGCCGCTCGACGTGATATGAAAAGATTTTATCAGGCGCGCCGATGAGGGTAAGTAAGCCGGGTGACGTTCCAACGGGAATTGCGGTGTTCGGACCGGCAGCGGCGCCAACGGATTACAAGATCTGCGTGCGCTGCAGCAGATACCAGGCGGAGGGACGGGTGCGATCAAGGCCGTGCTGGGCCCAGCGCAGCACGAATTGAGGCGCAAAGCTCGCCAGATCACCGGGACCGATGCCCCCGGGGCCACCTTCATGATCCGGCAAAAAGGCATAGAGCAGATAAAACGCATCCGGCAGCAAATGATCGGCCAGGGAGCGGATGTAATCGGTCCGCCGCGCGGCGGGCGCCCCGTGCAAGCAGCCTACATCCAGTGCAAAGTCAGCCCGTACGCGCAGGAAGCTCAGATCACAGACATCACCGAGGCAAAAATAAGCCGGCAGGTGATCCGCGGCGGCAGCCTGAAAGGCGCGCACCAGTGCGCTATGCGCCAGATCGACGCCGACCGCCCGAAAACCCTGACGCGCCAGATAACACGTGCTCACGCCGCTGCCGCACCCCAGGTCCAGCGCCCACCCCCGCCTCAACGTCCCCGAGCTGACGAAAGCGATCACCTCCGGCGGAACCACGCCGGTGTCCCAGGGCGTATCGCCGCTGAGATACCGTTGGTTCCAGGCATCGGCCGGGCGCACATCAACGGGCGCCCCGGATGGCTTCGTCAGGCGATCGCTTTGTTCCCCCATGGGCCTCCACAATCAAACAGAAGCACGGCCCACAGCCTCCGATCAACAGGCGACGGAAAACGTCGCGCGTTCCGGCCACGCCCACTCCACCACCAGGGGCCGATGGTCGGACGCATTGTGCGTGGCCATCAGGTTGACTGTGTGTGCGGACCGCAGCCCGTGGGCCCACCGGCAAGGCAAGAACATGAAGTCAATCCGCACCAGGGGCGAATTCGATGGGAACGTGCGGCCGTGCCCCTGACCGATGGCGTGAAACGCATCCTGGTAGCCGGCTTGACGCAGCATGCGCAATACCGGAGGCAGGAAGTGCCGGGTCTTCTGCCCAAGAAACCCGGGCGTATTGAAATCCCCCAACAAGAAATGGGGCTCAGCATGAGCGATCCGCTCAAGCACGCCGCGAATCTGCCACAGCCGCGTGCCCTCGAAGGCGTGATCCAGGTGGGTGACAAAAGTTGTCAAGCCTTGTACGGGTCCGCTGTTCAGCGTCGCGCCCAATAAAGAACGCTGCTTCGTGCTGGGAAGCCGCGGCAACCAAGTGTTTGTGACGCCCCGCAAGGGATACCGGCTCAAAATCGCATTACCAACCGGGCCAGACCACCCCGGCCCATCATCGACCCAGCCGCTGGGACCAAACGCAAACACCATCCCCAGGCGTTCTGCCAATTCTGCAAGGGGGGCATACATGCGCCCGCTCATCGTCACCGGATGCAGCACTTCGTTCAAACCGATAACATCCGCACCGGCATCCCGGATCACATCGGCCAATCTGGCCAAATCTATGCGTTGGTCCCGACCGGCCCAACGATGGATATTGTACGTCATCATCCGAATCGGGACACTCTCGCGAGGGGTTCGCACGAAAATCACGCTCCTGCTTGCATTGCGTTGCGCAGCCGTAAGTGCAGCACACAAGAGTTTAGTATAACACTCCCGGCCACGACCCCAAAACGCATACCCAGCACAGGGCGCGACATCGAGCGCGCCGTGTGCCGGGCACTGGGGTCTGATTCGCAACTTATAGAGAATAGCACCCAACAATTACCGGCGCAATTACAACCGGGAGAAGTTGCACACATACGCCAAGGATAACCGAGGAAAAACCGAGGCGTTGTCCACAAATATCCAGAGAGGCGTCAAGTACCCAAACCGAAGGAACTCCTCACCACTAGCGCCGTGACAGACCTTATTTAGGCGCACCGCAAGATCGCACACCTAAATAGAGCCACCGAACCCTGATGAGACCGCATAGAGGCCCCCGGCCGCTTCCCGAAGTTATCCACGGCGTCCAACGAAGTCGCTGCACTACATCTAGGGATCCGGGCCGGGCGAATCGCTAATCCTTGCGCCGGAGACGCCGTCCACACGGAGTTGCGCACATATCCCCAGTGCCTACGACTATGATCTTATTTTTATTAATATGCTCGTGAAAGAATTGAAGCTTAATATTTTCCACCAACCTATTGACAGCGGGGGGGAGACCTGCTATACTCCACATTGCCACTAGGGAAAACAATCGAACTGTTATACCCCTGGAGTTCAGAATCCTAGCAGCGCATCGAGAGCAATATCCAATCGAGCGCCAAATCCTAAGCCCCGTAAGTCAAACAGAGCGATTGTTCGAACAAAGTGGTGAGAGAGCCCCGAGAAATCGAACGGCAACTCGTAGCTCGATTAGTCCAGGGAACTGGAATTCTCGCAGACACCCAGTTAACGCTTCCTAGAACAGCGTTACGATTCCGGGAGGGTAAGAGCGAGAAAACAATGCGAGCGCAGCAGTTGAAACCAGACGGTTGCTTGGGGCCTCTCCATTTAATCGACAGGCCGCGATTCCAACGGGCGAAAACGGGATCGCGGCCTGTTTTTGCGTTCCACTCAGCTATTCACCGGGCGAGACATAGTAAGCGCCCGCCCGGTCGGCCTCGCGGATCCATTTATCGAGCGCTCCCGCTGTAATGGGGACCCGGCCGATATGGTCAGGGGCGAAGTTCGCTGCTTGCGGTGCGTTGGTCAGGCGGCCCGTGGGGATAGTGGTTGCCGTGTACGTATACGGTGCGCCGTTGTGCGCGCCCTGATGTAGGAGTGAGAGGTCGCGCGGGTAGCTGGTTGTCGGCAAGGCCAGTGAACTGACGCGATAGCCTGGCAGCCAGCCTTCCAGTTGTGCCTGGGCAGAGCCCAACGCCTCCTGCACCTGATCAGCCGTCAGGTGGCTCAGTTTTTCGGCGCTCATAGGCTGTGCAGCCACTTCCATCCCCCAATCGACCAGGCGTTCTAGCTTTTGAATGGCCGTATCTGCCGCGCCGAAAAGACTTTCGGTGGGGCTGCCCGCTGCCTGCTTGACAAAGAACGTGGCGCGCAACGGCCAATCGGCCGGATGTTCGGCATTGAAGGCGAGCAGTATGCCGACGGCGCAGGTCGGATCGACTGTGCTATCCGCAAGCAGCCGGAACTGCGTCGGCGTTGAATCCATGAAGGCAAGCACGATAGGCCGTTTCCCCGCCGGGACCATGCTCAGGTTGCCTTCCACCATTTCCTGCAGGTTAACCGGGTAAAACCCTGCGGCGAGCAGCCGTGTGAGGTCGGCCCTGAATTGGTCCGGCGTGCGCACCTCGGGACTGTTCGATTGGATGTCGGAACTGGCTGACACATCGCGGTAGGCTAGCACCAGCATCTTGCCGGCCGGGTTGGGCGTGTAGGCCGGCTGCGCGCTGACCAGGGCGGTCGGCGTATACTGCACCGCCGCGTCCCACAACATCCAGCCGCGGCCGCCCCCCATGCGCGCACCGTCAATTTGGCGGCGGATTTCGGCCGGCGTGTAGATGCGGCCATCAAAAGCATAATCCTGGAAGTCCTGAAGCCAGGGCCTGATCTCGACGGCCGGGTTGACCGACCGAGCGCGCGCGACAAAGCGCACCATGCTCTTGTGGACCACCTCATAGGGATAAGCGATTGCGGTGCGGTAGATTTCGGCTTCGCCGGGCAGCCCCGTTGCGAACGTCGATGGGTAGATCATTGGCGAGAGCACATCCACGTACGGTGCGACCTTCTCGATCTGCTGGCCGATGCCCAAGTCGCCTTCCACCCAGGCCGTAAACCCGAATACATCGGCGCCAAGTTTTACCCCTTGCGGCTGCAGCACCTGATGTGCGTTGCTCAGCAGACCAGCGATGGCGGCCGTGCGGTGCTCCTGGGTGTTAGGGGTACTGAAGAGTGCGTTGCCGACACTGCCATCGGTGGGGAAGCGGACGTAGTCAAACTGGATCTCGTCAAAACCCAGGCCGGCCGCTTCGTTGGCCAGCGCGATATTGTAGCTCCAGGCATCTACGCTGTTCGGATCAACCCACCCCATCCCTTCGGGGTCGTGCCAGATGCCTCCGGTCGCGGCATCGGTCACGGCCCACTCCGGGTATGCGGTTGCCAGCAGGTTGTCTTTGAAGACAACAATACGTGCAATCGTGTAGACGTTGCGTTGCTGGAACCACCCCAGGAAGGCCGCCGGATCCTGCACCACCGCGCCCTGGTCGGCGCCGATCTCGTGCGCCAGGGCCACCTGGCTGGGAAAGGACAGATACCCCTGATCGCCTTTGAAATCCATGACGATGGCGTTGAGTTCGGTGGTTTCAAGCAAGTTTTGGATCCGACTTACGTAGTCGGGGTGGCCCAGGGCCGCGTAGGTGATGTAGACGCCCTTGATGTAGCCGGTGCTGTCGATTTCACCGGCTGCCGGGGCGTGCACTGCCGAGGCGGCTTCCGGTGTCGCTGGCGCGGTCGGTTTATCGGGTGCCGCCACCGGCAACACCGTGCCGATAAACAGGACAAGCCCGAACAGGAGCAGGAGGGCCCCATACCGCAACCGGTGGGCGCTGACAAGCTGTTGTGGGGGGATCGGCACTGGGCATTCATCCATGGCGCGAGAATCTTGGGCTCGTATCCTCTCAATTTGTAGGGGCTTGCCATCAAGTGCCTGGCACTTCCGCAAAGTGCCAGGCACGTCGCCCCGGACTATGGAGAAGGTACTCGGTCTCTGCACCGCGCGGTCGGCGCAGCAAGGCAGTATTATACACGGGCCGGGTCTGTTCCGAAATTGCGCTTTTGTGCCGTACTGTCGGATTCAGGCAAGCGCCAGGACTTCCGGCCGCAACTCGGCGACACAGGTCAGATGGCGGTAATCCTCGCGATAATCGAGGCCGTACCCGACGACAAACCGGTCGGGCAGGTCGAAGCCACGGTAACGAAGCGGAATGTTGGTCAGCCGGTGCTGGGGCTTATCGAAGAGGGTGCATACCTCCAGGCTGGCCGGGCCGCGCGCCTTCAGGATGCGCAGCAGATAGCTGAGGGTTAACCCGGTGTCCACCACATCCTCGATGAACAGGAGGTGCCGGCCCTCCACCGGCTCATCCAGATCTTTGATCAGACGGACGCTGCCCTTGCCGCGTTGGGGATCGTAGCGCGAGATCGCGATGAAATCCACCTGAACCGGGATGCTGATGGCGCGCAGCAGGTCGCTCATAAAGAAGACGACCCCCTTCAGAACCCCGATCAGCAGCGGCTTGCGACCGATGTAATCCAGGCTGATCTGCGCGGCCAACTCAGCCACGCGTTGATGGATCTCGCTTTCGGTGTAGACCACGCGTCCCAGGTCGCGCACCAGATCAGTCTGAGGCGTTTGACACAGTGCGGAGTTGTGAGCTGAATGATAGTCGGTCATCATGGACGGGCCTCGTTACAGATTCACAGTTGGTTGTTCAGCATGTCGGGATAGTCTGCGACGCCGAATTTTAGCATGAGCGAGCGAATGTCGCCGCGTTTGAAAAGTTTGATGTTGATTTCCGGATACAACTCGCTCAGACGTTTGAGCTTGCGGTTTTTGTGCCGCACCTGGTTGGGTTGCATGGTGGTCAGCTCGATGTAGAGGTCCTGGTCCGGCAGATAAAAATCGGGGGAGAAGGCCTCGGTCACGTTCCCCAGCGCGTCGCGCGCCAGGACAAAGGTGCGCGGCTCATACTCCCAGGGGACCCCGTAAAAGTTGAGGATGCGCGCAAACTCAGCCTCGACCGGGTGCGAGAAGGGCGCCGGCGGCTCGATGGTCATTCGCATCCCCCTGCGGCTGATGGCGCCGAATTGGTTTGGCGCTGACACGCGCCGAGCCGCTCGACGGCCAGGCAAATCAGATCAACTGCCGTGGGGACATCGAACTGCGCCATGTTGAGGGTGATGTCGTATAGGCCCGCGTGATCGCAACTCACGCCGTAGCTGCGGCGCAGGTATCCCGCCCGCGCTCGGTCGCTTGCTTCGACACGCGCGGTCGCGACGTCCGTCGGCACGCTGCACCGGGCCTGCACCGCGCGAATCCGCTGCTCGCGCGGTGCGCTGATGCGCACGTGCAGCACACCCGGCTGACCGGCCAAGGCCATCTGCCCGCCGCGCCCCACCAGCACGACATCGCCCGCCGCCGCCTGATCACGTATGACCGCAGTCACTTTTTCGTGGTAGAGCCGCAGCGCGGCCGGGCCGGGCTTGACGCCCAACAGCCCCAGTTCATCGATTTCAGCCAGGGCGACCTCCGGTGCGCCCGCCTGGCGCGCCGCCCGATTGATCAGCTCGCGACCGACCAGGCGCAGCCCGAGCCGTTCGGCCACAGCCACCGCGACATCGTCACCGTGGCTGCCCAATTCGCGGGACATTGTGATGACAGGCACACCCCACCTCCGTTGACGCGTCAGCCACTCACGCACTGCGCAAGCGCTCGGCGAGCCCAGAATGCCGTTCGTTGGCCCGATCGTTGTGCACGGCAACCGCGATCGCCCGCGGGCTGCCGACCAGCACCACCAGCTTCTGGGCGCGGGTCACTGCCGTGTAGAGCAGGTTGCGCTGCAGCATCATGTAGTGCGTGGTGAGCATTGGCACCACCACCGCCGGAAATTCGCTGCCCTGGGCTTTGTGGATGCTCACCGCATACGCGTGGACCAGCTCGTCCAGCTCCAGAAAATCATACGTCACCGTGCGGTCATCGATGCCCAGGGCCAGCGACTGCTCTTCCAAATCCAGGGCGTTGATATGCCCCATGTCGCCATTGAAGACCTCTTTGTCGTAGTTGTTACGGATTTGCATCACGCGATCACCGGTGCGATAGACGCGGCCCCCGACGGTGCGCTCCGGTTTGGCCGCTCCGGGCGGATTCAGGGTGGCCTGTAACCGCGCATTGAGGGCCGCGACGCCCACTTCACCCCGGTGCATGGGGCTCAGCACCTGGATGTCGTCGGGGCGCAGGCCGAACTTCCGGGGGATGCGTTCCTGCACCAGCTCCACCACTAGATCGGCCGCTTTGACCGGGTCCTCTTCGCGAAACAAGAAGAAGTCCACCGCACTGCGGTTCTCCAGGATCGGCATCTCCCCGCGGTTGATGCGGTGGGCATTGGTGATGATGTAGCTGCCCGCTTCCTGGCGGAAAATCGTATCCAGTCGGATGACCGAGGCTGACGCCAAGGGTGAGGTGGCGGCCAGGGCCGTTTGCGTCGTGGTTTCCGCCCCGGCCTTCGCCTCGATGGCTTCAATGATATCTCGCAGCACGTTGCCGGCGCCGACGCTGGGCAACTGATCCACATCGCCCACCAGCAGCAGATGGCTTCCCGGCTGGATGGCCTTCAGCAGGTGATTGGTCAGCAGCAGGTCCAGCATGGAGGCCTCGTCGACGATGACCAGGTCGGCCTCCAGCGGGTTGTCTTCGTTGCGCTGAAAAGCGAAGCCTTCCGCCGGTTTGAACTCCAGCAGCCGGTGCAGCGTCTTGGCCGGCTTGCCGGTGGCTTCGCTGAGCCGTTTGGCCGCGCGGCCGGTGGGTGAGGCCAGCACAACCCGCGCACCCGCAGCCTCGGCCAGGCGGAGGATGGTGCGCACAGTGGTTGTTTTGCCGGTGCCGGGCCCGCCGGTGAGCACAGCGACGCGATGGGTGAGGGCCGCGGTGACCGCTTCCATCTGGCGCGGGGTCAGCGTGAGGTTTTTTGCGTTCGGCGTGGCGCTCCCGGCGGGCTGATGCGCGAGTGCCGCAAAGGCGGCCGCCCAGTTGAACGACTGAAAGGCCGCAAGCTTGTCCTGGGACGCTTCGGCCAGACGGCGCAGCCGGCCGGTCACGCCGATTTCGCCATAGTAGAAAGGAATCAGGTAAACGGGCCGTTCTTCGGCCAGGGCGGAGGGTCGGCCTGGCTGAGCGGGCTCCTCGACCCACACCTGTTCTGACTCGCGCAGCGCCTGGATGCCGTTGCCGACGAGTGCGGGGGACACCTCCAACATCTCGCTGGCGCGCACGGTGAGATCGGCGGCCGGCAGGTAGACGTTGCCCTCATCCGCCGCCTGGCTGAGCACATAAGCCACCCCCGCCGCAACCCGTTCGGGCGCATCGGCCGCGATCCCCAGCGCCCGGGCAATCTTGTCCGCGGTCACAAAGCCGATGCCGTAGATGTCGCGCGCCAGCCGGTAGGGGTCGGCCTCTACGATCGCAATCGCCTCATCGCCGTACTGCTTGTAGATCTTCACGGCCAGCCCGGTAGAGACGTTGTGACTTTGGAGGAACAGCATTACCTCTTTGATCTTTTTTTGTTCGGCCCAGGCGCGCGTGATCAGATCCACCCGTTTGCGCCCCACGCCCAGCACTTCATGCAGCCGCGCAGGGGTTTCTTCGATCACCTGCAGTGTGTCTGTGCCAAATTTACGCACGATGCGCTTCGCTGTGACCGGCCCAACGCCTTTGATCAGCCCGCTGCCCAGGTAACGCTCGATGCCGGCGATGGTGGCCGGCAGGAGCGTGCGCACGGTCTCAGCTTTGAACTGGCGGCCATACTGCGGATGCGCCATCCACTCGCCGGCGATGAGCACGGACTCCCCAACATTGATGCCCAGCATAGCGCCTACCACGGTCACCATGTAGGACTGGCCCTCGGGCATCAACTGAGCGACGGTGTAGCCGGTTTCCTCGTTATGATAGGTCAAGCGCTCGATGGTGCCGCGCAGCGTGTCCCGTTCCACAAGCTATACTCCTCCCGCGTCAGGATTCATTGTACCAGAGCAGGCCCCGTGCGCAAACGGGTGCGCGGCGGGGCGTGAAGCAGCGATGACGAAAGCATGGTATAATGGTCGCATGGAAGGCGAACCCGGCATGATCGCGGCGATATCCGGCAGCTCACGCCGGAAAGGAGGCTAAGATGACTGAAACGGTTCTGATTTATGCGACATCGCGCCAGCGGAAACGGCTTATCAAGGAAGGCATCGACATCTTGACCGAGTACGAAGACTACGTCTTGGCCAGGGTGACGCTCGAACAGGCCGACCGGTTACAGGCCAGCGGCTATGAAGTGGAAATCTACGCGTTTGACATGCCATCTACTAAGGGTCCCACGGCCGATACACGCGCCGCCGTTCCCGAAGGCCCCCCGCCGGCTTACTTCGGCTCCGGTTATCACTACTACCTCGTCGATTTCATCGGTCCGGTCAAGCAAGAGTGGTTGGATGAAATTGTGACGCACGGTGCCCGGGTGCAGGAGCCGATCCCGCCCGCAAGCTATATCATCGCCTTGGAAGATGTGTCGTACGCCTGGATCACAACCGAACCGCGTTATGTGCGCTGGGTGACGCATTACACCGCTGAGATGCGCCTGCCAGCGGGCCTGGCCGAGATCCTGGAGACCGACCCGCGCATCTCGCGCGGTCCCGTGCGCTCCGAGGAGGCCGTGCCGGCCGCGCTGCCGGCCACCGAACGCATCCCGACGACGTTCAGTGTGCGATTTTTTGAAACAAACGACCTGTTCGCGGCGCTGCCGACGATTCGGGAGATGGGGCTGACTCATGGCGACGCGCTGCCCGGCAGCACGGTCACCACGGTGAGCTTTGTGCCGGGCGATGCCGAGATTCTGACGAAGTTAGGGCAACTGGCCCATGTTCACGGCATTCGCTCCATCGAGCCTTACAAGCTGCGCCAGCTTCGCAACAACGTGGCCGCAGGACTGATGGGCGCCCAGGAGGTGATTGCCCCTTCGGGGTTAGGTCTTAGTGGCCGGGGCGAGATTGTCGGGGTGGCAGATTCCGGGCTGGATACCGGAAATCCTGCAACCATTCACCCCGACTTCACCGGACGGATCGCGGCGATCCGCAGTTGGCCTGTTGCTTCCGATTGGGGCACGGTCGCCACCAATGTCGGCGCAGACGATGGCCCGGCTGATACTCGCTCCGGCCATGGCACGCACGTAGCCGGTTCAATCTTCGGAGATGGGAGCGCATCGCTCACGGTGCAAGCTGACGCGGTGCGCGGCCTGGCCTATGAGGCCAGGTTGGTGTTTCAGGCGATCGAACAACGCGTGCAATGGACCACAGCCTATCGGCAGGAGTATTACCGTCAGTATCGGCGCTATCCGCCCGACTATGGTCTGGCGGGCCTGCCGGTCGATATCAGGGCGCTGTATCAGGAAGCCTACGATGCCGGTGTGCGCATCCACAACAACAGTTGGGGCGGCGGTGAGTACGGCACATACGATGACTACTCGGAGGCGGTCGACCGTTTCTTGTGGGAGCACAAGGACTTCCTGATCTTGTTTGCTGCCGGCAACGATGGCATCGATCAGAACCGTGATGGTCGGGTGGATGAAGGCAGCATCACGCCCCCGGGCACGGCGAAAAACTGCATCACCGTGGGCGCTGCCGAATCGGTGCGCAGCCAGGGGGGCTATCAACTGCCCTACGGCCAACTCTGGCCCAACGATTTCTCGACCAACCCGCTGCGGAGCGATAAGCCTTCGGACAACGGTGATGATATTGCACCGTTCAGCAGCCGCGGGCCCTGCCTGGATCAGCGCATCAAGCCCGATTTGGTGGCGCCGGGCACCAATATTTTGTCGACGCGTTCGCAGGCCCTGGCCGTGGGGTCAACGCCCGGCTGGGGCGCCTGGGCCAAGGCCGGCAACAAGTACATGTTCAACGGTGGCACCAGCATGGCCACGCCGTTGACGACGGGGGCCGCGGCTGTGGTGCGCCAATACTTGCGCACCGTGAAGCGGCGCGCCGCCCCCAGCGCGGCGCTGATCAAGGCCACCCTGATTCATGGCGCACAGTACCGGCCAGACCGCCGCGCATCGGCGGATGGGGAGCGGATGTACGACTTTGCCCAGGGGTGGGGCCATCTGAATTTGCGCAGTGTCCTGGCGTCTGCGGCGCCGATCCAGGTGCGCTGGTACGATCAACGCCGGGGCCTGAACACCGGTCAGAGCTGGCGGTGGAACTGTTCGGTTGCGGACACCAGCGTGCCGTTGACCTTCACCCTGGTCTGGACGGATTATCCGGGGGCGGCGCGCAACTATCCCAACCTGGTCAACGATCTGGACTTGGTGGTGACGACCCCTTCGGGTAAGGTGGTTTACGGCAATTGCCTGCCGGAACAGATGGATGGCAAACCGGATCGGTTCAACAATGTGGAGCGGATCCTCTTCGCTAAGCCGGAGAGCGGGCGCTATTCGATCCGGGTGCGGGGCTTCAACGTGCCGCGCGGCCCGCAGGACTTCGCCCTGGTGTATTCCGGGGGCATCCGATAAGTCCGGTGGGTCACGAGAGCTGATGAACGCGAAACGAGGCGCCTGTGCAGGCGCCTCGTTTCGCGTTCGGCGTTATGAATCCCGGATTGAGCTCGGCTACCGATCTGCCTTGGCCTTGATCCGCGCTTCAAACCGCGCCAGATCGATCAACGCGCGCTCGTGAACTCCTTCGCCGATCAGTTCGACGCCATCGTGTGCGCTCACTTTGAAAGTGAGCCGGCGGCCCTCGACTGCCACCAGCTCAGCGTGCGCGGTGACGGTCGCCCCGAGCGGGGTCGCTGCCAGGTGTTTCACGTTGACCATTGTCCCCACAGATTGCTGGCCGGGAGCCAGATAGGGCGCCAGCCCGTTGACCGCCGCGCGTTCCATCAGGCGCACCATCTCAGGCGTTGCAAACACGGAGACCGTGCCGCTGCCCAGGTGCCGGGCGGTCAGTTCAGGAACAACTTGGGTTGTTGCCTCGCCGATGAGGCCCAGGGGAAAAGCCTGGTTTGTGTCTGGCATGGATAGCCTCCCCTCAGGCCGGCGCCGGGCTCGGATTTGGCGTGCCGGTGGGACGATCTCCGGCCACGGGTGCGTTCGGGCTGTGACTGGGCGGCGTTGGCTCAGGCGCCGGCGGGGCCTCGACTTTTCGCTGCGGCACGCCCGGCACCCCAATGAAGAACTGCTCAAACTCATCGGCTTCCAGCGTCTCGACTTCAATAAGCTTTTTGGCGATGGCGTGGTGCAGGTCGCTGAAGCGGGTCACGAGGTCTTTAGCCCGGTCGTAGGCTTCAGTGACAATGCGGTTGACCTCTTTGTCGATCTCGCGGGCAACTTGTTCACTGTAGTTGCGCTGCTCGCCGATCTCGCGTCCCAGGAACACCAGCTCGTGGCGCTGACCGAACACCATCGGCCCCATCTTGGCGCTCATGCCATACTGGGTGACCATGGCGCGGGCCAGCTTCGTGACCTTGTCCAGGTCATCTACTGCGCCGTTGGTGACATCGTTGAAGATCATCTGCTCGGCCACACGTCCGGCCAATGCAGCGCTGAGATCTTGCTCAAATTTAGTCTTGCTCACCAGCACGCGGTCGTTTTCGGGCAGCGACATGGTGTAACCCAGCGCCATGCCCCGGCTGACGATGCTGATTTTGTGCACAGGATCGCATTTCGGCAACAGCCGGCGGACCAGGGCGTGGCCGGCCTCGTGGTAGGCGATGATGCGTTTTTCTTTTTCTGAGATGATGCGCGAGCGGCGCTCCGGCCCGGCGATCACCCGCTCCACCGCTTCCTGGAACTCGGCCACCCCAATGACCCGCTTGTTGCGCCGCGCCGCCAGGATCGCTGCCTCGTTCACCAGGTTCTCGATGTCGGCGCCCACAAAC
>JAPKMS010000080.1 GCA_026645775.1 Anaerolineae bacterium
CACCGCCAGCTCGCGCTTCGGCGCGCTGCTGCTCAAGCGGGATGGGAGCGTGGTCGTGCCCTACAACGTGCGCCTCACGCAGAGCCTGCTCGACATCTTCGGCGATCGGCTGGCGTGGCTGTCAGGGACGCAGGTCGTCGCGAACACGTCTAAAAGCTACGGGGCGCGCAACCCCAGGGCGATCATCGTGCCCGCGCTGCTGCAGGTGAACGGGATGGAGATTTCGCATTCGAATTCGTCTTACTGATGGCAGCCTGCACCACTCAGGAGCCCAGCATGGCAGAAAGCCCTCGCGCAACCCCTGTCGTCCGGCCCCTGCGGGGCCGGACTCGCCGCGGGCGCGGCTGCCTGTTGAGCTTGCTGGGCTTCGGGGTCTTCGGCGCGCTGCTGCTGGCGTTGGCCTGGGCGCTGATCAACCGAGCCGACGGGAGTATCGTGTCCGGCGGCCAGCAACGGTCGTACCTGCTCCACGTGCCCGCCAGCTACGACCCAGCCACGCCGGCGCCGCTCGTCATCAGCATCCACGGCTTCGCCGAGTGGCCGGCGCACCAGATGCAGATCAGCCGTTGGAACGACTTGGCCGACCGGCACGGCTTCATCGTGGTCTATCCGGCCGGCACCGGGTTTCCGCGGCGCTGGCGGGCCGGCGGGGGGACGGCGGTCGACGACCTGGCGGACGTCACGTTCATCGCCGACCTGATCGATGACCTGGCCGCGCGCTACACCATCGACCGGACGCGCATCTATGCCAACGGGCTGTCGAACGGCGGCGGGATGTCGTATCGGCTGGCCTGCCAGCTCGCGGACCGGATCGCGGCCGTCGGCAGCGTCTCCGGCGCCTACCTGTTCCCAGTGAGCGACTGTCTGCTGAGCCGGCCGGTGCCGTTCATCGCATTCCACGGCACGGCCGATCCGATCGTCCCCTACGCGGGCGGACCGTCCAGGTCTTTCGATCTGCCCTTCCCCGACGTGCCCGCTTGGATCGCCGCGTATGCTGAGCGCAACGGCTGTGACGCCACCCCGGCGCCGCTGCCGGAGCGCGGCGAGGTGAGCGGGGTCGAGTACACCGGTTGTCGGGATGACGCCGACGTCATTTTCTACACCATCGCCGGCGGCGGTCACGCCTGGCCCGGCAGCGCGCCCTTACCGCGATTCATCGTCGGGCAGACATCCCAAGAGATCGACGCCACTGCCGTGATGTGGGCGTTCTTCAGCCAGCATCGGCTGGGCGACTGAGCGCACACGCCGATGTGGGCCGGATGGCGGACGCTGCCTGGCTCAGGGAACGATCGATGACGGTCCCGGAAGCCAGGCAGTCGCCCTCGAAGTCTCAGCGCACGAGGAACGGCGATTAAGGTACAGCGGTTGGCTCGGGCGCCTTGGTCGGCTCCGGCGCAACGGTGGGTGTCGGCCTCCTGGTTGGCGTTGCCGGACTTCCGGCTACGATAATCGTCAGGCGATACTCCTGCGTTCCGCTCACGCGCTCCACGCGTAAGACATGCGGGGTTGTGCCCATCGGACATACCACCCGCGTGCCCTGCCCTGCCACTCCCTCATCATTCAAAAAGATCGCCAAGGTATTCGTGAGTGATACTGACCAGTGGAGGGTCGTGCATTCGCCGAACGCCAATTGGTAGCGGTCCGCCCAGAAGGAATCAACTGTCGAAAGCGGAGAGAAGACCAGCGGCAGATAGGTTGATCGGATAGGAGTGGCGTGCGGATTCTCATACGCGCCCAGGTCCGGATGCGATCCCGCCGGGTTGGGCCGCGGGTTGCCTTCGAGGTCAGTGATGGGCGTGCCCTCAACCTTGCCCGCGCCGATGGCGGGGCTGTCCTTGGCGAGGCGATAGTTGCCCAGGCCAGCACGCACGAAGCGCGGGGACGTGTCCAGATTGCCCTCACCCCAATTGACCGGCCCTTGCCCGTTGGTGACAACACCTGCTTCGCCGCCCTCGATGTCCGAATACTCGATAGAAATCGCCTGGCCGCTCCAATCGGTGTCGTAGTAGATCTGCTCCGGCGTATTCCCCCAGACAATCGAGTTCACCAGGGTGGGCCGGCTCATGAAGGAGACATTCAGGCCGCCCCCGTGTCCGGTAGTGCGATTGCCGACGATAGTCACATGGATGAAGGTCGGGCTGCAACCGTCAAACACCAGGCCCCCGCCCTTGCCGCCCCCGGAATTGTCTGCAATCAAGGCGTTCTTGATGGTGCCATCAGCATGATAGAAGTGAATGCCCGCACCATCGCTGCGCGCCGAGTTATGGGACACCACTACGTTCTCGAGGCTTACGCTGCCACCCGTATATCTGATTCCACCTCCTCCACCGTTGGCATGATTATTGGTAACGAGGATATCCCGTACGGTTGGTGAACTATCTCGGAAGTGCAGCCCTCCGCCTTCGCCGTCTGCCTCATTGCCCGTGACCCGCAGGTGAGTCAAAGTCGGGTTGGAATAACGACAATACACCCCGCCGCCATAGGTTTCTGGCTCGGAAGTGCCATGCGCATATCCGTTGGTGATGGTGAAACCACTCAACTTTGCGGTGGCAACTTCTCCGCTCGTGAAGGTGACGACGTGGCCGCTGCGGTTGCCGTCGATCACGGTCTGCAGAATGTAGTTCTCGTTCCCGGTGGTGATGAACAGCGAACCGACGGTGATGTTCTTGCCGTTGAAGTTGATATTCTCCCGGTAGACGCCGGGATGCACCAGCACAGTGTCGCCTTGTCCGGCCACATCGATTCCGTGCTGGATGGTGGCAAATGGCCGGGCCTCCGAGCCGTTGCCGGTGGTGTCTGAGCCAGCGGTAGCCACGTGCCAGGGGCCGGTGGAAACGCTCAGACCGGTCACAAAGGCATCGGATGCACCCCCGTTGAAAGACCTGTCATAGGCGTTGGCGGTGGTGGGGAAGTCGGTGGAGGCGGTGTAACCCGTGAGATGGATCGTCCGGCGCGTGCGATCCAGTGCAATGTCCGCATGGCCGTCACCATTGCTCTCGCGGTTCTCATCCCCACTGCCACCGAGATACGAGCTGTAGAGCAGCGCGCTGGCATCGCCGTTCACTACGGCCAGGAATGCATCGTACCCGCCGGCATTGGCGGCTTGCAGCGCGCTTTCCGTGGGAAAGTCCGTCGAGGCTGTGAAACCTGTGACGTAGGCATTGCCACTTCCATCTATGACGATGCCATATCCCCTGTCTGCGCCGCTGCCGCCGAGGTAGGTGCTGTAAAGCAAATTGCTGCCATCGGCGTTGAGCTTTACCACCACGATGTCTTCCTCGCCACCGCTGAAGCTGCGTTGCAGCGCATTCGGCGTGGTAGGAAAGTCGGTGGAAGAGGTCGCGCCGGTGAGGTAGGCGTTGCCTGCACTGTCCACCGCGATGTCTGCAAACCCGTCTGAAGCCGGAGCATCGGCGCCGCCAATCAGTGTGCTGTAAATAAACGCACTGCCATCGGTGTTCAACTTCGCCACGGCGCCATCGGTGCTGTAGTTGGTCGAACAATTATCGCAGGTTCTATCCCATGCACCGGGCGTCGTCGGAAAGTCGGTAGAGTGTGTAGAGGTCGCGAGGTAAGCATGGCCTGCGTGATCCACGGCGATCCCGTCAATGCCTTCCCAACTGTAACCGCCGAGGTAGGTGCTATACAAGACCGTGCTGCCATCCGGGCTCAATTTCGCCGCGAAGCCGTCGCCCATGCCGCCGAAGACCGTCTGCGCTGCACCGGCCGTGACAGGAAAGCTGCCGTGCGTGAAACCGCCGACGTAGGCATCACCGCTGTCGTCCAACGCGATGCTGTGCCCGTAGTCCCAACTATCACCCCCGAGATAGGTGCTGTAAACCAGGTCATTGCCGGCCGCGTTCAATTTCACCACAAACCCATCCCGGCCACCATTCAGCGTCGTATCCGATGCGCCGGGGGTGGTGGGGAAATCGGTCGAGTAGGTGTGGCCTGTGATGTAGGCATTGCCTGCATGGTCCACC
>JAPKMS010000081.1 GCA_026645775.1 Anaerolineae bacterium
GACCTGGTTAAGGTGCCCGAACGGCTGTATGCCGTCGGCCGGCTGGACCAGGACAGCGAGGGGCTGCTGTTGCTGACCAATGACGGTGAGCTGGCGAACCGCCTGATGCACCCGCGCTACGAGCACCCTAAGACGTACCTCGTGCAGGTGCAGGGCGTGCCGAACGTCCGCAAGGTCCGTCGGCTGCAGCACGGCGTAATGTTGGAGGATGGCCCGACCCTGCCAGCGCGCGTGGTGTTGCTGCGCAAGGTCCCGGCCGGGGTGGGGCGCGGCAACCAGACGCGCGCGGCCCAGGGCGCGAAAACGGCCCGACCGACGGATGTTACGCCGGCCCCGGACGCCCCGCGCACCAGTTGGCTCAAGGTCACGCTGTGGGAGGGCCGCAAACGCCAGCTCCGGCGCATGGTTGGGTTGTTGGGCCATCCGGCGGTGCGGCTGATCCGCATCGGCCTGGGGCCCCTGATCCTGGACGATCTGCGGCCGGGACGCTGGCGCGACCTGACAGCCGGCGAAATCAAAGCATTGCGGGAGGCGGCTTTCCGCGGCGAATCGGCCGGCAAACCCGCTCCCAATCCTATTCCCCGGGAGGGCGAAACGGTGATGCCAAGCACCCTCGCAATTGATGGCCCCTCAGCCTCGGGCAAGAGCACGGTTGGCAAGCTCTTGGCCGACGACCTGGGCTACCTGTATTTTGACACCGGCGTGATGTATCGGGCCGTCGCTGCGGCCGCGCTGGCGCAAGGCGTGCCCATTGATGATGAGGACGCCATCGCGGCCCTGGCCGAGCAGATCTGCATCGAGATTGCCTCGCCCACCGTGGCCGATGGCCGGGATGTCACCGTTCTGGTGGATGGCCAGGATCTGAGCTGGGACGTGCGGAAGCCGGAAGTTGAGCGCGCCGTGTCGCCGGTTTCGGCATACGCCGGTGTACGGCGGTCCATGGTGCTGCAGCAGCGCCGGATCGGCCTGGCGGGCCGCGTGGTGATGGTGGGACGCGACATCGGCACTGTGGTGCTGCCGGATGCCGACCTGAAGATTTACCTGGATGCCAGCCTGCAGGAGCGTGCGCGGCGGCGTCAGTTGGAACGCCAGGCGCGCGGCGAGAAGGTCACCCTGGACGAGGTTTTGCAGGCGATGCAGCGCCGTGATCAGTACGATTCCAGCCGGACGCACTCGCCGCTGATGGCTGCGTCCGATGCGATCGTCATCGACAGCACCGCGCTGACTGTGGATCAGGTTGTCGCTCGTGTGCATGCCCTGGTGGATCGCTGGTCTGGGCATAGGGTGGCGTAGTTTGTCGCCGCGTGGATCTTTGCATGGAGGCGCCCGGTGAAGAAACCAGGCGAGGCCCCGCTGGGGCGACGTTTTTGGGGTGCAATTTTGCGGTTTTTGCTCGCGGTGTTCGTGCGCATCGATGTGCAGGGCGCCGACCGCGTCCCAGCAACCGGCGCAGGAATCGTGTATTACAACCACATCCACTGGTTGGACCCTGTCCTGATCTGCGCCATGCTCCCGCGCTACGGCGTGCCGCTGACCAAGGTCGAGGTCAGCCGCTGGCCGGGGATCGGCGCGCTTCTACGTTGGTATCGTGTCGTCTTCATCACCCGCGGTGCGGTGGACCGCGCTGCGCTGAAAGCCACCTGGCAGGTGCTCGCTGAGGGGGATGTCTCTGTGATCTCGCCGGAGGGCACCCGCAGCCTGGACGGCCGCTTGTTGCAGGCAAAAGAAGGGCTGACCTTTGTGGCGCGCGAGGCGCCGGACGCCTGGTTGATTCCGTGCGCCATCACCGGCACGCCGGCGTTCTCCTGGTCGCTCAAGACCATCCTGCATCCTCCGGCCGTGACCTTGCGGTTTGGTCGGCCGTTCAAGCTGTTGTGGCCCGCCAAGGCCGGCCGCGACATCCTGCGCGAGATGGCCGACGAGGCGATGGTGCAGCTCGCCGACCAATTGCCGCCCGAGATGCGCGGCGATTACGCCGGCGCCGATCCCGCTCAGCACAAGTGGGTGGCGCTCCTGGAAACAAACGCCCCATCGAGCTGATCTGCGTCATCCGCGTCCCATTTTAGGCAGAACGCCAGGAAAGGAAGTGACCAGCCCATCCATTACAGAACATCGGCGATGTCAGGGGAGATACACAGCGCCTGGCCCCGGTCCTAAATTTGCCGGGGTGACGAGGAGGAGGTTCCCCACCGCGAGGTGGGTGCTAACGGCTTGGCGGCCGGAAAATCGATCAGATCGGCGGAAGCCTCCAGGGATTTTTAACGGTCCCCTTTCTCTCCCCTCCATACCGGAAGCCGGAAACCAGATGCCGGACAACGGATCTGTTTGTCCAGATCCAGCTTCGAGTTGCCCGCTTCCAGACCCCAATCTCAAGCATCCAAATGGAGGGAAATCATGTGCGGTATCGTCGGTTACATCGGCCCGCGCAACGCCGCCCAGGTGATCATGGACGGGCTGCGCCGGCTGGAATATCGCGGCTATGATTCGGCCGGGATCGCGGTGATCCAGGATGGCCACATTGCCATCCGCCGCGACGTCGGCAAGCTGGGCAATCTGTCTGCCCGGCTGAGCGAATCTCCGGTGGCAGGCAACATCGGGATTGGGCACACGCGCTGGGCCACCCACGGCAAGCCCAGCGAGCGCAACGCGCACCCACACACCAACGCTGACGGCCGCGTGGTCGTCGTCCAGAACGGCATCGTCGAAAACTTCCGCGAGCTGCGGGCCGAGCTGGAGGCGGAGGGCATCGAGTTTAAGTCGGATACGGACACCGAGGTGATCGCCCACCTCGTCGGCCTGTATTACACTGCCGAGCGGTCGTTGGCTGAGGCAGTGCGCATGGCGATGCTAAACCTGCGCGGCCCCAGCGCGATCGTTGCGCTCTCGCACCAGGAGCCCGGCACGCTGGTGGCGGCTCGCCTGGGCAATGCGGGCGGCGTGGCGGTCGGCTACGGCGAAGGCGAGATGTTTATCGCGTCCGACATGCCGGCCATTTTGGAGTACACGCGACGCCTGGTGTTTCTGGAGAACCGCCAGATGGCCGTCGTGACCCGAGCGGGCGCGGCCTTCAGCACGCTGGAAGGTCAGCCGTTGACGCCCAAGGTGCACACCATCCCGTGGGATCCGATCTCCGCGGCCAAGGGCGAGTACAAGCACTTCATGCAGAAGGAAATCTACGAGCAAGCCAACTCGCTCACCGATACGATTCGCGGCCGGGTGGACCTGGGCAGCAGCGAGGTCTATCTGGAGCAGGTGACGTTGGCCGCGGAGCAGGCTCGCAGGTTGACGCAGTTGGTCTCAGTGGCTTGCGGCACCTCGCACCACTCCGAGCTGGTGGGTGCGTTCATGTTCGAGCAGTTGGCGCGGCTGCCGGTGCGCGTCGAGTACGCCTCCGAGTTCCGCTACCGCGACCCGGTGCTCGATGACCGCACGCTGCTGCTGGCGATCACCCAATCGGGCGAGACGGTGGACACGCTGGCCGCGATGGACGAGGGCCGCGACAAAGGCGCCCACGTGGCCGCTATCGTCAATGTCATCGGCAGCGCGGCCGCCCGGGTCAGCGACAGCGTCATTTATATGCACACCGGGCCGGAGATCGGCGTGGCGTCCACCAAGGCGTTCACGGCGTCACTGGTCGATCAGTATCTGCTGGCGGTGCATCTGGGCACGCTGCGGGGCACGCTGACGCCTGAGCAGCGCCGCACCCTGTTGGACGACCTGGCGCAGCTTCCGGCGCTGGTGGGGCAACTGTTAGACCCGGCCGGCCACAAGATCTACGAGGAGCTGGCGCAGACGTTCTTCCAGCACACCGACTTCCTCTACCTGGGTCGCGGCATCAACTTCCCCGTCGCGTTGGAAGGCGCGCTGAAGTTGAAAGAAATCAGCTACATCCATGCGGAGGGCTATCCTGCTGGCGAGATGAAGCATGGCCCCATCGCGCTGATCGACGAGCACATGCCGGTGGTGGTCGTCGCGCCGCAGGATCGCGTCTACGACAAGATGATCAGCCAGATCGAGCAGGTGAAGGCGCGCGGCGGGATCGTCATCGCGGTCGCCAACGAAGGGGACGACTTCATCGCGACCAAGGCCGACCACGTGCTGCGCGTCCCCCGGGCATCCGAGCTGCTGACCCCGGTGCTCACTGTGATCCCGCTGCAACTGCTGGCGTATCACATCGCGGTGCGCCGCGGCGCGGATGTCGATCAGCCGAGGAATCTGGCGAAAAGCGTGACCGTGGAGTGACGCGGTACGGGCACTGAGGGGATCCCCAAGGCCTTCGAGGTCCCTGAGGCTTCGAAGGCCTTATTGCGCCTGGCTGCCCTTCGCCTCCAACTCCTCCCACCGCGCGTAGACCCCCGCCAACTCCCCTTCCAGGGCCGCGAGTCGGGCTGCCGTTTGCGTGACCTGGTCGCCGCCGGCTTGGTAGATCGTCGGATCGGCCATCAGCCGATACAACTGAGCCTGTTCGGCCTCCAGCGCCTCGATGCGGGCCGGCAGCGTCTCCAGCTCGCGCTGCTCCCGAAAGGTTAATTTGCTGCGTGGGCGTTCGGGCCGGGTGTTCGCTTCCGGGGTCGGGTTCGCGCGAGCCGGTAATTTCTCCGCCGGTGCGGCTGGGGCCGCGGAGCGAGGATCGGGCCGCTGGCGCACCCAGTCATCGTGGCCGCCCACATATTCGCCCACGCGGCCAGCCCCTTCCAGCGCCAGCGTGCTCGTCACCACGTTGTTCAGCAGCTCCCGGTCGTGGCTCACCAGCAGCAGGGTGCCCTCGTACTCCAAGAGCAGATCCTCCAGCAGCTCCAGCGTTTCCAGATCGAGGTCGTTGGTCGGTTCGTCCATCACGAGCACATTGGAGGGCCGCGCAAAGATGCGTGCCAGCAGCAGCCGGTTGCGCTCGCCGCCTGAAAGGACGCCGACATAAGCCCGCGCCCGATCCGGCGTGAACAGAAATTCCTCCAGGTAGCCGATCACATGTCGGGGCCGGCCGTTGATCGAGACGAACTCCCGGCCGTCGGCCACGTTTTCCAGCACCGTACGATCCTCTTCAAGTTGGGAGCGTAGTTGGTCGAAGTAGGCGATTTCCAGATTGGCGCCGAGTCGCACCGCGCCTTCCTGGGGCGGCAGTTCGCCCAGCAGCAGCCGCAGCAGCGTGGTTTTGCCCGAGCCGTTGGGGCCGACGATGCCGACTTTGTCGCCCCGCATCACGGTGGTGGTGAGATGGCGCACGATCGGCCGGTCGGCGGGCGACGCGCCGTAGCTGAATCCAACGTCCTTGGCCTGGATCACCAACTTGCCTGACCGTTCGGCTTCCTGGGCGCGCATCCGCAGTGCGCCGGGACGCTCCCGGCGGTCCCGCCGCTCGCTGCGCAGATGCTCCAGGGCGCGGACGCGCCCCTCGTTGCGCGTCCGACGGGCCTCGATCCCTTGCCGGATCCAAGCCTCTTCCTGGGCCAGCTTCTTGTCGAACACCGCCTCTTGCGTCAGCTCGGTCTCCAGGATCGCCTCTTTGCGCGCGACAAAGGTGTCGTAGTCGCACGCCCAGTCGATCAGCCGCGCCCGATCGATTTCGATGATGCGGGTCGCCAGCTTGCGCAGGAAGATCCGGTCGTGGGTGACGAAGATCAGGGTGCCGCGGTAGCGCAGGAGGAAGTCTTCGAGCCAGGCGATGGCGTCGGTGTCCAGGTGATTGGTGGGCTCGTCCAGGAGCACCAGGTCGGGGTCGCACACCAGGCCGCGGGCCAGCAACACTCGCCGTTTGAGCCCGGCCGAGAGTTGCGCGAAATCAGCAGTGGGATCGAGTTGCATGCGCGCCAGCACGGTATCCAGCAGCAGGCGGTCGCGCCATGAATCGCTGTCCTCGTGTGCGTCATCCGGGGTGAGGGCGGCGGATGCCGGCGTCGGTGCGGGCAGTCCGCCGGAGACGATCTCGGCGACCGTGCCGGCCAGCCCGGATGGCACATCTTGGCTCAGGTAGGCAACACGCAGTCCTTGAACACCGCGCTCGCGGGTGATGATGCCCTCATCGGGCAGGAGCTCACCGGCCAGGATTTTGAGCAGGGTCGACTTGCCCACGCCATTGCGACCCAGCAGCCCCAGCCGCTCCCCGCGCTCGATCTGCAGGTTGATGTCTTCCAGGACCAGCGAGCCGCCGAAGCCGACGCTCACGTCCCGCATGCTTAACAACGCCATACGCGAATCCTCTCCTGGCTGTGCGCCAAGAGAGGATTATACCGCAGCTTCGGTTTTTTCGGGGTATGGGCGAGGCGCGTTAGCTCACGCCGCGACCGGATCATCCGGCGGGCACGGCTCTTTGCCAACGGCGCTGTCAGCCGATATGCCGGCCATCAGCAGCCCGATCTGTTCCACGGTGGCCTCACCGCGGCGAACGATGCCCATGATTTTGCCTTCGTAGATCACTGCGATGCGATCCGAGAGGGTGCGGATCTCGTCCAGGTCCTCGGAAATCAGAAGGATGGCGGTGCCTGCGGCGCGTTGCTCCATCAGCCGCTGGTGGATGTACTCGGTCGCGCCGATGTCCACCCCGCGGGTCGGCTGGGCCGCGATCAACACGTGCGGCTTGCGGGAGAGTTCGCGCGCCAGGATCACCTTCTGGATGTTGCCGCCGGAAAGGTTCTTGATCGGTGTGTCAAGGCTCGCCGTTTTGACCGCGAACTGCTTGGTCAGCGCGCCGGCGTGTTCGGCCATTTTTTTGAAGTTCAGAAAGATGCCGTTGGTGAACTGTGGGGAGGTGTGATCGTGCAGGAAGACGTTCTCCTGCACGGAGAAGTCCCGGATCGCGCCGTCGCGCATGCGCTCTTCGGGCACGTAGGCCAGGCCGGCCTCGACGCGCTCGCGCAGCGAGAAGTGGGCGATGTCCTTGCCTTCTATCAGGATGGTGCCAGCGGTGGCCGTCCGCAGCCCGGACATGCACTGCGCCAGCTCGCGCTGCCCGTTGCCCGAAACCCCCGCCAGCCCCACGATCTCGCCGGCGCGCACCTCCAGGTCAACGCCCTGCAGCGCCTCGGTGCCGCGGTCGCCCATCGCATGCAGCCCTCGGATCTGGAGGCGCGGCGCGCCGGCCTGCATGGGCTGCGGCGCCAGTGGCTTGACCTCGCGGCCCACCATCATCTTCACCATTTCGTCGCGGGTGACGCCGGCGGCCGGCCGCGTGCCGATCATCTTGCCATCGCGCAGCACCGTGACGCGTGTGCTGATCTCCATCACCTCGTGCAGCTTGTGTGAGATGAAGACCAGGGCGTGCCCTTCGCTTACCATCTTCTTCAGGATGAGGAATAGATCGCACACTTCCTGCGGGGTCAGCACCGCGGTCGGCTCGTCCAGGATGATCAGGCTGGCCCCGCGGTAGAGCGCCTTGATGATCTCGACGCGCTGCTGCTCGCCGACCGAAAGCTGCCAGACGTAGGCCGACGGGTAGACCTTGAGCCCGTAGGCTTTCGACAGTTCCGTCACCCGCTTCGACACCTTGTCCAGGTCAAGCTGCGGCTCCCGCGACGATTTCAGCCCCAGGGCGACGTTCTCGGCCACGGTCAGCGTGGGCACCAGCATGAAGTGCTGGTGGATCATGCCGATGCCGGCCTTGATCGCGTCCGCGGGTGAGCGGAAGACGTGCGGTTTCCCGTCAATGAGGATCTGGCCTTCGTCAGGCGGGTACATGCCGTAGAGCTGCCGCATCAACGTGCTCTTGCCAGCCCCGTTCTCGCCCAGCAGCGAGTGGACCTCGCCCGCGTTGATTTCCAGATCCACATGATCGTTGGCCAGGACACCGGGGAAGCGCTTGACGATCCCGCGCATTTCCACGCGGCCGATGTGTTGGGGGGTGGAGGTTGGTGGCATGGCTACACCTGTTGGCTGGTAGATTGGTAGTTGGTAGATTGGTAGTCGGTAGATTGGTAGTCGGTAGATTGGTAGTCGGTAGATTGGTAGACTGATGGCAGGTAGCACATACCCGGTCCCAAGTCTACCAATTTACCAGTCTACCAATCTATCCGTCTGCCCTTCCCGCGCGTTACGGCTGCACCTTGATCGTCCCGTCCTTGATCCCTGCGATTGCCTTTTCGGCTGCGGCTTTCACGTCGGCCGGGAGGCTGTAGCCAGAGTTGTACTGGATCTTCAGGCCGCCGTTTTTGAGCTGGAGGGTGAAGGCCTCACCGCCCAGCTTGCCGTTCTTGCGGTTTTCGATAATCTGCTTCAGGATGCCGGTCCAGTCGTACTGCTGGCTGGCGACAACGTTCTGCGTCGCCAGGGTGGCTTGATCCTGCTGCGTGCCGAACCACAGCACGCTGCCGGCCTCTTTGGCCGCGCCGATGGAGCCGACCACCGATTGCGACGAGCCGGTCAGCACGTCCGCGCCGGCCGCGATGTGGGTCTTGGCCGCCTCGGTCATCTTTGCCACGTCGGAGAAGGAACCCGTCCAGGTCTTGGACAGCTTAATGTTGGGATCCACCGCCGCCACGCCCTGGGTGAAGCCATCCACGTAGGTCTTGGCATCGCCCGCTTCCACCGGGCCGGTCACACCGATTACTTTGCTCTTGGACAGCATCGCCGCCATCACGCCGTTGATGTAGCCGCCTTCCTCCGCCGCCGCCGTGTAGGCGTAGACGTTGGCCATCCCGAAGGTGTTCACCTCGGTGCCCCAGGCAAAGGTCACCTTGGGGAAATCCTTGGCGACTTCCTGCACCGATGTGCCGTACTGCGAGCCGTGGCCGATGACGATGTCGAAGCCCTGGCTGGCGTAATCACGAAGCGCCGCCGCCGCATCCGGCAGTTTGAACATGTTCTCGGAGTACTTGATCTCCATCTTCGCCTCGCCGCCCATCTCGGCCTGAATGGCCTTGAGTGCGGCAAACATGGACTGACTGAACGCCATGTCCGTGGTGGCGCTGGGCATCACGACCGCAACGCGCAGCGGCTTGTCGCTGGTGGTGGCGCCCCCACCACTGGTGCACCCAGTGACGACCATGGCGATCAACAAGAGAACGACCAACAGACTACGAACCTTCATGTGTTTCCTCCTAGAGATTGATGAGAGATAGAGACTGGCGATAGCGAAATTTGTCAGTTGCTGCCCCGCTCGAACGGCACATTGAGTGCAGCGGGCTGGCGCGTCCGGTTCGTCGCGAAGGCCAGGGCAGCGATGGTCAGCAGATACGGCAGCATGACGGCCACATCGGACGGGATCTTCACCCCCAACACCTGCATCCAAAGCTGCATGGCGTCCACGGCGCTGAAGAGCAGCGCACCCCCCAGGATCCCCAGAGGCCGCCAGCCGCCGAAATAGACCAGGGCCACGGCGATAAAGCCCATCCCGGCCGTCATGTTTTCCTGGAACAGATTCAGCAGCGCCACCGACAGCGACGCGCCGGCGATCCCGGCCAGCGCCGCGCCCAGGCACACGCTGAAGTAGCGGGTCCGGTTGACGTCCACGCCCAGTGAATCGGCCGCGGCTGGGTTCTGGCCGACTGCACGAATCTTCAGCCCCCAGGTGGTCTTTTCGAGGAACCACCAGGCCACCGGCACCAGCAGGAATGCGCCGTATACCAGAACGCTGTGCTGGAACAGGATCGGGCCGAGATACGGGATGTCACCGAGCAGCGGGATCTTCACGGTCGGAAAACCGGGGACCGTCTTGACCGTGCCAACCAGCACCTTGAAGAGCAAAGAGGAGAGCCCCAGCCCGAACATGTAGAGGCCGATGCCGCTGATGCCCTGCTCCGCCTTCAACGTCACGCTGATCAGCGACATCAGCAGGCCCATCAGCACGCCCACGAACGCAGCGGCCAGCACCGCCAGCCAGAGGCTGCCGGTGGTCAGGGCGACCAGAAAGGCGGCGAACCCGCCGACCAGCATAATGCCATCCACGCCCAAGTTCACCACCCCGGACGTCTGCGCAAACGCCTCGCCGATCGCCGCATACAGATAGGGCGTTGCCAGCCGGACGGCGGATGTGAGGATGCCGACGATGATAGCGACCGTCCCGACCTCGTTCATACTTGTCCCTCCTGCCCGCCCGCTGCGGCCTTGGCCTCCCGCCGTGCGGTCTCTGCCGCGATCTGCCGCTGCTCGGCCCACCGTTTCGACCAGCGCTGCGATCCGACGACCAGCAGCACCACCAACCCCAGCAGCGTATCAATCAACGCCGAGGGCACCTGGACGGCCCGCTGCATCTTGTCGGCGCCGACCAACAGGCTACCGAACAGCCAGGAGGCCGGCAGCGCGCCCAACGGGTGCAGTCCACCGAACAGCGCCGCCACGATGCCGGAGAACCCGTAGCCGCTTGTGATCCCTTCCAGCAGCCGATGATGGATACCCAGCACCTCGACGATCCCGGCCAGCCCCGCAAACCCGCCCGCCAGGGTCAGCGACAGCGCCTGGTAGAACGGCACCGGGATGCCTGCGTAGCGGGAGGCGTCCGGGTTCAGCCCCACGGCCCGGATGCGGTAACCGATCGTGGTGCGCCAGAGGAAGATGTAGACGACGACTGCCATGAGGATCGCGATCAGCGCGCCCGCGTGGAGCTGCGTCTGGCGCAGCCACTCCGGCCGGAACAGCCAAACCTGTTCCGGCAACCGCTCCGACTGTGCCAGGAAGGTGCCGGCCGTGACGCCGGCCGGATCCATGAGCGGCCCGCGGAGCAGCAGGTTCATCAATTGCAAGGCGATGACGTTCATCATCACCGTGCTCAGGATCTCGTTCACTCCCAGCCGGGCCTTGAGGACGCCGGGGACGAACCCCCAGGCGGCCCCGGCGAGGAAGCCGATGATCAGCGTGCTGGGCAGCAGGAGCCAGCCGGGCCAGGTGCGGAAGACCAGGGCAAACCAGGTGCCCATCACCGCACCCAGGATGATCTGCCCTTCGGCGCCGATGTTGATCACGCTGGCGCGAAACGCGATGCAGATGCCCAGGCCCACCAGCAGCAGCGGTGTCGCCTTCACGAACGACTGCGTGAAGCCGGAAAGGCTGCCGAATACGCCGGTGACCATGGAGGCGTAGGCGCTGATCGGGTTGGCACCCAGGAGCAGCAGTAAGATCGCGCCGACGGCCAGCGCGATCGCCACTGCGAGCAGCGGCAGTGCGGCGCGTAAGGCGATATCCTGCCAGTTGACGCGATTTCGACGGACCGGACGACGGGAGGGGGTGTTTGCTTCGGCTGACACGAGCTTGTCTCCCTATCAGTAGCTGCGGCGGCATAGCCGCGCCCAATGAAGTATCCGGCAACGTGTCACTCTGACGTCGCCGCAGTTGCGTTCGGTGACAATCGATCGATGCTGAGCACTGGCTGGCGCACCTGTCGAAAAGTGACAACGTCACCGCTGAAATGATTCATCGCGTAGAAAACAGGTTGGAGATCCGCCGTGTACCCGATCTCCTCAACCTGCAAGAGCGGCGCGCCGGCTGTACAGCGCAGCAGACGCCCCAGTCGCTCATCGGCCGCAGTCGCGCGGATTTCGCTTTGTTGATGGTGTACGTGGCGATGGCAGCAGCGGGCCAAAAATTGATAGGGAGATTCGGCAGCCTCAAACAGAGCGGCTGCCTGCTCGATGAAGCTGGCCTCGACCAAACTGAGCGGAACGACATTGATGCAGTGGATGGCCGGCGTGGCGGAGGCCAGGAAAACCTTTTCGATCGCCAGCACCGGGCTTGCAGCCGGAATTTCGAGAAGTGCGGCGATATGCCCCGCGGGGTGAACCTGGACCTCAAGGACGACCGCCTCGGCCTGATGGCCTGCGCTGCGGATCATCTCCATAAAGCTGTTGGCTTCATCCGCCCAGCCCTGGATCGCAGCGGCCTGGTGGCTGGCGCGCGGGTTAACGAAGGTGCCCACGCCTTGGCGGCGCACAACCACGCCGGCCAGTTCCAGCTTAGACAAGGCATCCCGGACGGTGGCTCGACTGACCTGGAACCGCTGGCTCAACTCGTTTTCGGAAGCCAGCGCGCCGCCATCGCGGCCAATCCGACCGTCCTTAATGTCGGCCAGAAGCTCCAGCGTGATTTGTTGGGCCAGCGATGCGTTTCTGCGGACCATTTTTCCCTGCGCCGGTGCAGATGCTTTGGGCGCCGGCGCCCCTGCCGGGGGTGGGCGACGGCACTGGTGAAGTGGGCAGATGATATTCATCTGACGACTATCATCTTACAACTAGGATAGCATGGAGCGCGGGCGGTGTCAAGAAGGGATCGTGGCATCTGGAACAAACTTTAAGGCTGCAAATTTGCTTGACCCGTCCGCCGCGGTGTGCTAGAATAATCTTTACTTGGAGGCCGTGCTCAGGGAGTGCCGCCATGGTTGCAGTACGGTATCTTGACTTTGACCTCTTGATCGAGCACCGCCCCGCTGGCTATCGGGTGCGGGTGCTGGATTCGCCCGCGGGGCAGGCAAGTGGCGATTTTGTCTCGCCGCTGACTGCCGCGCAGTTGGATGCCGTTTTCGCCGATTTGGGCCAGGCCGGGCCGGGGCGCGCGTTCGGCGAGCAGCTTTTTGCAGCGGTCTTTCAGGGTGAGGTGCTCGCCAGCCTGCGCCGGAGCCAGGAGTCTGCCGCCCGGCAAGACCGGGGCCTGCGAATCCGCCTTCGCCTCACCGATGTCCCGGAGTTGGCCGCATGGCCCTGGGAATGCCTCTTCGACCCGGTGCCCGGCCAGTTCCTTGCCCTTTCCGCCCAAACCCCACTCGTTCGCTATCTGGATCTGCCGCAGCCCGCACCGCCCTTGGCTGTCAGGCCGCCGCTGCGGGTGCTGGCGCTCATCGCCAGCCCACCGGGCTGGCCGCCGCTCGATGTCCAACGTGAATGGAATGGCCTGACGGCCGCGCTGTCCGGTCTGATCGAGCGCGGGCTGGTGCGCCTGGAACGGCTGGAGCACGCCTCTTTTGCGGAGCTCCAGCGCCGGCTGCGTGGGGAGGAGTGGCACGTCATCCACTTTCTCGGCCATGGCGGATTCGATCCGGCCTCCGGCGAGGGAGTGCTGCTCCTGGAAGATGGCGGCAGTGGGCGGGCGATCGATGGTGGCGCCCTGGGCACGCTGTTGAGCGGTTATCGTTCTCTCCGGCTGACGGTGCTCAACTCTTGCGAGGGTGCGCGGGCGTCGCAGGTTGATTCTTTCTCGGGCGTGGCGCAGAGCCTGGTGCGCCAGGGCATCCCGGCTGTGATCGCGATGCAGACCCAGGTCGTCGACACGGCGGCCTCGGCCTTCGCCAGGGGCTTTTACGAGGCGGTGGCCGATGGTTACGCTGTGGATGCGGCCCTGTCTGAGGCGCGCCAGGCATTGCACGCCCAAAGCGCGGGCATCGAGTGGGCTGTCCCCGTGCTGTACATGCGCTCGCCCGATGGCTGCATCTTCGACGTCGTCCGGCTCGACGATGTCGACCAGCGGCGCAACCAGGTGGCCGCGCTGCTGAACGCGGCCCGGGCCGCTATCGCCGCTGAGGAGTGGCAGCCGGCCATCGCCGGGCTGCAAACTGCGCTCACCCTGGAGCCGGCCGATGCCGCAGCGGCCGCGCTGCTGCGCGAGGCGCGGCAGGGGCACGATCTGGCCGAGCTTTTTGCCAGCGGCCGCACACACTACGACGTCGGCCGCTGGCGTGAGGCGTTGGACTACTTCCGGCAGGTGCAGGCGCTGGGCGGTAACTACCGGGGCGTCTTCGGGTTCATCGCCACGGCTCAGCACCAAATCCAGGATAGCGCCGCGCCCCCGGCCGCGCCGGCTGTCTTCTCTGTCGGCGCGCGGCCCCCGGATCCGCTGGATGGCCACTACCGGATGGTGGCCAAGGCGTTCGCCGAGGGCCGCGTCATCCCATTCCTGGGCGCCGGCGTTAACTTGTGCGGTCGGCCGGCGGGCGTGCCCTGGCGCCAGGGCCAATACTTGCCGGCCGGTGGCGAACTGGCCGCTTACCTGGCCGAGGCCTTCGGTTATCCGCCTGACGAGGCCCTTGACCTGGTGCGCGTCTCGCAGTATGTGGCCGTGATGAACGGCTCCGGCCCGTTGTACGAGGGCCTGCATGCGCTGCTGGACGCCGACTATCCGCCCACGCCCCTGCATCAATTACTGGCGAGCCTCCCCGGTGTCCTGCGCGGCTTGGGGTATCCGCCGCGGTATCAACTGATCGTCACCACCAACTACGACGACGTGCTGGAGCGCACCTTCCGCGCGGCCGGCGAGCCGTTCGACTTGGTGACCTACATTGCCGAGGGCGAGGACCGCGGTAAATTTTTGCACGCGTCGCCCGATGGAGAGCCGGTGCTGATCGATCGGCCCAACGAGTATCGCGGTTTGAATCTCGATCAGCGGGCCGCGATCCTGAAGATCCACGGCGCAGTGGACCGAGCCAACCCGGAGCGCGATAGCTACATTATCACTGAAGACCACTACATCGACTACCTGACCCGCACCGATATCTCCAACCTGATCCCGGTGATGCTGGCCGCCAAGCTGCGCAAGAGCCATTTTCTGTTCCTGGGTTACAGCCTGCGTGACTGGAACCTGCGGGTGATTCTGCACCGCATCTGGGGCGAGCAAAAACTGAACTACAAATCTTGGGCGATCCAACTCAAGCCGCAGACGCTGGATCAGGAGTTCTGGCGCAAACGGGACGTGGATATCCTGGATGTGCGGCTGGAGGATTACGTGGCGGCTTTGAGCCAACGCTTCACGGCGCTGCCTCGGTGGGGAAGCGGGCCATGAACGCCTCCCTCGTCCCCCGGTCTCCCTACCGGGGCCTCATGCCCTATGACGAGGCGGACGCGCCGTTTTTCTTCGGCCGGGAGCCCGACTGCGAGATCATCAGCGCCAATCTTCAGGCGGCGCGGCTGACGGTGCTGTACGGGGCAAGCGGCGTGGGCAAGAGCTCGGTGCTGCGCGCCGGCGTGGCCCACGCCCTGCGGCAGCAGGCGTTGGAGCATCCGACCGTGAGCGGTCTGCCAGAGTTCGGTGTGGTGGTCTACAGCGCATGGCGCGATGATCCGATCGCCGGCCTGCTGCGGCGGGTGGCGGATTCGGTGCAGGGTCCCGCGGGAGGCGGCGCGCCAGAAACCAGGTCGCTGGTTCAGGGTTTGCAGACCTGGACCGAGCGCCTCGGCGGCGAATTGCTGATCATCCTCGACCAGTTCGAGGAGTACTTTCTTTACCACCCCTACGAAGATGGCGACGGCACGTTTGCCGCAGAGTTTCCCCGCGCGGTGAATCGCGCCGGCCTGCGGGTCCACTTCCTGATC
>JAPKMS010000082.1 GCA_026645775.1 Anaerolineae bacterium
CACTTCGGTTGTCAAAGAGCGTCAACACCAACTCGGCCTTGCCGAGCCGATCGTCGTTAGTCTAAACTCGAGTACGAACTATACAAGGCGAAACTGCCCAAGAAACCGCTGTCTTTCGCACGTCCCAAGACAGGACTTAAGCGCCGGAAATAGGAAACGCGCAGCAAAAATGCCCGCCAACGGATTTGCCATGCTCCCATTTGCCCTTCCTTGCGCCCGCTGCGGCCAGCCCGCGGCAACCTTCGCCCTCTTGCCGGCCGGATCGGGCGAAGGGATGTGGCGCGACCGCGACCGGCTGGAGCGGACCGGCTTTCTGGGTGCGACGCTCCACTTCGGGGAGTTGCCCGCCCTGGCCGAGCTCATGCGCGCCATCGCGGGGCGCGACTACGCGGCCGTCCGCGCACTGGCCGGCCCCGACCTGGTGGCATTTCACTGCTGGGCGTGCGCCGCGGACTACTGCGAGGCGTGCTGGCGCATCGGCCCGCCGGAGTTCGATGAGGACTTCCCCAGCTTTTATGACTGCACCGAGGGTATCTGCCCCGCGGGGCATAGCCAGGTGGTGGATGACTGAACGATCCGTTTGACAATTGATCCTTGATCGCCGGCCAGACGGCCTTTCACCCCAGGAGCGCACCATGTCAACCCGCACCGTTTCCCTCGCCCGCCGCGCTTCCCCCGTTTTCAGCTGCTTCTCCATCGCCGTGTTGTTGATCGCCGGTGCTGCCGCACTCGCACCGGTGCGGGCGCACTCCCAAGTGGTGGCGCCGGCCGGCGTTCAGGTCAGCGAGACGCTTTACGCAACGGCCGACACTTATGTGAGCACCTTTGCGCCGACCACGAATTACGGCAGTGCAACCAGCCTCAGCATCGGTCGGAGCGCCGGCGGCTACGACAACTGGATCCTCATCCGGTTCGACCTGGCCGGCATCCCCGCAGGCGCCACGATCAGCTCGGCCACGTTGCAGATGTACACGCTGATCAACCTGGCCGCGGCCGCGCCCGACAGCGTGGGCCAGATATGGCCGCACCGCATCGTGGGCGGCGTGGCGGGCGCGTGGATCGAGACCGGCGTGACGTGGAACAGCAAGCCGGATCGCTACGCCGCGGACGACAGCCCGACCACGGTCACGATGGACAATGGCTGGCACAACATCACCGTGACCCGCGCGGTTCAGGAATGGGTCGAGAACGGCGCGACCAACTCAGGCTTCACGCTGAAGGGGGACGGCAGCTCGGCGTGGACGACCTTCTTCCTGTCGCGGGAGAACACGGCCACCTATCGGCCGCGGCTGGTTGTGGTATACACGCTGCCGGGCACCACCCCCACCGCCACCCCGACCGTCACGCGGACGCCCACCCGCACCCCGACGCGGACGCCCACGGTCACGCCAACGCGCACACCAACGCGTACTGCTACGCCTTCGCCTTCGCGAACCCGCACGGCCACCAGCGCGCCGCTCTGCTCCGGCCCGGTCGTGATCCCGGCGGACGCGGATACCTACGCCGACCAGTCGTTCCCCGACGCCAACTACGGGACCAGTGCCGAGCTGTGGGCCGGCAACGCCAACGGGTTCAAGGAAACCTACCTCCACTTCCCGTTTGACAACCGCCTGGCCGGCTACTACATCTACAACGCGGAGCTGCGCCTCTATCCCATTGACGTGATCGGCACGAACTGGGACTACGAAGGCGCGGCCGGGATGCTCGAAAGCAGCTTCAACGCGGCCACGCTGACCTGGAACAACGAGACGACCAGCGTCAAGGCGAGCACCGGCTTCATCAACCAGGTCAAGGTGTACGAGTACAACGCCTGGGATGTGACCGGCGCGGTGCGCAAGTGGAACACAGGCGAGCTTCAGCCGCACGGCTTCCTGATCGCCGCGCGCAGCCCGCGGCCGGCGGAGGCGGTGGTGGCAAAATATCACAGCCGCGAGGGCAGCCATGCGCCGGAGCTGGTGATCACCTGCGGCAGCGCGCCGCCCACTGTCACGCGCACCCCCACCCTCACTCCCACGCCGTCGAAGACGCCGACCCCCACGGCCACGACGATCCCCATCGATTACCGGATTTTGGGCGTGGAGATCACCCAGGTCCTCTCGCGCCTGTACGGCCCGGATCTGCCGCCGCCCGCGCTCGGCGACACCGGCGTCCACTACATGAAGGACAAGCCGATCTTCGTGCGCGTCTTTGTCGGCGCGTACCGGAGCAATGCGCCGATCAATGTCCCGTACGCGTGCAGTTGGGTCACGGTCGAGGCCACGAACCTGCCGCCCATCGAAGGATCTTTCAGCACCTACAAGCAAATCCTGCGCGGCGAGCCGGTCTACCTCGACATGAAAACGGCAAGTTGGGATCGCGCCGACCCGAACCAGGCGTGTTTGTTCGAGCTGCCGGCCGGCTGGCTCGATGAAGACCAGCTCGACCTCGAAGTGCGCATTTCGGGGATGGGCACGGAGCCGGAGTCGTTCAACCCGAACAACGTCTACCAGCACACGGTGCGCCTCAAGCGGGGATCGCCCATCTGCGGCGTCTTCATCCCCGTGCGCAGCCATTCGGGCACGCCCAGCCACCTGTTTATGGGCACGGCCGATGGGCTCTCCATCCGGGATCGCGCCCTCTCCCTGCTGCCGGCTTACAGGTTCCGCATGTGGTATCAGAAGGAGCCGATCGAGGAGTATCAATGGGAATCTGCCAGCTACGGCCCCTACGAGCTGGATGGCGACGAGTGGAAGGTGAACACTTCGTTGTGGTGGCGAGATAAAACCAGCGATGACCCGGATTGGTGCGACAATCGCGGCGCACGGACACATTACATCGGCGTGGTGAAAGAAGGGCCGGGCGACAATAGCTTCAACGGCCTGGGCAGCACTATCGGCGACCAGGTGACGTTCAACGCGCGGCTCGGCAGCCCAGGCGCGGGCTACAACGCACCCCACGGAGGCCGCTCATTGGCTCACGAGTTGGGACACAACTACTATCTTGGGCACACCGGCTGCGGCGCCGCCGACGATGAGGAGGACTACCCGTACAACAACTGCCATTTCTACGATGGCACCGGCTCTCAGACGGCCGACTGGTGGGGCTACGATCCCATCACCCAGGTCTCGATCCCGGCGCCCAGCGGGAGTGCTGAGTTGGGCGATCTGATGTCCTACGCAACCTTGCGCTGGCCCTCCGCTTGGACCTGGAACTCCATCGCCCAGGAGCTGATGCACTGGCCGCTGGCGGCCGCGGCGGAGTCTGAGGCGCTCGCTGCAGCGCCGGTGTTGCTCGCGACCGGCTACGCCATCACGACCACCGGCGAGATCGGGCTGGAACGCGTGCAGGCGATGGATCCCACCTGGCTGCCCGCGCGC
>JAPKMS010000083.1 GCA_026645775.1 Anaerolineae bacterium
GCCGGGGCCATCGTCTCCACCGCGCTGGGGCTCATCACGACGTTGAGCTTCATCGCCATGCTGCTGTCCGCGGCGTTCTGGCTCTACCTGGTCGTCTGCGGCGTGCGCGCCTACCAGGGCCAGGACGTGGAGATCCCGCTCATCAGCAGCATTGAGGTGTAGGATGCCCAAGGCGGCCTGGTCCGTTGTCATCCTGACTGTGCTGCTGGCGCTTGGCCTGCTGGCCGGCCTCCGGGTGTGGCGCGGTCAACGGCAGGCCAGGTTGCGCGCGTTGGCCGCGGAGCTGGGCCTGGCCTGGGTGGCCACCGATGATGTCATGCTGCGTCGCCAACTGGCCGGATTCGCGTTATTCGCGCCGGTTGCGTCATCCCGCGCGGATGGGTTGCTGGTGGGCAGTTACCACGGCATTCCCATCCGCGTGCTGAACTACGATTATGGGACCTACGTCAGCAGCGGCTATACGCCCTACCTCGTGGCGATTTTTGCGGCCAACCCGGCGTGGCCGGAGTTCTGTCTCCGCCCCCGGCGCTCGCTTAACAGCCTGAGGCCGGCCAACGACGCGGCCGATCTGCTGGTGGACTTCCCGGAGCTGGACGGCTACGTCCTGACCGGCAACCCTGGCCGTGCGGTGCTGGAGGGCTGCGCACTGCTGGCCGGCCAGGGACGCTGGCCTGCGGTGGCTTTGCGGGGTGGAACGCTGATCTACTACGAACCGCTACGAGCGCGGCCGACCGTGGCGGCGGTGCGCGCCATCCTGGACGCCGGGGAGAAAGTCTATCGTACGCTCCCGGCCGAGGGAGCGGGGTGACGCATGGCTGATGACAAGGCACCTGTTCAGGATGCCCTGGTCATCCGGGGTGCGCCAGGTAAACACGCGCTGCTGGCGCTGGGGTCGCTGGCGTTCGTGGCCGTCGGTGTGTTGATGCTGATCCTGCCGCCGCCCGCGTATTGGTCAGCGGGCAAGGCGATCCTCGGCGGCGTTCTGGCGCTCTTGTGCGGGCTGACCGGGCTGGGGACGGCCGCCTATGCGGCAACGCGGCCGCTCTTGCTGCTCTACCCCGACCGGCTGGTCGACGTCCGGCGCCGGCTCTTGCTGCCTCTCAGCGAAATCCGGGAAGTGGTGGTTATCCCGCCGACCGGCGGGTTTCTGACTCGCTGGCTCAGCCCCCAGTGGCTGCTGCTGTACATGCATGATCCGGGCAAGTATGCGGCGCTGGAGCGGCTGAACAAGTGCGGCGGGTTGATCGATGCGGACCTGACGCTGGACTTGAGCCTGGCCTCGGCAGTCGACTGCGCGCGGGCGCGGCAGTTCATCGCCGATCATCTGGCAGTGGGGGTGACGTGAACCGGATGCGTGCGCCAGGCGGGGCGCTGCCTTCTACGATTCAGCCAGCGCGCTCGTGGCTGAGATGCTGCACCGTGCTGATACCTGGTGCTGACGCGTTAACCTGCTCGCCTGAGGAGAAGCGATGTCCCTGACCCGACCTTGGAGTGCTCTGCCGTGCGCTCTATTGCTCTTGCTGGCGCTGCCCGTGTTGAGCGGCTGTTGGCGTGCGCCCGTGCGGCGCGATCCTCTGGTGATCCGCTCGCCGCAGGGCGATCGCAGCATCCTGGTCACGACCGGCCAGACGCTGCTCTTCGAGGTGCGCGACGTGGCCACCGGCCGCACACTGTACCGCCAGCCGACCCGCGCTGCCGGCCGCCTGGCCTGGTCGCTGCGCTGGCTGGATAATCGCACGGTGCGGCTGGAGAGCTCGGACATCGGTAGTTATTGCTGGCAGGAACAGGCTGGCGGCGTCTGGTCGGAGATTCCCTGCTCGACGGCGCTGACCGTCCAGGAAGGTGCGCTGCTGCGCCTGGACGGCGGCTGGGA
>JAPKMS010000084.1 GCA_026645775.1 Anaerolineae bacterium
TGACGATTTGGAGCACCTCGCCGGGGCGCAGGCCGGAGACGACGGTGATCATTTCTTGGCCGTGGCTCATTGCGCGGCCTCGGCCGCGGCGGCGATGCGGGCGGCGTGGTCGGGCTGGCCCAGGTGGGCGTACCACCACTCGCGCAGCGGGATCTGGCCCTGGCTGAGGTCCAGCCCCCGCCACAGGGCGGCCGCCCGGTCGATCTCGCCCGCAATGGCGTATGATTCGCCAAGGAGCAGCCGGGTGGCATGCTGATCGGGCGCCGCCGCGGCTGCGGCCTCCAGGTGCTGCCGGGCCGCGGCCTCCTCCCCGCGGGAGAGGGCGATCTGGCCCAGGCGGCGGTTTGCGGTCACATTGGCCGGGTTCAGCGCCAGCGCCGCCTCGAACCGGGCGACCGCCGGCGCCAGGTCGACCTCAGCCGAGCGGCGCAGCGCATCCTGGATCGGCCACTTCGGCCACTCGTAGACCCCCAGCTCGGCCCGTCCCTGCGCCACCGCGCCCATATTCGCCTGAAACGCCGCCCGCGTGCCGGGGAGCAAGGCTAAGGTTAAGGCTAAGGCTAAGGTTAAGGTTAAGACGAAGTAGCTGGCCCGAAAATAGGACGCGGACGAGGGCGGACACTTGCACCTGCGCTGCGCTTCGGCGCAAGTGCAGGTGTGAACGCGGATGGGGTCTTCATCGCTGCGGCTCTTGGCTTCGGCCCCCCGGTATCCTGCCCACGCAAACCCCAGCGGCAGGAACAGCACCGGCGCCAGGCGGCTGACGTAGAGGCCGGCGTCGACGGTGCCGTGGACCACGAGGGCCACCAGCGCGGCGGCAGCGGCCAGGCCCCAGCGGCGCCCGCTGCCCGTGATCGCGGCCATCAGCCCAGCCCCGATCAACGCCGCAAACGCAATCAGCCCCGGCAGCCCCTGTTCCAGCGCGATCTGCAGAAAGAGGTTGTGGCTGTGGAAGATGAAGCCAACGTGCAGCATCAGCGCATAGGTCGAGTAGACCATCATCGTGCTGCCCAGCCCGGCGCCGGTGAACGGCGTATCGCCGGCCAGCGCCAGCCCATCGCGCCACAGCGCGGCCCGGCCCAGCGCCGAAGTCCCCACCCCGCCCAACGCCTGCGCGAATCCCGACGCCGCCACTCCCGCGGCAAAGATCAGCGCCGACGCCGCGGCAAGCGCCAGGGGCAACCCCAGGGCGATGGCCGCATCCGGGATGCGCGGCCGCGGCTGCCTCGCCCGCCACGCCAGCCCCCCGGCGCACGCCGCTCCGATCGCCAGCCCGCCCCACGCCCCGCGCGACGCGGTGAGGATCAGCCCGGCGGCTGCTGCGGCCACCGCCAGGGCGGCCGCAGCGCTCAAGACCGCAGTCCACACCGCAGGCCCGCCCGCCGCTGGGCCCCGTCGCCGGACCACCCCCGCCACCCCCAGCGGGATCAAAATGGCCAGCGCACCCGCCGCGACGTTACCGTTGATATCCTCGGTCAGCGGCAGCGCAGGCCGGTGCGCCTGGATCCACAGACCGATCCCCTGCAGCAGTGCAAATTTGCCCGCGCCGCCCGCGGCCCAATCGAACGTCAGCAGGAAATAGAGCGCCACCGCCGCGGCCAGCCCCGCGCACCCCGCGCTCGCGACCCGCAGCGCCCGGTCTCCCCAGCGCCGCCCCGCCCAGCCGATGGCCCCTGCCGCCGCCAACCCCAGCGCCAGCCCCCAAAACCGCGACCACGCCCCCCCCCGGTCGTACGCGGCCCAAACGGACAGCAGGGCGGAGAGGGTGAAGGCTAAGAAGGTTGAGGTTGAGGTTTTAATCTCAGCCTTAACCTTAGCCTTAGCCTTAGCCTCAACTTCGCTATTTCGGTGAGACACGGTTTAGCAGGGTTTTGATGCCTTAACCTTATCCTCGCACAAACCGCAGCATCTGCAAGCCCACGCTCACGGCGCTCTTGAACCCCGCCCAGCTATTCATCCCCCTCAGGAACGTCCACATCGGGCCGGGGCGGAACGACCACTCGCGGGTGGCGCGCTTCTGCCAGTATTCGAGCTGTTCGGCGGTCAGGTCGGGGTAATCCAGCACGGTGGACTCGTCCATGTCCACCTCTTCCCAGTTAGTGCCGGGCCGGAACCAGTTATTCTGCACCACCTCATAGAAGAAGGGGGTGCCGGGGTAGGGCGCGGCGATGTGGAAGAGGGCGATGTCGAGCGGCAGCGCCTTGGCGTAGGCGATGGTTTCCTGGATCGTTTCCGGGGTCTCGCCGGGCAGGCCGATGATAAAGAAGCCCCAGTTGTTGATCCCCGCAGCCTTGGCCCACTTCAGCGCCTGGACTGCCTGCTCTTTACGATACCCCTTATGCGCCCGTTTCAAGATCTGTTCGTTGGCGCTCTCGATGCCCCAGGAGATGTACCAGCAGCCGGCCTTGCCCATCAGTTGGAGCATCTCCTCGTCGACGTAATCGACGCGGCTGTTGCACATCCACTGCACCTTCAGCCCGCTGTCGATGATCAGCCGGCACAGCTCCATCACCTGGGCGCGGTGCACGGTGAACAGGTCGGCGTACATGTGCACCGTGTGGATGCCCAGCTCCGACAGCCGTTGCAGCTCCTCCAGGATCAACTGCGGCGACCGCACGCGCACGCTGGTCTGGTACGACACGTGCTTGATGCAATACTTGCAGCCCGCCGGGCACCCGCGGCTGGTCACGATAAAGGTGAACGGCCCCCGGATCATCGGCATCCGCTGGCGGTCCAGCGGCAGCAGATGGTGCAGCGGCATCGGCAGGTCGTCCAGCGAGGGGATAAACGGCCGGTCGGGGTTGATGACGATCTCCCCGTCCTCCCGCCAGGCCAGGCCGGCGATCCCGCTTAGGGTCGAAGGTTGGGAGGTTGAAGGTTGAAGGTTATTCTTCTCAATCTCCAACTTTGAACCTTGAACCTGCAACCGGGTCTCCGCCAACATCTTCGCCACCCGCGGATCGCTCGGCGTCTTGCCCTCGAAGGTGTCCAGCAGCTCGCGCAGGGTCATCTCCGGCTCCCCGCGCAGGATGAAGTCCAGGGCAGGGAAGGGGCGCATCGTTTCCAGCGTCAGCGGCGTGACGTGTGTGCCGAAGGCGATCGTGTGGGCCCCTAACGCCTTGGCCAGGAAGACGCCGTACATGTCGTTGCGCAGGCTCGGCGCGGTCACGTGGGTCAGATAGTATTTGGGCCGGCGCGCCTCCAGCAGCTTCTCGAACTCGGGCCAGCCCATGCGCGTCGCGATGCAATCCACGATCTCGAAGGTGTATTCGGGCGCCAGGATCGCGGCCAGTTGCGCCAGGCTCACCTGCGGCCAGATCATGTTCTCGCGGCTGCGGCGGCCCACGCGGTGCTGGCTGCGGATCCAGATCCCGCCGTCGGGTGCAGGCGGGTTCACCAGCAGGATATCCACGCTGCCGGCCGGCCGGGTCGACGACGTCAGCGTCTGCACCGCGGCGCCGGCATCCGGGAAGCGCGCCGCCGGCAGCGGCGGAATCCGCCGCGTCCCCAGGTTTGCGCGCAACTCCAAAGTTGGATCAGTCAATTCAGACACGGAGCGCCCCTAACATTCCACATTCCACCTTCCACCTTCCACATTTTCACCCGATCTCGCTTCCCAGCATGTCATCGGCGACGCGGGTCTCGCGCTGGCTCAACTCCTCGAGGACCCGCATGATGAACCAACTGATCACCAGTTGCAGCCCCACGATCACCGCCATCGCCGACAGCAGCAGCCAGAACCAGAGCCGGGTCAGCTCCCAGCCGCGCAGGCTGGCGGCCAGGCTGGCGATGCCGATGGCTACACCGCTCAGCATCGCGACAAGCCCCATCCACCCGAAATGCCGGTCGAGCGGCGAGCGCAGGATCGGCCGGCCGAAGAGACCCTGGCGGATCGGTTGTTTGTAAAAAATGGCCACCAGGTAATTGAACATCGCGCCCAGCGTGAAGATGCTCACGCCCACGACGCCCAGCACCGCGCCGGAGAAGAGCACAAACACGCCCACCGGCCCCAAAATCGTGATCCCCTGCACCCGTTGAACCAGCACCCAGGCCGCCACGACCAGCGCCACAGCCATCGCGGCCAGGCCGATCAGCCCCAACTGGCGCACCGGGTTATAGGTGAGCGCAGTCCACACGATGGATTGGGCGAAGCGCATGCCGTCGCGCATCACGTTCAGCTTCGACCGGCCGGCCCGCTCGCTGTAGGGGATCGGCACCTCGACCATCTTGAGCTGCTCGTGCAGCGCCCGCGTGCTCATCACCGGCGTCAGGTTCAGCCCATCGGGCAGCGGGTAGATCCGGTCCAGGATCGACTTCTTGAACACCCGCATCCCGCTGGCCGAGTCGGTGATGCGCTGCGCGCTCACCAGGCTGACCAGGTTGGCGAAGATGAGGTTGCCGAGCCGGCGCACGGCCGGCATCTGGCTCTCCGCGCCCGCCATGCGCGAGCCGATCACGATGTCCGCGTCCTGCGCCAGCGCGACCCGGCACAGGTTGGGGAAATGTTCGGGCGGGTAGGTGCCGTCCGCGTCGAGGAAGCCGATCAACTCCCCGCTGGCCGCGGCGAACCCGGTCTTCAGCGCCGCGCCGTAGCCGCCGTTCGCGGCGTGCTGGATCAAGCGTGCGCCCGGCGTTGCAGCCACCAGCGCCGCGGTGCGATCGTGCGAGCAATCGTCCACGACGATCAGTTCCAGCGCCTGGATGCCGACCTCGGGCAACTGCGGCCGGATCGACAGCACGCGCGCCATCACGTCCTGGATGCCGGATTCTTCATTGTAGGCAGGGATCACCACGGATAGTGTTGTCATGCGTTACTCTCTGATGTGGAATCTGCAATGTGCACATTCCAGATTCCACATTCCACCTTCAAAAATACACCGCTCCCCGCGGCTGCGAGGCGCCATCAATCATCTTCAATACCTTCGCCGGCACGCCGCCCACCACCGTGTGCGGCGGCACATCCTGCGTCACGACCGCGCCCGCGGCCACCACCGCGCCCCGGCCGATCCGCACCCCGTCGGTGATGATCGCGCCGGCCCCGATCCAAACATCATCCTCTACCACAATCCCATCGGCGGTGATGCCCTGTTCGACCATCGGGCGGGTCGGGTCGTCGTACACGTGGTTCACGGCCAGGAGCTGCACCAGCGGCGCAGTGTACACCCGGTCCCCGATCGCAATGCCCCCTTGCCCCCGCAGCACGTTTAGCTCGCCGATCAGGCTGTCGCGGCCGATGCGGATGAAGGCGTGGGGCAGGTCCCGGAAATTGTAAACGTGCAGCACCGCACCGTGCATCACAAAGCTGTTATCGCCGATGCTGATGCCGGCTGGGCAGGCGTGCAGATACGCGCCCTGGTCCAGGTAAACATTGCGACCCAGGCGGATGTGCTGTGCAAACCGCAACCGCACGCCGTTCTCGATGGCCGCGATCCCGTCCATGTGCAGGATCAGCCGGTAGAGCACAGCCCGCAGCCCGATCCCGGCCACCGTGGGCATCCACCCGACCAGTGCCATCACGAGCTGTTCGAGCAAATAGCGGGCCGGGCTGCTCGCCTGCCGGCTGAGGTAAAGCGTCAGGCTGCTCCGTTGTTGAGGTGCAGGTTGCGATGTCCGCATACAGACAACCCCAGAGTCTTTCTTTTATAATCTTGATCACCAATTGGCTGGTTGACCAACAGTAACGACTTCAGTCGTTTGGTATCTGGCGAAGAGAGGATGCACATTCGGGCACGAGGCAAAGCGCTGCCGTGCCGCCCCCCTCCAGGGAGGAAGCGCATTGCGAGTCTATACACCGCGCCGGAGCCGAAAGCTGCGACAGACGCGGCGATTTTGAGAGGCAGACAACCTCAACCGGGAAAACCGACCCCTCCGGGGACGATAATATACCCCGGGCGCATTACGCCGGCTATTACAAACCGATCGACGTCGATGGTTCGGCCAAGCCAGAGTCATCGTTGACTGGTTGCCGCCCTAAACAGGCAAGCCGGCCAGGGGAGGGGTGAAGATTGCCAGATGTAGAGTTGTCTGTTACAGGTCGTACAAGCACCGATATTAGCACGTCACGCAAACACTGTCAAATGCTAATGTCCTTCGTTCTTCTGTCCTCCTTCCGCCCGGCCGAAATCTCGATTTGACACCCCCCGGGCGGCGATGCTATACTCTCGCACGTATAAATGGCGTTGACGGAGACAAGTAGGCGCGTCGCATCGCACCAGAGAGCTGCCGGCCGGTGCAAGGCAGCCAGGCGGTGCGCTGAAATCCCCTCCCGAGCCGCAGCCCGGAACTTCCGCCTGTCTCCGTGTCGCGGGGCGCAGGGGGCCAGTATGGGCTGCCGCCTGACCCTCGTTAACGGGTAGCCGCTCCCTGCCCCCAGGGCGGGCGAGCGCACAAGGCTGCGACCGTGAGGCCGCAGCGAATCAGGGTGGCACCGCGAGCGCCCCTCGTCCCTGGACGGGCTGGCGTTTTTTGTTTTAATTTTGATGGAGGAAGCCCCATGCTGGACATCAAATTCATGCGTGAGAACCGCGATGTGGTCTTTGCAGCGATGCGCGCGCTGCACGCCGAAGATGCGCCGGTGGCGCGGGCGCTGGCGCTGGACGAGCGACGCCGGGCCATCCTGGCGCAGGTGGAGGTGCTGCGGGCCGAGCGCAACACCGGCTCGAAGCAGATCGGTCAGTTGATGCGCGAAGGCAAGCGCACCGAAGGCCAGGCCCTGCAGGCGCACATGTCCGCTATCGGCGACGAGATCAAGGGGCTGGACGAGGAGCTGGGGCAGGTTGAGGTCGATCTGGCCGATGCCATGCTGCGCATCCCCAATCTGCCGCATCCCAGCGTGCCGTTGGGCAAGGACGACACCGAGAACGTGGTGACGCGCGTGGAAGGCGTCCAGCGCCGCTTCGACTTCGAGCCCAAGCCGCACTGGGATCTGGGCGCCGCGCTGGGCATCATCGACTTCGACCGCGGCGTCAAGCTGAGCGGCACGCGCTTCTACGTTTTGAAGGGCGCCGGTGCGCGGCTGCAGCGCGCACTGATCGCCTGGATGCTGGATATCCACACCCTCCAGCACGGTTATACCGAGGTCGCGCCTCCCTACATGGTCAAGTCGGAGATCCTGGTGGGCACCGGCAACCTGCCCAAGTTCGGCGACAACCTGTACCACGACGCTGAAGAGGATTACTGGTGGATTCCCACCGCCGAGGTGCCCGTCACCAACCTCTACCGGGACGAGATCCTGGATGGCGAGGCGCTGCCGATCTACCACGTGGCCTACACGCCCTGCTTCCGGCGCGAGAAGATGAGCTCGGGCCGAGACGTGCGCGGCATCAAGCGCGGGCACCAGTTCGATAAGGTGGAAATGGTGAAGTTCGTCCGCCCCGAGACCTCGATGGCTGAGCTGATGACGTTGATCGCGGACGCCGAAGACATCTGCCGCGGCCTGGGGATCCCCTACCGAGTGATCCAGATGTGCACCGCCGATCTCAGTTTCTCGGCCGCGGTGAAGTACGACCTGGAGATGTGGGCGCCGGGCTGCGGCGAGTGGCTGGAGGTCAGCTCGTTGAGCAACTTCGGTGACTTCCAGGCGCGACGGGCCAACATCCGTTTCCGGCCGGAAGCGGGCGCCAGGCCGGAGTATGTGCATACCCTGAACGGCTCAGGCCTCGCGCTCCCGCGGGTGATGATCGCCGTGATCGAGAACTACCAGCAGGCCGACGGATCGATCGCGGTGCCGGAGGTGCTGCGGCCGTACATGGGCGGGCTGGAGCGGATCGGCTGAGGGCCGGAGGTCGAAGGGTGCGCGGGCGCTCCCCAGGGCAATTTCATGTTGCGGCCACTGGCGTGTGCCGGCAGTTGAAACTGCGCCTACCTTTGCAAAGTCCACCTACGTGGACTGAGTTCCAGTCGGTGTCGGCCGGCA
>JAPKMS010000085.1 GCA_026645775.1 Anaerolineae bacterium
GAACCTGGCCTTCGGCTACCTGCTCAGCTACGACCTGGGCTACGGAGGCGGCCTAAACAGTGACTGGTTGGGGGTCGTGAGCGCCTTCCAGAAACAGGTCGTGGCCCGGTACGCCGGCGAGCGGCTCACGGATTACACCTGGCTGGCAGCCAACGCGACGATCTCGGACTTCGAGCACACGACCGTGATCCGGAACTGGGACGACAATAACGCCTATGCCACGGGCGGCTATGTGTTGCCACCAGAGGGGGTCTTAGTGCAGCGAGACGATGGCAGCCTGATCGCCGGCATCTTCACGTCCTACAATGGCGCACCGTTGAGCAGCGGCGACCACTATCTGATCGAGGAACGCGGAGCCAACAAAATCATCGTACGCCAACCGATGGGAGCAGATACCAGCTTGAAGTTGACACGGCTGCCGGGCTGGGACAATACCACGCGTCTCAGCGCCTGGGCTTATCGCCGAGATGGCTACCTCATTGGCGCCATGCCAGTCACAGTGTCCGGCGATCAGCTTACTTTCACCTACCGGGCTAAAATGGCCAACCAGGTGGTGGCCTACTACAGGATTGCGACGGCGCTGCAGACGTACCTGCCACAGATTGTGCGGCAATAGCCTCCAGGATGCCGCGTACACAAGCACCCTGTACAACGGCGCCAATTGGAGGTTTGACAATTGGCCGGGTCGGTTGTAGATTACGGCCAGGTCGCTGAAACGTCGGGGCCTACGCGTACCACTGAACGCTGAACCGATCTGCTTGCACTGCTCCGAAGCTGTGAACCACACAGCCAGGAACTGGTGAAGCGGACAGGTTGTGGCCCGAGATCGGGCCATCTGCTGCAATTACGGTAGATGATCCGCTCTCGGACCACAACTCATCCCCAAACCCGGAGGCAGACCATGTTCAGCAGCCCCATCATGTACGCGTGGATCGCGTGGCTTCTCGTCGTCGGCATAATTGCCGTCCTGCGCTTCGCAGCACACCAGCGCGAAGAACGCCAGCGGGCCGAGCGTCGCCAGCAGCGTCGAACCGGCCAGGCAGCAGGATCGGCGCCAGACCAGGCGCTAGTCGTGCGCAGGCCGAGGACGATAGAGAGGCGGTCGATCTCTGCCGGCTATCGCGATCAACTTGTCGCCGCCGGCATCATCCGACCAGCGACCGAACCGGACATCGCACCCGATCCAACGATTGGGTCCAATCCGGCCATCAGCATGTGACGCGCATATCCGCGGTCACGCCCCCGGCGAGCATACCCGCTCGCTGCCTTACGCCCGACATACCCGTCGGGCGTTTCTTTTGGTCGCTGCCAACCACATCACATCAGTCAGGCGCGGGCCCGCGCGCAAAGACCCACTCGAAGCTTCGGCCGAGCGCTGCGAGCGCATCTTTGACGTCAGCCAGGGTGATGATCGCCTGGTGGCGGCCGATGAATAACTCCCCGTGCCAGTAATCCTTCTTGCGCTCGGTGCCGCGATAGAGCACGAACCCCGCGTAGACAGGCAGGCGCCGGATGATCTCGCGTACCGCATCCTTGTGCCACCGACCGCCAGCCGGGGCCGCGCAGCCCAGGTCGTTCAGAAACGCGGCGATCGCGGCCTGGCTCAACCCCTCGGCGGTCATGTCCACGATCGTGTGGACAGCCTCGGCTTCCTGCGCCAGCGGCGCGGCGATGCCGTCCGGGCCCGCGCGATAGCCGTAGGGGATGGTGAGCAGATAGCCCGCGGCGGCGCGGACGCGCTTGTCGCTGTCGTGGCTCTGGAGCTTGTTCAGCGCGGCGCGCGTTTCATATTCCTCGGGCGAGACCTGGAACGTGTCCGGCTGATAGCACGCGCCCTGCAGGGTGACATGCAGCTCGGCGGCCAGATCGGCGCTGGCGGCATGGGTGTCCGCCCAGGTGGCATTCGTGTGCCCCATCATGTCCGCGATCGCCAGCGGATCGAGGCCCTGGTGTTTCAGCACCAGGATGCGGCGCAGGTTCTTTATC
>JAPKMS010000086.1 GCA_026645775.1 Anaerolineae bacterium
GCAATATCATTTCTCTCCGCCTGCCAATTGGTTGAACGATCCGAACGGCTTCGTATACTACCAGGGCGAATACCAGCTTTTTTACCAGCATAATCCCGAGGGCTCACTGCCGAATTTCGGGCAGATGCACTGGGGGCATGCCGTCAGCCGCGATCTGGTAAGCTGGCAGCACCTGCCGGTTGCACTCTGCCCCGACGAACACGGTTCGATCTATTCGGGCAGCGCGGTGGTTGACTGGAAGGGCACTGCGGGGTTCGGGCAAGAAGCCCTGGTGGCCGTTTTTACGTCTCACAAGGAGGGCTATGAAGCCCAAAGCCTGGCTTACAGCACCGATCGCGGGCGCACCTGGATCAAATATGCGGGCAATCCGGTCGTTCGGCCGCCCGATGGCTTAGCCGATTTTCGCGACCCAAAGGTCTTCTGGCACGCGCAAAATGGAGCCGGCCACTGGGTGATGGTGCTCGCCGCGGGTGACGCCGTCCGTTTCTACAAGTCCCCGGATCTCATCCACTGGGAGCCAAGCGGCCGCTTCGGCAGCGATCACGGCTCGCACGTGGGTGTCTGGGAAACCCCCGATCTCTTCAAGCTGCCCATCGGAGCGGGGCCCGAAACGCGCTGGGTGCTGACAGTGGGCGTAGGCGACGGCGGGCCGGCGGGGAGATCAGGGATGCAGTACTTCATCGGCCAGTTTGACGGCGATACGTTTGTGTCTGAAAACTCTGAGCACGTCATTCTGTGGGCGGATTACGGCGCCGACTACTATGCGGCCCAGTCCTGGAGCGACGAGCCGCAGGGGCGCCGCGTGATGGCCGGCTGGCTGACCAACTGGCAATACGCCACCAAGGTTCCCACGTCCACCTGGCGCGGCGTTTTCAGCCTGCCCCGCGAATTGTCACTGAAGCAAACCGAGAACGGCGTTCGTCTGTGCCATCGGCCAATTCCTGAGTTAGCCGCTCTGCGCGGCCGCCATCACCATTGGCAAGACACGACCATTACTCCAGGGATCAACTTACTTGAAGGCATAACGGGCGATTTAGTCGAGATTGTCGCAGAATTTCAACTGAATCCGGCCGTTCACAGTTTCGGTTTCGAAGTGCGCGTTGGAAAAGAGGAACGGACCACGATTGGCTACAATGTGCTGCAGCACCAGGTGTTCGTGGATCGTTCGGACTCGGGCCGCAGTAGCTTCGATGAAGGCTTTGCAGGCATCCACACGGCTAACTTGGAGCCCGAAGCTGGCATGATCCGCTTGCAGATATTCGTCGATCGTGCTTCCGTCGAGGTTTTCGCCAACGATGGGCTGGTGGTGCTGTCAGACAGCATCTTTCCTGACGGACAGAGCCAGGGGCTTGCGTTGTTCACAAAGGGAAGCGAGATTGGCCTCAAAGCGCTGGACATCTATGAGCTTTTGCCCGCCAGTTTTACAGTCGCGGATTGAATGCGAAGCGTGACCGTCTTTCGCGCGGCCGCGCGGGTAACACGCCCGCGCGCTCAGGTTCATCTCCCGGCCGCAGCCGCCGCATGGCCGCGCCGACAGCCCGCGTGTTCTTGCGTTTAGCCGGCGTCATGCGTCACTCAGCTCTGCCGCCACTCCTCCAGCCGGAGACCTTGAAAAGGCGCAAAGTCATCCCAGTTGAACGTCACCAGGCACAAGCCATTCGTGGCCGCGATGGCAGCAATCTGTCCGTCTGCAAACGGCGGCAACCTGCCGACGCCCGCCAGCCGTGCGCGCTCTTCCGCATGCCATAATGCTGCCCGCGGATCATACGATAGGATCGGGATCGCACGAGCGACTACGTCTTTGAGATAGGCGTCGATCAGGGTGCGCTTGTTCGATTCGGGCAGCCGATAGCAGCCATACCACAACTCATGCCAGACAACGGATGCGATGGCGATCTCCGTCTGGTGCTCGCGCAGGCGTTCCAGCACCGCCTGGTTGGGGACAGGACGCAGCGGCTCGGAGACGATATTGGTATCGAGGAGGTAGCGGAGAGTCACCAGCGCATCTCCCGGCCCGAAGACGGATCTCGCAGGCCCTCGAAGACCGACGGTTCGATTCCCTCTCTCGCCAGGTCAAACTTGCTCTGAAACGCTTCATAAGCACTTGTAAAGGTAACGTTTCCAGAGCGCAATAGCTCGAATTCTTCGACGGAGATGAGAATCGCCACCGGCCGGCCGCGCCGCGTCACCTCAACCCACGAAACATGTTTGAGGTCATGAACGATCTCGGCGAAACGGTTACGCGCTTCGGCAATAGAGTATCTGGGCATCATAGCACCCTCCAAATAGCCATCTTGATAGCCATTTTACATGGACCACGGCCGGGTGTCAAGCACGCGGACTCGGTTCCAAATTGTGTTGGTAGGGTCGGCAGTGCGCACTTTGACAAAAATGGGCCGTGCGTGTTCAAAACCCGGCCGTGAAGATAATCTATCATGTTGTACAGGAAGATGGTACTATCGTAGAGGTACCTTGAGTGCATGGAGGCAGGCATGTGCAAGACTATAACTAACTTTAACCGGATCGAAGGAACTGGAGAAATTTCTGTTGAAACCCTTGGTCGCGGTGGCATATGCTACCGGGAAGCCTCTCGCGAAATGCTAATTGATTCCGAATTTCTCGCGATGGGTGGCCGGTATGACAGTGAAGGGTGCGCCATCTCCATGATCTGCCGCATCGCAGCGTAGCCGCCGGCGGAGATGTGCCGGCCGTCAGAGGCCAGTCCGAACTCCTGAAGCACCGCTCGATACGCCTGAAAACGCGCACCGATGTCGCCCCGCCATGTCCTCTGATCCGTTCGCGTGTGCCCCCTGCTACGAGCCACTCCGAGATCCACAGAAGATGAAGATCAGGTCGTTCACGTTGGTGTTCGTCGGCCCCGTAACCACCAGATCGCCCAACGCGCCGAGGTAGTGGTAGCTGTCGTTGCTCGCCAGCGCCGCGTGCGCGTCGAGTCCCAGGGCTTTGCCACGTGCGAGCGTGTCTCGGGTGGCAAGCCCGCCTGCGACATCCGTGGGACCATCGTTGCCGTCGGTGCCGAGGGCCACGATTGCGATCTCCATGTCTGCGGGTAGCGGAGAGCCGTCCAGGGCGATAGCTGCCGCTAACGCCAGCTCCTGATTTCGCCCGCCCGTGCCCTGTCCCCGGATCGTCACCGTCGTCTCGCCGCCCAGCACCAGGCATGCGGGCGTGGTGAAATCCGATTGGCCACAGGCAACCCCCTGTGCCAGGCCCGCGGCCACCCGGCCGACTTCGCGCGCTTCTCCTTGCACAAAAGTGGTGAGCAAGTGACTGTGCCAGCCCGCAGCCTGCGCCGCCATCACGGCCGCGCGGCCGGCGCTGAAGTTATCGCCGACGACCACATTGTTGACATACTCAAACATCGGATCGCCGGGTTTCGCTGTGTCGGGGAGGACGCCTGCCGCGCCGGCCAGGAGATGCTGGCGGACGCTCGCGGGGGCGTGATCAAGCACGCCGTAGCGCGTCAGCACGGCCACGGCGTCGGCGAAGGTGGTGGCGTCTGGAACGGTGGGGCCAGAGGCGATGGCATCCAGGGGTGTCCCGACGACGTCGGAGAGGATCAGGGTGGCAACCTGGGCGGGCTGCGCCAGCCGGGCCAGGCTGCCGCCTTGCAGTTGCGAGCAGTGTTTGCGGACCGTGTTGATCTCGGTGATGTCCGCACCGCACCGCAGGAGCAGACCCGTGAGGGCCTGGTAGTCAGCCAGCATGATTCCTGTGACTGGCAACGGCAGCAGCGCCGAGCCACCGCCGGAGATCAGAACGATGACCAGGTCGCGAGACGTCAGATCGCGCAACAAGGCCGCGATCTGCTCGGCGCCGGCCTGGCCAGCCGCATCCGGGACGGGGTGTCCCGCCTCGATGATACGGACAGCGCCCGTATACGGTCGCTGCGATACCACCGGTGCGGCGGTGGCAGCGCAAGGGCGCTGCTCAAACCGTACTCGCCAGCCACCCGCACCCGCGGTATGGCCATACTTAACATTGACTACGCCAGCCGTGATCCGATCGCCCAAGACTTCCACCGCGGCCGCGGCCATCGGCGCACCGGCCTTGCCGCCGCCAATCACGAAGATGCGCTCGATCTCGCCCAGGCGATACCCGCGCGGGCCGATGCGCAACACATCGCCGGTCAGGGCAAGATGTGACAGCACCGCCAAGCGCGGATCCGCCGCGGCCAGGGCCGCTTCCAGGATAGGCACGAACTGCTCGCGGATCGGCTTATTGCTCGACCACTTCTCCATAGTGTTCCACCCTCCGACTCAGATTAGCACGGTCAGAGCCGTCATCACCCAGCGAGATGCCTTCAGCCACGATCACAAACCGATCAGCTTCTTGATCCAGGTCTGCGCCAGCCAGATGGCGAGCGGCAGCAACACCACCGAGGAGAAGCCGGCCAGGGTTTCTGACTGCCAGGGCCAGGTCGAAATCTTGATGAGGATGCTGCGCTCCACGATCAGGCTGTCCATGAGCAGTTTCAGCGGGCCAAGCTCCTGCAAAGCGCCCTGGTCCATCTGCGCGTGTAAGCGTGCGAATGTGGCGTGCAACCGGGTCTGCACGTCAGATAGCAACTGCTGCTTCTCAGCCTCGATCCGCTGGTGGATGTGCAGCAGGGCGTAGCAGCAGCCCATCAGGATGACGAAGAGCGTCAGCCCAGTGATGGTCATCCAGGCTGGGTTGCGCCAGACGCCAGGCACCAGCAGGACATTCGGGTAGCTCAGCACGATCCATCCGGCCACGATCTGCGCGGTCGGGCCCGAAAAGGCGTACAAGGACCGGTGGTTGTTGAGATCCAGCTTGCGCGCCAGCGTGTAAATGCGCCCAATCAGCCAAAGCTTACGGATCAGGTTATACATCAAAATGCCGACCGCGCCATAGGTCAGGCCGACGGCCAGACTGGATGAGATCAAGATAGGCGCTACAGCCAATAAGGCCTGCAGCGCTTCGCTGCCCAGGGCGTAATTGCCGATCAACGTTGCCAGCACCACAAGCAGGCCGCACAGCAGCGCCGGTGCGGTGGGGATGTGGAGCAGGTCGGCGAGCAGGCGCGCGTACTCCTCTTTGTTCAGGTCGAGCGCCGGCGCGAAGGCCGACAGCGCTTGCTCGACCGACCGCTGTACGTGCAGGGTCAACCCCAGGCTGTAGGCCAGCACGTAGCCGCTCAGGGCCGAATTGAGATCTGGCGGCCAGAAGGGCCGACGAGTGCTGAGCGCCAGCATCCCTTGAAACAGCAGCGTGCAGGCAGCAAACAGGCCCAGGCAGAGGACCAGGTTTGGGATGGGGAACTGCTCGATCCAGCGGAGCAGCCGGTCTAGCGGGCCGGCGTGACGCGGCGCGGCTCCTGACGGCTCGAACGGGGAGGCATTTTCGGTGACATTGCTGGGTGTGACCATGGCCTGCGCATCCTCTTGATGTTCAAATAACATTCATAGCCGGGCGGCTTGTTCGCCGCCCGGCAGCGCCAGGATAACTCAGGTCATCTACTTCTTCGTGACTGCGGTAACCCAGGCGATAAAGTTGGTGGTGCTGTCACCGGTGCGCTCGGCCATGGTGTGGGCCTGTCCCCAGACCGTCGTGAATTGGACATCTTGCACGCCAGTGTAGCTCTTCAGCGCCAGCGCCAGGTTCATCTCGACCGTCGTCGCGGTGTCACCCTGTTTGATCCCGGTGTTGATCCGCCAATACTTCGCCACGGTGGATGTCTGATACCCCTGATAGTAGGGCAGCAGGTAGTACATGGGATTGTAGGCGTTCATGCGGTACTGGATGCTGTTGCCGAACTTGTCGAGCGCCTTCAGATCGGTCGCGTAGGCATCCACGTACGCAGTCTGCCAATCGGAGTATTTAGCATATGCCGCCTGATTCTTGGCCAGCAGTTCAGCCAGGACGGCGTCGAAGTGCAGGGCATCGCTCGTGTCATTGCCGAAAACGTCGTTTTCGGCCGGGCTGCGATCCAGACCATCGAAGGCGCCCACGCTCTTGGAGGGAGTCTTCTGGCTATTGACAAACCCTGCAAGGCTGGTGACTTTGGCCGTATTGGTTGCGGCATCGTAGGTGACCCATTGCCCATCCTTGTTCATCGCAGTGAAGTATTCCTGGACAGTCTGATAGGTTGTGGACGTGGCCGCTGGCGGGGTGCCGCCCTGGGGGGCCCCGGCCGGCGGGGTGCCGCCCTGGGGTCTGCCTCCACCAGGGAAGCCGCCGGAGGTCGCCGTGTACGGGAACGTCGTATCCACCAGGAAGTTGTTCAGGGATGTTTCGACGGTCTTCACCAGGTAGTCATAGTAATTTCCCGCTGTGTAGATGCCCGTGTCCGACTGCGTGAGCACCAGGACATTGCCTGTTTCATCCTTGATGCCCAGCTTATTGATGTAGTCTGCATAAGCCGTAGCCAGGTCTTTTGAGAGCGCGGACGTGAAGAGGCCGGCCGCCCGCGTCCCGGTGGTCGCGTACTGGCCCATGTTCCACTCGTAAGCCCCATTGGCGTAATCCAGGCTGGTGATCGGGCACCAGGCCATGACGCCCTGCACGGCATCACTGATGGCCTGACCCTGGGCGTCCACCATGGCCGCGCCGATAGACTCGAGATACGGCGTGTAGAGTTTGCTGTCGCCGGTGGCGCCGACGAGCGTGCTCTGCGCGCCGCCGCCACTCATGCCGAACATAAAGATATTGCCCGTGTCGCCAGGCAGCACCGCTTTGTTGTAGCGGATGAAGCGGATGGCGGCCTTGAAGTCGGTGACGCCCCACGGTGCGCCGCCGCTGTAAGTCAGCTTGCCGCTGGCGTCATAGCCATTCTGTTTGCCGCGCACGCCGGCATCCACATAGATGAAGCCGGCCTTCAGATAGCTGGCCACCTGGTTGTAGTTATACGCGGTCGGCGCCTGATGCGCGGAATAGCCGCCAGTTTCCACCGGAAATACTACAGGGGCCGTTTTGGCCGTGAAGCCGTTGAGGGTCCCCCCCTCATTGATCGTCGCCGAGAAGGTATCATCGCCGTTGGCGGTGGCCGTCATGAAGGCGCCGGGGATGTAGATCCCCAGGCTCTCATACTCGGTTGTTTCCGGTTTGGCGACATACGTGACGCCGATCTGCCAGTAGACATCGTTGGTTGCGTCGTAGCGCCAGGCCTTGGTATTGAATGCGAGCGTTTCAGCGTTGCCGACCCCTGCCGAGGTCGCGGTGGGTTGCGCGGCCGCGGTGGTTGGCGTGCTCTGGGGCACAACATCCGGTGCAACGGTTGTGGCCGCAGCCGTAGGAGCCGCAGCCACGACCTTGGTCGGGACAGCGGTCGGCGCGACCGTCGGGGCGGGCGCAGTCGTCGTACAAGCGGCGATAAGCCCGCAGACGAGTAGGGCCATCACACCTGCTGCGAGCAGCCGGGGAATGGAGATGCGCCGTTGCGGCGCTGTGTGTGGGATTTGAGAGACGAACGACATGAGACTGACTTCTCCTTCTGGGTAATTGACCTGCCATCGTGCTGATTGTGGCATGGGAATCTCAAGCCATCCTCAAGATTGCCTGCACAAACTCCCAGGTTCTACGCCGCGAAACCACCGACAGCAGAAAGCCCTCACTGCGATTGCTGGTAGAAATCTACCACGTATTCGTACACCCGCTTTGCCACGCGGGCCTCGTTCAGCTTGTAGCCGAGATCGCGGATGCGCGGCTCCACTTCGACCAGGTAACGGCGGTGCGACTCGGCGTCGCCATAGCGCTCCAGGTATTTCTTGCGTAACAGGATCGCAGACAGACGGGCCTCCAACGCGGCGCGGCGATCGGTTTCAACGGCCAGTTGCAGCCGGCTCTCGGCGAGCCGGGCTTGTGGATCGGTTGCATCGCCGGTGGCGCGTTGCCGTTCGACCAGGCTCTGCTTTTCCGCCAGGAGGCGCTCCAATTCGGCTGCGCGCTGCTCTTCCGAGCGGATTTCGGCCTCAGTCACGGTTGGGACGGCTGTGTACGCTTCCAAGCTGCAATCGCCGGCGGGATCGAGCGCGGGCAGCCCGGCCGGCTGATCCACAGTCGTCAGGGCCAACGCCAGCCGCTCGATGTCGAGGCGCACTGTCACGATCTTCTTCGGCCCGGCCAGCACCGGCGCCCGATGCGCGTCTTCAAGCGGGATAGCGGCCTGGCGCTCTTCGTTCAAGTTGGCGTAGGCCGCGGCCCGCATCGGCCAGGCGGATGTGATGCAGCCCGCCACCGGCTCGGTGGTCGGGTTGAAGAAGCGCACGATCACCGCCTGGCCGTCTTCGGCGCGTTTCACGGCTGTCACCTTGAGCTGCTCTCCTGCATCGGCCAGCGCCAGGAGGCCGGCCGTGTCGGCCAGCGGGCCGGTGTGCGCGCCGGTCTCGGCCACCAGCAGATCGCTGTTGAAGCGGTCGGCCCACTCCGGAAGCCTGCCGGATTGCCAGTCGCCGGTGTGCGGGAGGAGCGCATAATCGAACGCCATGCGGCGCAGGCATTGCGCGTCGGGCACGGCGATCATTGGGCCGGCATCGCCGATGCGGGTTTGCAGGTCGGGCCGGGCGATCCAGCCTGTGCCGCGGAAGAGCGCCAGCGCGATGGTGTTGCGCTCCTGCAGCACCTCATATTCGGGCAGGCCGCGGTTCAGCACCGCCAGCCCACGTTGGCCGTCACTCACATCCACGAACGCGCGCTGCGGGAAGAGGGTGATCGGCTTCGGCTCGCGTGCGCCGATGATGATCCGCTTGACATCGGGCGGGATGGTCGAGTCGTCGTGGTGCGCGGGACAGATCGGCCGGGTGACGACGTCGAACTGTGTCTCGGCGCACGACACGTCGCTGACGATGCCGGTGGGGAAGAGCACCCGCAGCCGGTGGTCGCGGACGGTGTTGAACACCTCGGTGTGGCAGCGCAGCAGGGGCGAACCCGCCTCCAGCGTCAGCCGCGTCACGATGGGCAGGTCGCGCACTGCCGCGCCGCGTCTCTGCCGGTCGGGCGCCAGCATCTCGGGCGCCTGCAACACCATCCGGATCTCCGCAACCGCAGCCACCGGGCCGGTTTCGAGGAAGCTTACCTGCGCAGGTCGGCCCTGGCTTGTGATGATCCGATCGTGCGGTGCGGGCGAGAAGTTGTAGGTGTCGCCCGCGTCCGAACCGTCCTCAAAAACGGCCAGGTTCTCGTAGATGGCGCCGTTGGCCTTATCCGCCACCGTCAGCGAGCCATCTGTTGCGATGGTTACTTTGAGAAAGGCGTTTTCCAGCGTGCGGCTGGCCGGATCGCCGATAACGGCCGGCGCAGGCTCGGCTTTTTCGGAGCTGGCGCTGGACGCAGGCCCCGCGTACAACGTGGTGTAGCCCAGCGCCGGCACATCGGACACCAGCAAGCGCAGCCCGCCGCTGGCAGCGGCCTGGCTGGGGATGGCCCGACCGGCGGCGTCCTGGATCACGAAGTCGGGCGGCAGATCTGGCAGCACAATGCCCCCGCAACGCGGCCGCAGGGCGGTGTTGACAACCACCCAGCAGCGCGCCGCGTCGCCGCGCCGGGCTGTGTGTATGTTGGCGGCCAGATCAGCCAGGGCGCGCGCCGCCAGGTCACCCGAGATGGCCGCGGAGGCCCGGTTGCGAGCCTCCATGTCGCTGTGTACGTCGTCAATACTGACGCCCGAGATGCTGTCGTGCGGGTGGCTTTTCAGCAGCAGCCGCCAGGATGCCATGAGTCGCTCCTGGTCATACGCGCGGCCCAGGCCCCACAGGACTGTCATCAGCGGCTCGGCGACCTTTTCCAGTTGCCGTTGGCAGGCGTCATTCTGCGTTTTCAGGTACATCCGGCTGGAGAGGATGCCGGGAAAGACCGAGATGTAGCGGCCGCTGTAGAGCGCGCCGCGCAGCGTCTTCAGACGGGGCCGCGCCGCGGTGATCGCGGTCAGGTATTCTTCCGGCGTGCTCTGCACAACTTTCACGCCATCGAAGTCCACGCCGCCGTCAGCCAAGTGCGGCAGGATGTCGTCGGGCACCATTTCCTGGTCGTAGCCGTTCATCAGCAGGACGTTGGGGGTGGTGGCGAACGGCAGCAGCTTTTCCACCTCGCTGCGGACGCGGCCGGCCATGATCTCGCCGTATTCGGCCAGCCGCATCGCGTTGCGATAGCTGCTGAGCAGATAGACCGCAGTGACCGCGGTGCCGTCGGGCGATTCCCAGGCGAACTCCGATTCGATCGCGCGCGGGTCCATCTCCACCCCGCGCCAGACGAACAGGCCGTGCAGGCCGAAACCGGCGTGAATCTGCGGCGCTTGCGAGATTTGCCCGAAGTTGTCCAGCAGCCAGCCTACGGGCATCGCGCCGCCGAAGGCCAGCGCGTCGCGGTGGCCGATCAGCAGGTTGCGGACCAGCGCCTCGTCGCTGACCAGTTGCCAATCGGGCTGTAGATAGTACGGCCCCATGACCAGCCGGCGTTCGGTCACGTAGTGTCGCAGCTTCGCCTTGAAGGCTGCGACGTCCCGGCCCTGGCGTTGAAGCTGCTCGCAGCAGTCCTCCACCATGGAGGTCTGCCCATCGAGGACGAAGCGGTAGCCGGGCCGACCTTCCAGCACGTCGAACAACGCGTCGAAGAAGGGCACCAGCCATTCGTTGGTGTACGGGCTGTTGAGATACCATTCGCGATCCCAATGGGTGTGGGAGATGATGTGCGCATAGCGGGTAGCAGTCATTGAAACACCATTTCGCATCTTAGTAATTCCAGCTATCCTGCACCGCCTGGACCATCGCAACGATGTTCTGCGGCGGTACGCCGGCCTGGATGTTATGGACCTGGCAGAAGACGAAGCCGCCGCCGGGCTTGAAGATTTCGATCATTTGGCGGGTGTGATCGTACACCTCTTCCGGCGTGCCGGTGGGCAGCACCCGCTGCGTGTCGCACCCGCCGCCCCAAAAGCAGATTTGGGCGCCGAACTCGCGCTTGAGCCGCACGGGGTCCATCCCCCTGGCCGTAAACTGCACCGGGTTGAGGATGTCAGCGCCCGCGTCGATGATGCCGGGGAGCAGCTCATAGATGCCGCCGCAGCAGTGCAGGAACACGGCCACGTCGGGCCTAAGCTGGTGGATGCGCCCCCACAACGCCTTCTCGCGCGGCTGAAACACGTCGTAGTATGTGCGGGGCCGGATTTGCGGGCCGTTCTGCGTGCCCATGTCACCGCCCATTTGGATGATGTTGATATAGTCGCCCACCGCATCCAGGTACAACTCGGCGTTGCGCAGCGAGTTCGCCAGCATCCGATCCAGCAGCGCCTCGGCGAAGCCGCGGTCGCCGGCCACATCCATCATAAACGTGTCCCAGCCGCGCAGCGCTTGCGCGCCTTCGAGAAACGCCCCGCCGAAGGTGCCCAGGATGGCGTAGTCGGTCTCGTCGTGCAGGCGCCTGGCTTCCTGTTGCAGCAGCAGCAAGTCTTCGTCTTTCAAGACCGGCCAGTCGTACTGATCCAGATCGGAGATCGAAGCGGCCTCGGCCAGCGGGTGATAGCAGCGGTCGAAGTAGTAGCTGCTGGCGGGCCGGCGCCAGATGCGGCGGCCCGCGTCGTCCAGCGCGTACTCGCCGCCCTGGCCGTCCGGCTCGGTGCGGAACCGCCCAGTGATCCTGGCGGGCGTACCGTCGGCCAGGGTGTAGTCGCGCCAGCCCTGCGTCAGACCGGCGTCGAGGAGGGCCACATCGCAACCGAAACGCTGCCGGATCGGGGCTTCGACATAGGCGAGCTGCTGCATGGCATCGAACACGCGCAGCTCGCCCTCGCCAACACCGAGATGCTGCTTCAACTGGTGGTACGCGACCGCCATGATGCCGGTGGAGCGCATCCCGCCCAGATCCACCGGCAGCCGGTCGGGGATTTGATGCCGGATCGCGGCCACGACACGTTCCCTGTGGTTCACTTGTCGCCTCGGCTAATGAATCGTGTCGCCGCTGCCGGCGTCCATCCAGCGGATCTTGTCCGCGTCAAAGTGCAGCCACACGTCGTTGCCCGACGCGACGGACTGATCGGGCGGCACGCTTACTTTGATGGTCTCCCCACTGACCTGCATCGTCAGCAGTTTGTGGGAGCCGAGCGGCTCGACCACGACCACGTGGCCGCGGAGCGTGTTGCGCTGGGCGGAAGACGCAAAAGCCAGGTTTTCGGGCCGGATACCGAGTAGGATCGGCTGGCCGCGGCGCGCGGCGAGCGCGGGCGTCTGCGCCGGCGTGGGCGCAATGCGGGATTCGCCGACCACAACCTGCGGCGCGCCCTCGGCGCTCACCACGCCCTTGAGAAAGTTCATGGGCGGCGTGCCGATGAATCCGCCGACGAACACACTGGCCGGATCGTCGTAGATGTTCATCGGGACATCGCACTGGACGATGCGGCCGCTCTTCATCACGGCGATGCGGTCGCCCAGGCTCAGCGCTTCCACTTGATCGTGTGTCACGTAGATGGTCGTCGCCTTGATCTCCGCATGGAGGCGTTTCAGTTCGGCGCGCATTTGCAGGCGCAGCAGCGCGTCGAGGTTCGAGAGCGGCTCGTCCATCAGCAGCACCTGCGCCTGCATCACGATCCCGCGCGCCACGGCCACGCGTTGGCGCTGCCCGCCGGAAAGCTGCGCCGGGTAGCGGGCCAGATAGTCCTGTAGTTGCAGCAACTCCGCGCCTTCCTGCACGCGGCGCTTGATTTCATCTTTCGGCCGCCCTTGCATCTTTAGACCGAACGCGATGTTGTCGAAGACGGTCAGGTGCGGAAAGACGGCGTAGCTCTGGAATACCATCGCCAACTTGCGATCGCGCGGCGCGAGATCCGTCACATCGCGGTCACCGATGTAGATGCGCCCGCCGTCAACCCGCTCCAACCCAGCCAGACAGCGCAGCAGCGTTGTTTTGCCACACCCCGAAGGGCCGAGCAGCACCATGAACTCCCCGTCCTTGATCTCAAGGCTCACGTCGTTCGATGCGACGGTCTTGCCGAAAACCCTGCGCACGGAGTCAAATTTGATCCCAGCCATACGTACCTCCAAAGACCGTTTGTGATAGCGACCGGCAGCCCTCTGTCAGTGGCCGCCGCCGTTTGTTACCTGACGACGCTGCCCCACATGTTCAGCAGGTACTTGCGAATCAAGAAGATGAAGATCAGCGCGGGCACGATCATGAAGAAGCCGCCGGCGAATCGGTAGTATAAAGGTGAGTCGTTCAGCGAGCTGAGCACCTGGGCCGGGAGAGTGCGGTGTTGCAGGGTGATGATCGTGGCCGCAAAGACCTCGTTCCAGGAGATGACGAATGTGAAGATCGCCGCGGCAGCCAGCGCGGGCAGCGCCAGCGGCAGCACCACCCGCACGAATGCCTGCATTCGGGTGCAGCCCAGCGTTTGGGCGGCCTCTTCCAGGTCACGCGGCACCCCCACGAAGATGCCCGCCGTCAGGAGGATGACGAACGGCAGCGCCATGGCGGTGTGAATCAGCGCGACGCCCCAGACCGTGTCGTAGAGGCCCAACTGGAGGAACGTCACCGCCAGCGGCACCGACAGGATCGCGGTCGGGAACATCTTGCTGATCAGAAAGCTGAGTTGGATCGTCTGCTTGCCTTTGAAGCGGAAGCGCGCCAGCGCATAGCCACCGGGCGCGCCCAACAACAGGCTGGCGGCGATCGTCAGCAGCGCCACCACGACGCTGTTGCCCACAGACTGCAGCACGCCCTTGGAGTTGATAAAGAACTGCATCGTGTCGGTGGAGAAGTTGGTCGGCAGCAACGACTTGGGCCAGGCTGACACGCCCGCCTTGGTGCTGAACGCCGAGAGCGCGATCAGATAGATCGGCGCCAGGGTCCAGAGGGCCAGCAAGATCGCCGCGCCGTACAGCCCAACTTGATCACGCACGTGTCGCCACGCGATGGGCGCGCGCTTGGCCCCCCTTGAGATCGCCAGTGATGATTCCATACCCACCCCCTCGCTTCTCAATCGTAGCCTGCTTCGGCATCGGTCGTCTTGAGCAGGCGGAAGTACATGATGGTGATGAAAATCGTAAAGACCATCACCAACACCGCGTAGGCCGCGGCGACGTTCGGGTTGCGGTTGGCCGCGTACCAGTAGTAGGCCTCACCGGTCAGCACCGGGATCACCCGTCCGGCCAGGGCCAGCACCACGGAAAATGTCTGGAAGGCGAAGATGGTGCGGATGATCAGGGCATTTTGCAGGCTCGGCCGCAGCAACGGCAGCACCACGAAGAGCGTGCGCTTCAGCGCGGTTGCCCCGAATACGTCCGCCGCTTCGAAGTAGTCGCGCGGGATAACTTCCAACCCCGCCAGCAAGATCACCATCACGATGGCCGTGGCGCGCCATGACTCAGCGATCACGATGGTGCCGAACACGGCCGGCAGGTTCTGATACGAGAGGAACAAGAACGGCTTGTCAATGATCCCCAGGGAGTGCAGGATCGAGTTGAGATAGCCGCGTTCGGTGAAAATCGACAGCCAGGCGATGCCCGCCGCCAGGTCAGAGATGGCGAGGGGGATGGCATAGATGTACAAAAAGATGCTGTGGCCTCGGAAGCGCTTATGGATCAACAGGGCCATAGCCAGAGCCAGGATGATCTGCAGCGGCACGATGAAGATCAGCAACAGAAAGGTGAACTTGAGTGCGTCGAGAAAGGCCGTGTCATGCACCATCTTCTGGAACTGAGCCAACGTGAAGCCGCCGTCGCTGCCCTGGAAGGCCAGCAGAAAAGCCTGGAAGATGGGCACTACGATCAGGAGCACCACCACCAGGAGCGTGGGCGCCAGCAGACCGTAAGGCAACGCCGATTCAACTTTGCTGCGCATGGAAACCTCCGTTGCGGGGCGGGAAGTGAGCCAGTAGACAAGAAGACGAGATGCAGCGCTTGAGAATTCAGTTCCTTGTCTACTGACTCCTTGTCTACTGGTTTCCCCAGTTACTTCGCCTGGCACGCTCCCGTGCTCACAGGGTCGGGAGACCAGCATGGCGTCTTCAACTCGGTCAGCAGGGCGTTGAGTTGGGTCGCCTGGTCGTCCAGCACCTTCTTGATGTCTTCGTCCTTCAGGACAATGCGGGTGAAGGTGTCTTGCATGATTTTGTTGAAGTCGCCGCCCTTTTTGCCCAGACCAACCGGCAGCAGCGCGACGTGCGCGTCAGCGGACCTGGCTTGTTTGAGCACACCATCTGACTCCGTCTTGACGTAGGGCGGCAGGTCAGTGGGCAAGCCGGAATCCAGGATCGGGTAGAAGTTGACCTCGCGTACGGTCGCGGCCTGCTGTGCCGGCTGGGTCAGATAATCAATCAGCGCTTCGGCGCCAGCCTTGTTCGGCGCACCCTTCATAATGCCGAGGCCGGCGATGACGCTCATGTAGTAGCGGCCTTTCGGACCGGCGGGCGCCGGCACGGCGATGAAATCGTCCGGCTGGTTCTTGAAGGCGTTGACCACGCGCGCCGTGTGGTCAAGCGCGACCCACACATCGCCCGAAAGGAGCGGGTCCTGCATGTTGTTGTAGGTGGTAGATTGCGGGTTGGCGTATTGCCAGATGGCTTTGAAGTCGGTCCACATCTTCACCGCATCGTCGCTGCGGTAGGTCGTCACCAGGCCGCCCGTGTACGATGGGTAGAGGTAGCCTTGGGTCAGGCGGTGCATCAGGCCGGTGGGGCCAGCGGGGAAGCCCAGCTTTTTCTCGCCTGTGGCCGTGGCGATGTTCTTGCCCCATTCGCCCAACTGCTGATAGGTCAGCGCGTCCACGTTGGCACCCTGTGGCAAATACTGGAGCGCCTTCTTGTTCACCACCATGATGTAGGTGGCCTGCATCCAGGGGATGTAGTACTGCTTGTCGGTGCCCATCTTGCCGAGTGTGAGGAATTCCTTGACGATGGGGCGGTCCTTGAGCTTCTCGAGCAGCGGGGTCAGGTCTTCCAACGCGTTGGCGGCAATCAGGTTGGGGAAGGCGCCATGCAGCGCACCGACAACCGAGCCGTTGACCTTGCCGGTCTTCGATTCGGCCAGGATACGATCGAGAATGACGTTTTCGTTCGCGTCAGCGATGAAGTCCACCTCTGCTCCGGTGAAGTCCTTCAGGATGACGTTGCGCATCTTCTCTTGCTCTTCCACGGGGCCTAACTGGGATGCCAGGAAGATGAGGGACTGGCTGGAAGACGCGCTGGCGGGCGCCACGGTGGGTTGAGGTGCGTTGGTCGGTTCGGCAGCTTTTGCCGCGGCAGCGGGTGCGGGTGTCGGTGCAGGTGCCTGGCAGGCGCTCAACACCAGGCTGGCGATCATCGCGAACGCCAGCAAGGCCATGGATAGACGGCGAGTTTTCATTGCGAGATGCTCCTGTGGTAGATAATGTTGATAGAGTGGTGGATCGAGTCGAGTGTGAGAATCAGGCGAATCTTTACCTCCTTTATACTTTACCCAAAACGTTTTGGAGACGGGTCAAAAAAAAGAGAGTTTCACCCGCCGGTGGAGCCGCGCACGATCAATTCTGGTTCGATCAACGTGCGCGGCTCGGCCAGCGGCTCATTGGCGACGATAGCACACACCATCTTGACCAACCTGCGGGCCAGGCTGTACACAGAACTGTTGATGGTGGTCAGCGGCGGCTGGGCATGCTCGCTGTCCTCGATGCCATCGTAGCCCGCCACAGCGATATCGCGGCCGACGACCAGGCCGTGTTCATGCGCAGCATGCATGGCGCCGAGGGCGGTGAGGTCGTTGACGCCGATGATCGCCGTCGGCGGCTCCGACAAGTTCAACAGGCGCAATGCCGCCTGGTAGCCGCTCGGGCGGGTCAGGTCGCCTTGCTCGATCCATGATGCATCGAAGGGGATTTGCGCCGTGGCCAGGCCGTCGCGGTAGCCCGCCAGTCGGTCAACCTGCAGGGTCAAATCCGACGATGCGCCGATATACGCAATGCGGCGGTGGCCGCGTTCGACGAGGTGTTGCACCAGATGCGCGAAGCCGGCGCGGGCATTGATTTCGATCTGCGGTGCGTCTTCCGCTAACAGTGTATGGCCGAGCGCGACGACCGGGAAGTGGCTCTTCAGCAAGTATTTGACACGCCAATCATAGGCGCGCATGCGGCTCAACACGATGCCATCCACACGTCGGCTGCGCACCCACCGCTCGTATAACTGGCGCTCGGCGGCTGAGTCCGGCGGTGCGGTCGAGACCAGGATATCGAGATCCCGGGAGGTGGCTTCATCACCCAACCCCGCGATGAACTCGGAGAAAAACGGGTCGGAGAAGCGCGGCCCGCTCGTGGGCAAAATGTAGCCGATAGCATCGGCCCGCTGGCGGCGGAGTTGCCGCGCGGTGTGGCTGGGCGCGTACCCCAATTCTCTGGCAGCCGCGATCACACGCTGCCGCGTTTCCTCGGCCACGTCGTCATAGCCGTCAAGCGCACGGGAGACGGTCGTGATCGAGAGGTTCAGTTGCCGGGCAACATCGCGGATCGAGATTGGCATGGTTTTTCCAAAACGTTTTGGTTAGTTAGTGGAAAATTACACCTAATCCGAGTAAATGTCAATAGCGAGTTCGGCTAGAACGCAAAACTTTAAGGTTGAGCTTATTCGCGTCAGCCCTGAAGGCGCGTAGCGTTTGCAGCGGCGGCCCCAACTCACGGAACTGGTCGCAGTAGGTCATGAGGATCGCATCGCGTTGGGTCAGGCGGCTCGTGGCCGGTTTGGCCGCGCCTGGATGGATGCGGCGGAAGGTGTCTAGGCGCGGCGCCAGGGCTGACCAGCCTTCGGCAGCAGTGGTCTCGCCGTAGAGGAAGCATAACAAACGAGTGATGCGCATGTTGGGATCGCTCATTTGTGTTCTCGCCGGATAGTTAGGCTCAGGCGGACGGCTCATCCTGCGCCGCGTCGGTCGGTAGCGCCGCTATCCACGAGAAGGTCTCGGTGCCGTAACTCGCGCCGATCTTGGAATCGCAGTACTCGCGAAACGCGCACAAGGTACAAGGGCATTCCAGCCGTATTCTATTCTAACATGGGAGGCAGTTACCGCCACGACGCCGGTCAAGTACACGCGGTAGTCGCGCACCTCTTCATCGGTTAGTAGCTGGCATCCAGCTCATCGGAGTAGCTTTGCGCGTATCAACGACAGACAGGCTCCGCTAACGGCTGAGAGCGGGTCGAAACGCTTCCCAGGAGACTACTCCATCCGCGATCCGCGCCGACTGCGAGGGCAACATCGGTGCCATTGACGTGATCCGATCTTGCCTTGTTCATCACTCCATACTCCATTCTTCGCGGCCTGTACTGGATCGCCTCCGCGATGTGCGCCGGCTGAATGCGCTCACTCCCCGCCAGATCCGCGATCGTGTGCGCCAGCTTCAGCACGCGATGATAGGCCCGCGCGCTCAGATTCATCTGCCGCATGGCCGTGCCGAGGGCTGGCGGCCGGTCTCGTCCACTGGGCAGTGGGCGCTCACGGCGTCACGCCCCAATCGTACCAAAACACGTCCGCCAGGTAGGCGTAAGCTTCATCGGACCCCACCAGCAGCGCCATCTCCCGGTTGAGCTTGGCCGAGACCTCGCC
>JAPKMS010000087.1 GCA_026645775.1 Anaerolineae bacterium
TCATACACGAGACCGGGCGGAAGGTCAAAATAGCAGGTTGCAGCTAAGGTCAAGGCTGAGGTTAAGATTGAGGGTCGTAAGGCGTTTCGTACGGAGATGTTTGTGGTAAAATCAGGGTGTGCAGGCTACGCTGCGGGCGTGCACGGAGGCCGATGATGTCACATGCTGCGATTCTCTGGGAACGGCTGGGGCCGGATGATCCGCGTGTGCGGTGCAACCTGTGCAGCCACCGGTGTGTGATCCCGCCCGGCCGGCTGGGTGCGTGCTGCGTGCGGGAAAATATCGATGGCGAACTGGTGACGCTGGTTTACGACCGGACCATCGCGCAGAACGTGGACCCCATCGAAAAGAAGCCGCTGTTCCATTTCCAGCCGGGCAGCAAGTCGTTTTCCATCGCCACGGTTGGGTGTAACTTCCGGTGCGCGTTCTGCCAGAACTGGGAGATATCGCAGTTACCCCGTGAGCGGGATGCGGTTCCGGGGCAGCCGGCCACACCCCGCCAGATTGCCCAGGCCGCGCGGCGGGCAGGGTGTGCCTCGATCGCTTACACCTACACCGAGCCAACGATCTTTGCTGAGTACGCGCTGGATTGTGCGCGTGAAGCGGTGGGGTTGGGCCTGAAGAACGTCTTCGTCAGCAACGGCTACATGACGCCGGAGCTGCTGGCGTTGATGGCGGGGCTGATCCACGGCATCAACGTGGATCTGAAGGCCGGCGTCGGCGACTTCTACCACAAGGTCTCGGGCGCAGCGCTGGAGCCGGTGTTGGCCAACCTCAAGCGGATCCAGGCGCTCGGCATCTGGCTGGAAGTGACCACGCTGGTGATCCCCGGCCTGAACGACGGCGTCGAGGAGCTGCGTTGGGTGGCCTGCTATCTGTTTGACACGCTGGGCCCGGATGTGCCGTGGCATATCAGCCGGTTCTATCCGCAGTACAAGATGGCCGACACCCCGCCCACGCCCACCGCGACCCTGGAACGGGCCTGGCATATCGGGCAGGACGCGGGCCTGCGCTACGTCTATGTGGGCAACGTGCCGGGGCACGACGCGGAGAGCACGCGCTGCCCGCACTGCGGGGAGGTGGTGATCGAGCGCTACGGGTATCAAACCCGGGTGCGGGCGTTGCGCGGGGGCAAGTGCGTCCGCTGCGGCACGCTGATCCCCGGCGTGGAGATGCCGTAAACTTGCCGCTCCCTTCCGCATAAAGTATGATGGCCCCAATCCGACGCAGCCCCCGCGCTGACGTCTATCCCATGACGCGTTGAGGACGATGATCGAGCGACCCGCCCAGGGCCGTGACCCAGGATCCGCGGACGGCGCCCCCCGGCGCCTAGCGGCAACTCCGGCTCGTCATCTGACCAGGATCTATGCTTTGCCGGCAGCCTGGCTGGTGGCGGCCGCGATCCTGTTCGGCGTGGCCGGGCTGGCCGTCGCGCGGGTCGGCCGTGCCGGGGCCCCCGTGACGGTCGTCGTCGACGGCTACTCCGAAGTCCTCAGGAGCACCCGCGCTGACGTCGCCGGGCTGCTGCTGGATCTGGGGCTCGATCTGCGCTCTGCCGACGCCCTGACCCCCGCGCCCGCCACCCCGCTGCGTCCGGGCTTGGTGGTGACGGTGACACGGGCCCGCGCCGCGCTGATCGACGCGGACGGCGGGACACAGGCCATCTACAGCCGGGCCGGCACCGTGGGCGAGCTGGTGGCCGCGGCCGGGATTCGCCTGGCCGAAGCGGATGAGATCTGGCAGGAGGGGGCCCTGGTCGCCGCGGGCGCGCCGATCCCGCCGGTTAAGCCGACATCGGCGCCGCCGCGTTATGCGCGTGCCCGGGCCTGGGTGGGCAAGGAGCCGGCGCCGATTCGTTTGAGCATCCGCCGGGCCGTCGCCATCACGGTCGATGATGGCAGCGTGCCTTATCTCCTCTTCACCACTGCGCCAACGGTGGGCGAGGCGCTCCTGCGTGAGCACGTCACTTTGTATCTCGGCGATCGGGTGCAGCCCAGCGCGGGCAGCCGGGTATCGGCGGGCCTGCGCGTTTTCATCGAGCGCTCCGTACCGGTGCTTGTCACCGCGGACGGCCGCACCACGCACACCCGCACGCGCGGCAAGACGGTCGGCGGGACGTTGATGGACCTGGGCATCACCGTTGCCGGCGCCGACCGGGTGGTCCCCGAGCTGGATCAGCCCATCGTCGACCAGCAGGAGATTCGGGTCGTTCGCCGCACCGATGTGACCCTGGTGGAGCGCAGGCCCATCCCCTACGAATCGATCATGGTGCCCGATGACAACCTGGAGCTGGATCAGCAGCGGCTGGCCCAGGTCGGCGCCAACGGCGAGTATCGCAAGCGCTGGCGCGTGCTCTACGAGGATGGCGTCGAAGTGTCGCGGGTGTTGTTAGATGAGTGGACCGCGGCGCAGCCGGTCACGCGCAGGGTTGCCTACGGGCGCAAGATTGTCTCTCGCCAGTTAGAGACGCCCGAAGGGACGGTCTCCTATTGGCGCAAGATCCGCATGTATGCCACATCCTACTCGCCCGCGCGTTCCGGGACGCCGAAGAGCGCCCCCTGGTATGGTCGCACGCGGATCGGCCTGCAACTGCGCACCGGAATCGTCGCCGTGGATCCCAATGTCGTCGCTCTGCGAAGCTGGGTCTATGTGCCGAGCTACGGCAAGGCGATTGCCGGGGACACGGGCGGCGGCGTCCGCGGCAAGTGGATCGACATGGGCTACGACGACGCCTCCTATATTTCGTGGCATTGGTGGACCGATGTTTATCTCCTGGATCCTCCGCCCCCCGCGAGCAAGATCATGTGGGTGCTGCCCAACTACCCACCGGCCGGGTTCCCCTACCGGCGCTGAGGGCCGCAGGTGATGCGCATCGCGGCCAGCCTTTGTCAGGGAGCGATGCGGGTGCTATAATCGCCTTATTCCGGTGAAAAACTGCACCCAGGAAAGAAATCACGTGTCAACATCAGGTAACGGCGAAACCACCCAAGCGCCGGCTGTCAACCGACGCCGGGCGCTGCTTCAGCGCAGCCTCGAGGTCGGGATCAGCCTCGTTTTTCTGACGGTGGCCCTGCGCGGCCTTGATTGGTCGGCGCTTTGGGGGGCGTTGCGCTCTGCCAACTACCTCTGGCTGATCCCGGCCGTGCTGATCACCATCGTGCTGCTGTTCCTCAAAGCGTGGCGCTGGCAACTGCTTTTCTACCCGGAGCATCATCTGCCGTTCAGCGCCGTGATGACCGCGCTGTGCACGGGCTATTTGGTGAGTAACATCGTCCCGGCGCGCGCGGGCGAAGTGGCGCGGCTGGTGCTGTTGGTGAGCGAGCAGCCCGTGAGCGTGGCCCGCACCCTGTCGACCATCATTGTCGAGCGCCTGCTGGACCTCCTGACCTTGATCATTGTGCTGGCCGTGCTGCTGCCGTTCGTTCACCTGCCGGCCGACATGGCGCGCGCTGCCCAGGTGATCACATGGGCCGCGCTGGCCGGTGCACTGCTGATGATCCTCTTTTCCTTCTGGAAGGAGCGACTGCTGCGGTGGGCGCACCTGCTGCTGGGGCGCATCCGCTTCCTGGATCGCCCGCAGATTTACGATGCCATCGGCCATCTGATCGAGGGTTTTGCGGTGCTGCGCGGGCGGATGGGGCTGCTGCTGATCGGGGTGTCGCTGTTGGGCTGGGTCGGCGTGATCGGCATGGCCTGGTCCGCTGCGCAGGCCATCCCGCTGCGGGTGCCGGTCACTGCACCGGCGTTTGCGGTGATTGTGACGACCCTGGGCATGCTGCTGCCCTCCACGCCAGGCTATGTGGGCGTGTTTCACGGTCTGGTGGTGCTGGCGCTGGTGACACCGTTCGGCGTGTCCCAGGATCAAGCCATGAGTTTTGCGTTGCTGTGGCACGCCACCAACTACTTGACGCTCTCCCTGTCGGGCGTGGTTGCCCTGTGGGTGCACGGCACATCGCTGGGACAGGTGATGGCGCGGCTGCGGAGTCGTAGTACAACGAGGGGATAAAAAAGATGCGTATTCTGATCACTGGCGGCGCGGGTTTCATCGGGTGCAACCTGGCCGATGCCTGCATCCGGGCAGGACACCGGGTCACGCTGTTCGATAATCTCTTGCGGCGGGGCAGTGCCGAGAACCTGGCGTGGCTGCGTCGCTCATTCGGCAACGGCTTTGACTTTGTCCAGGGCGACGTCCGGGACTATCCGGCCATCGCGGCCGCGGTCGCGGGACAGCAGGCGGTCTATCACCTGGCCGCGCAGACTGCGGTGACGACCTCGGTGACCGATCCGCGGCCGGATTTCGAGATCAACGCCTTGGGCACGTTCAACGCCCTGGAAGCCGCGCGTCGTGCGGGCGAGGATGCGATCTTCATCTATTCCTCCACTAACAAAGTCTACGGCGGGATGGAGGATGCCCACGCCACGGAACTGGAGACCCGCTACGTCCTGGACGCCTACCCGGATGGCGTCTCGGAAGAGCGGCCGCTGGATTTCCACTCGCCCTATGGGTGTAGTAAAGGCTCCGCCGACCAATACGTCCGCGACTACAGCCGGATTTACGGGCTGCGCAGCGTCGTCTTCCGCCAGTCGTGCATCTACGGACAGCGGCAGATGGGCGTGGAGGACCAGGGCTGGGTGGCATGGTTTGTCATTGCGGCCCTCACCGGCAAACCGATCACCATCTACGGCAACGGCAAGCAGGTGCGCGATCTGCTTCACGTGGACGACCTGGTGCGGGCGTTCCAGATGGCCACCGCGCAAATTGACGTAACGAGGGGCCGGGTCTACAACCTGGGCGGCGGACCTGCAAACACGCTGTCGATCTGGGCCGAGTTCGGGCCGCTGCTCACCGAGTTGGCGGGCCATCCGGTGACGCCGGCGGGCTTCAGCGATTGGCGGCCCGGCGACCAGCCGGTGTTTGTGGCCGACGTGAGCAAGGCGCTGCGCGAGTTCGGCTGGGCGCCGCAGGTAAGCGTGCGGGCCGGCATAACGCGGCTGGCGGAGTGGGTGCGCGAAAATCGGCCGCTTTTCGCGTAGCCAATATAGTATCAGATAAGGTTGGATTGCTTTTACTATGCGGATATTGTTCATTCTGACCTATTATCGGCCCCACGTGAGCGGTCTGACGATTTACGTGGAGCGGTTGGCGCGCGAGCTGGCCGCGCGCGGCCACAAAGTTACCGTTTTGACGTCGCACTACAACCAGGCGCTGCCCTTCGAGGAAGTTGTGGATGGCGTGCGGGTGGTGCGGGTGCCGGTGCTGTTCCGCTTTAACAAGGGCGTCTTCATGTCGACGTTCATCCCGGCCGCGCTGCGCGAGATTCGGGCGCACGACGTCGTCAGCATCCATCTGCCGCAGGTGGAGGCGGCCCTGGCCGCGCTGCTGACCCGGCTGGGGGGCCGCAAGCCGCTGCTGACCTATCACTGCGACTTGCAGATGCCGCCTTTGTGGTACGGGAAGCTCGTCGACCGGGTGACGTACTGGGATAACCGGATCGCCGGCGCGTTGGCCGATAGCGTGGTCGCATACACGGAGGATTTCGCCCAGCACTCGCCGTTTCTCTCGCGCTATGTCGGCAGCTCCAAGCTGCGGGTGATCCTGCCCCCGGTTATGATCCCTGACCCGACCGCGGAAGGTGTGGCCGCGTTGCGCGCCCGGGCGGGGCTGCACAATGGGCAGCGGGTCATCGGGTTTGCGGCCCGGTTCGCCTACGAGAAGGGCGCCGGCTACCTGCTCGACGCGATCCCGACGCTGCTGCGCGAGGTGCCCAACCTCAAGATCCTGTTCGCCGGGCCTTACGGCAAAGACGTGATCGGCGAGACCATCTGGGATGACATGCAGCCGCTGATCCAGCAGTACGGGCGGTACCTGACCTTCCTGGGCACGCTTACCCCCGCGCAAATGGCCGATTTCTTCACGGTTTGCGACGTGGTGACGGTGGCGTCGATCAACAACACTGAATCGTTCGGGCTGGTGCAGGTGGAGGCGTTCATGTGCGGCACGCCCGTGGTCGCCACAGACCTGCCCGGCGTCCGCCAGCCGGTGAAGATGACCGGCATGGGGGAGATCGTACCCATCGCGGATGCCGCAGGGCTGGCCGCGGGCATCCTGAAGGTGCTGAAAGCGCCGGAGCGGTACATCGTGCCGCGAGCCGAGATCATGCGCATCTTCGAGCTGGCGCGGACGGTAGGCGAGTACGAGAAGTTGTTTGAGGAGAAACGGGGGGCATCTTGAAGGATTATCTGGTCGAACAACTCAAGGATATGGCCCCACACCGGGCGATTCTGCGCGCTGTCGAATGCAGATTCATGGGACAAGTTCCACTTGAACGACCGACCTTGGATATCGGGTGTGGCGATGGGCATTTTGCCTCCATCGCCTACAGTGACCTGCCGATTGACATCGGCATCGATGTGAAGGAGCGCGATCTGTCCGAGGCCGCGGCCCGACCCGGGATCTATCGCAAGGTGATGTTTGCCAGTGCAACCGAGCTGCCCTTTGATGACGCCAGCTTCAACACCGTCGTCAGCAACTGCGTGATTGAGCACATCCCTGATAACGCCGCCGTACTGCGCGAAATCAGTCGCGTGCTGCGTCCAGGCGGTACGTTCGCCACAACGTTACCCAGCGAGCACTATCCTGACTTCCTGTTTGGCTCGACCGCCTTCCGGAAGATAGGGCTGCAAGCGCTGGGCCGGGCGTACGGTAGATTCTTCAACCGCATCTCCTATCACTATCACGTCTATCCGCCGGAAGAGTGGCGCCGACGGTTGGAGACGGTTGGGTTAGTGGTCGAACAACAGACCAACTACTTTTCTGCTGCCGCGCACCGACGGTTTGACCTGAGCCATTATCTGGGTGTGCCGTGTTTAGTCAGCAAACGCCTGCTAGGGCGGTGGATGCTGTTTGACTGGCAGCGGAAGGCGTTCGAGCGTTGGCTGCGGCCCTACTACGAGGAACCTCTGCCCGCCATGGGCGCA
>JAPKMS010000088.1 GCA_026645775.1 Anaerolineae bacterium
GCATTGTCACAGGATTCATCGGAGCGCCTCCTTGTAAATTGCCATTCCCTGGCGTGAATTGGGTTGCCATTCGACTTTCAGTGCCGTTGCCGTGCGTGTCCATGGGTTCCTCCTTGTGACCTCACCCTACTCCCCCCATCCCCCTCTCCCCTCTCCTGAGTGTAATGCGACTCAGGAGAGGGGCCGGGGGTGAGGTCAGGCCAACAAATTCTCATACCGAATCCGATACTCGCCGCACCCGATCACCGCGCCATCTGCCAGGGGCGTGGCGTGGCGCAGCGGTTGCCCGTCCAACGTTGCCTCACCGTCCAGAGGACTGATCGTGACCGAGCGGCAGCTCTCGGCCGTTAGGCGCACCGCGCCTGACCAGCCCTCCAGCCGCCACGTTTGCTCCCCGCGGCGCCCCAGGATCACCTGCCGCCGGCGCTCGTGGCCCAGATCACGGGGCAACGCCAGCGCGGAGCCGGCCGGAGTCGCTACAGGAGCCAACTGCCCGGTCAAGTAGGGGCCCTGGCGGCGCAGGACGATCAGCCCCAGGGCCGCCAGCCCCAGCGTGACGCCGCTGCCGGCCCACAGGAGCCAGGCTGGCCGCCCCGCCTCGCCGTCCTGCCCCGACGGCATCCCCCCGACGGCCGCCGATATCATCCCCGGCGTGCGTGATGGCAAAACCGTCGATGCTGCCGTTGGGCGCTGTGTGGCGCTCGCCGTCGGCGTGCGGGTGCGCGTGGCTGTTCGGGTCGGCGCCGGAGTCACGCTGGCTGTCGGCGTCGCGCTGGGCGTCGGCGCCGGCAGCGGGAGCCGATCCTGCCACACGCTGACCCGTCCCTGTCCGGCCAGGATCACCTGCCACGTGCCCTGGGACGGTTGGGCTACCCGCCACACCTCCTCACGACCGGCCGGACCCTGGCCAATCACCGTCACATCAGCCTGGCCCAGCGCCAGGGCTTGCCCCGCCGGATCGCGCACCTCGACCGTTGTCGCCGGGTTGTGCTTCCAGATGGTCAGAATCAGGCTGGCTAATGGCTCCACGACCGGCACATCCACCACGAGGGGGGTGCCCGGCGTTAGGATCGCTGCAGCGGCCGGCGCGGCGCTGCCGACTGAGCCCAGCAGTTGGCGCACAATGGCATGATAGATTGGCAAGAGATCGTCGGCCTGGCCGGCGTGATACATTGCGCCGCCGGGCGTCATTTCGGCCAGCGCCGTCCACCGCCCCGCCCAGTCGGCTGCCGCCCGCCGGCCGCAACTCGTGCGCGTGTCGCTCAACAGCACCACCGCCAGGGTCGTGTCGGTCTGGGCCAGCTCGGCCGCCGCCGCTTGCAGGGCTGCCACATAGCCCGCCTCGTTGTAGCCGCCAGGGTGCGTGGTCGGGTTGGGGGCCGGCTCGCCGTCGGTCAGCAGCACGATCAGGCGTTGGCTGCTCGATTGCCCGGCGTCGTGCAGCAACTGACCGGCCGCGCGCAGCGCCAGCAGATGATCGGTCCAGCGCAGCGGCTTGGGATGGCTGGCGGCTGCGAGCAGCGTTTGTCGGGCCGCCGCATCCGCCAGATCGGTGAGCGGGGCCACCTGTGCCACGGCACCGCCGAAGTGCAGCAGCGCCAGCCGGTAGCGTGCGCTGCTGTCCGCGCCCAGGGTATTGATGAACAGCCGGGTCGCGTCCACCCGTAGCAGTTCCGGGTCGGTGCCGATCCCGTCGCAGTCCCACATCGAGGTGCTCTGGTCGGAGACGAGGACCACGTCGTAGGCCGGCGGGCGGCTCTCAGCACTGGCGGCCCGCACAATCAGGAAGGTCAAGCCAGCCACCAGCAGCAGGAACCCCAGCACGATGAACAGACAGCACCCACACGACCGTCTTTCGACCCTCTTTAAGATACGCATCTGAACCTCCTTGTTTTTGCATGACGGGTTGCTCGCAGCACTCGCTGCAAGGCGCGAAGGTGGTTGATCAGCTCGGCTTTTGCAGGCCGGGCGAAGGAAAGGTCGGATGGCCATTGCCGTTACCCCCCACCCGTTCCAGGCTGCGCTCGACCGGCGCCTGGTTGCTCACCGCGGGCACGGCTGGGCTGCTGCTGGGCTGCACCAGACCCGGCACCTGGCTGGCGTACAGGAAACAATTGGCCGCGACCGCCAACTCGATCGCCGTCCCGTTATCCGGGCCGATCACGTGCACCTCGATCCCGCGCAGCACCAGACCCTCCACCAGGGGCACAAAGTCTGAATCCCCGCTGGCCAGCACCACCACATCGGCCATCCCGGCGACCGCCGCACCCCACACCGCCATCGTGATCACCGTGTCGATATCCGATTTGTAAGCGCCATCGGGGCGTTGCCGCACGGGACGCACCTCCATTTCCGTGAAACCGGCCGCCTGCTTCAGACCAATCAGTTGGCTGCGCTCCCGCTCCATCCCGTTGTAGCGCGGGAAGTAGATGCCCGCCTGGATGATGACGCCCAGGCGCGCGGCGTAGGCCAGGATCGCTTCGTGATTCGCTCGACAGCCGTTGTCCCGGTTGTCCTGGGCCAGGTTGGCCGCATCATCCGCCACCCAAACTCGTTTGCGGTTCCGCATGATCGTCTCCTTTCCGGCTGTATCTGTTAATGATGAGGAGCTTGAAACGCCCCCCGTTCTTTCACAGCGGGGGGCCAACAATGAAAAGAGCCAGACAACTCACGGTTGTCTGGCTCTAAAGTACCAGAGATATGAATGGGATACCACAGCAGGGCGCTAAATCGCCGGATCTGACAGGTGGCAGCGCGGTTTTGTGGCCTTTTTACATCGCCGAAACCCCTTTTCTGTGATACAATCCCGCTAACCGAACGGCAAAGCGCCATCCCACCCTGGGGCTCTGTCGTTCTACCGAGCAGTGTTGTTCCGGGGACGTGCGAAGCATCCCCCCCGGCACAGGGGATAGGCTATGCCGGCTCGCCGGGCCCGCTGCTCGTCCAGGCCCGGGTACACTTGGATTATACATCACTTGCTGATGCATGACGAGTTCATGGAGTGTAGCGTGACGCGTGAGCCAACACCCACTTTCTCCCTTCACCGCTATCCCTTCGTGCCCAGCCGCTTCTATTTCGTCCCGCGGCAATGGTTAAGCGATGTGGCAACAACGGGCGATTTCGACGCGCGCCATCTGCTGCTGGCCATGTGTGACGGCGGGCAGTACATCAAGTTTCCAGAGTCGGCGCGCGCAAACGATTGGACCCGCAACCCGGATCCCCGCGTCCCCAATGTCGTGAGCCACGTTACCTATCTGGACACATTGGCGCGGCTGCGGACGCGGGGCTGGTTGGCCGCAGCGCGCGGCGAGGCTGATGACACGGAGATCTATCGCCTGCTGGCGTGGCCGGACTTCGCAGGCGAAGGTGTGGTGTATGTCCCACGGGCCTACGTGCTGCGACGCTGGCCGGGCTGGCTGGGCAAGAATCAGTGGGGCTATCGGGCCGCGCTGCTGGGATTGTTCGCCTGCATGACGGAAGATAGCGCCGTGAACCAGGTACCCCCTTCCGGCCCGCTGGCGCAACTGACAGCCGGAGCCCGCCGCATTGTTGCCCTGGCCCACATGGCCCTCCCGGCCCTGCCCACCCGAGTACAGCCCGGCTTGGGCCTGAGCATGTTGGCCGATCTGGGGCTGGTGGAGGAAGTGAAGGCGGCGCGCACGGCCCGTAGTCGGGTGTTTCGATTTTCTCCCGACGCGCTGGACACCGAACCTGGTCGCTGGCCGCCGGAGTTGATCGCGCGCCTGTGTGGGTTGGATGTCATCCAGGATGAAGCTTGGGTCAGGCTGGTGCAGGCATTTCTGGCCCACAACTGCAAACCGCCAGAAGATGCGCCGGCCATCTGGGCCACCATCCGGCGGTATGCGCGCCACGTCGCCACCCCGGACGATGCGCGCCGGGTGCTGTCGTTGTTGACGCAGTCGGCCGACCGGCCGGAGGCCGGGCGCTTGCTCACCGGTGCCCGCCGCGTGTTGGGGGACTTTGTTGCCGCGCAGGAGGCCGAAGCACGCTGGGAGGCGGGACCCCCCTTTGAACTTCCTCTGGAAAACGGTTATACGGTGCCGGGCGCGGGCCTGTTGCCGCCGCACGCCGCTAGCCGCGTCTTGGACACGCAACTGCTGGTAACGTATCAGCGAGCGAACCGGCTCTCGAAGCCCACAGCCGCCGAACTGGCTACCGGATTGCGGCTGTACGTCCGCCAAAACGCCGGCGCTGATGATCAACTGGTGCATCTGTTTCTCCTACGGCCGCCGCTCAGCCGCCTCGACCGCTGGGCCATTGAAGCGGGCAGCGTGCTCGATGCCAGTCCCCTCCACACGCGGCTGGACTATGGCCGGCCTTTTCAGGTTGCAGTGGAATGCGCGTCCAACAGCAGCCAGCTCACGCTGCGCTGCCAGTTCCGCATCCGCCGCTCGCGGCGCGGGCCGCACAAAAGCCACGTGCCAGGCGCCGAAGGCCTGGCACGCTGATGACTCCACTCTAGCCCACATGGCGCTACGCCGTCTACGGTCTCCGTAAAATGGGGTCAGAACTGCGCGCAGATCACAGGGGTTTGTAGGTTGGGTCCGTTATCTCTTTGCGCAAGATCTCCGGCAGCCGGCCAAGCTGCGCGCCGGACACCAACACCACGCGCTGGCGGCGCGCCTGTTCCTGAAACTGCGCGAAAGCACCCTGGATCTGCACATCTGGGCCCGTCGGGGGATATTGATTGCTGATGAAGAGCCGGGTCACATAGGCGCCGCCCAATAACTGCGCCACGGCCGCCACCTCATCCAGGTCTTGTTTCTGCCAGGGTGCTGCACCGCTCTTGCAAGTGGCGATCAAAGGTACGCCCCCGCGCAGTGCGATGAAATCAATCTCGCGCAGCTTGTTCTGACTGCTGAGGTTGGTCGCATCTCGCCCAGTGCGGGACCGGAAAGCCACCCGCAGATCAGTTGCATCGAACAAAGCTGGCTCCTCGGCGCGCAGCGTCTCGGCTACGTCCCACACGTACTCTTCCAGCCAGTCGCCGTTAAAAAATGCCTGTTCGCCCACCGTCGGCACGCGCAGGCTGATGAACCCATCAAAGGATTCGCTCACCTCAGTCAGGACGTGCAGGGCGGCAAGTTGCTGCAGTAGATGACGGCCCTCCCTGGACAACGTCCCCGGAGACAACCGGCGTCTGCGCCCCGCTAGCAGACCGGCCTGCCGCAGCGCGGCGATCACCTCAACACCTGTCAGGCCGGCGCGGCCCAACAGCCGCGCGGCTTCCGTCCGTTCCGCAGGGGCTGAGAAGTACCGCGGCTTGCGGCCGGTTACCAATTGCAACCCACAGATCGCCAGATAGTCCTTGATGGCGAACTGCACCCGCAGCGGCTCCATCTGATCAGGCCGCGTGAAGTCCACAATCTCGGCGCCGGCCGTGTTGACATACAGGACGGGGCAGCCGCGCCGCCGGCCGACCTCGTAGCCGGCGATGCTCATGGGCAACGGACAGCCGGTGAGGCCGATGATCAGAGCAGCGCCTGAGTAACTTGCCGCCAGCTCGTCAATCGCTGCGAGGGTCTCATCCAGCCGATAAGGCGACACGGTGCGCTCCCCAGCCAGCCGCCCTGCGCCGAGCAGATAGGTCAACGCTTCCTGCACCTCGCTCACCGTATCAGGCCGATCGGCCGACCCGATGCACGCCACGCGTGCCGGCCGCAAGTGGTAAGCCAGCATAGTCGCCGGCTGCAGGCGATTGCCCAACAACAAGATCAATTGAACCGGTTTGGCCTTAGTCATCTGCCCTCTCGCCGCCTCGCTGATCCGCCATTCGCTGATGCGCTACACCCGCCGGCACTGCCCCATCCCCGTTGCGGTCTGCACCCCGACGCCGCTGTAGAGCGCAAAATCGGCCAGGATGTTGAGCGCGGCCAACGCGTAGCGATCGTCGTCCAACGCCGTATACGTCACCTGCCCCACACCACCGATGCGCAGCGCACCGCCCTTCGTCGGCACCGGCTTGCTCTCCAGCCAGTAGCGGCTGATCGCCACCCGCTCGTTGGCAAACCGCCGCAGATCGGGGTCCAGCGCCACCGTGCTGAACGCATTCCACCGCTCGACCAGGCTGCCGAAAACCAGCCCCGGCAGCGGCACCGGCAGCTGCATGTTCTGAGATTTGAACGCGGTGGGGCTGACGAACTCCAGCGTGACCGTGCGCGGGAGGTGATCGCCGCGCTGCAGGGCGGCCGCAGCCAGGTTCTCGCAACTGTTCTGGCCGGTCCACGCATCGCGCGCTGGATCGCACACCGCCTCCAGCACGTGGAACGGCTGCCCGTGCAGCGTCCAACGCATCGGCGGCCGCTCGACCAGCCCGGCATAGAGCGCCTGGCTCACCGGCTCGACCAGCCCGGTCACCCGCATGAAGTAGCGCGCCCCCGGCCGGACCGCCACACTATCGGCCGGATGGCGCGGCCCCGCCTCAGGCTCATCTGCCACCAACCCGGAACAGGTCAGCGGCTTCGGTCCGTCGCCCGCGTGGATCGCCTCGGCCAGCGCGGGGTCAGCCTGCGCCAGCCACGCCAATGTCTCCGCCTGGGCCGCGCGGCCCAGGTCGGCCGGCAGCGTGGCCGGGGCTTCGGGGGTAAGAGTCAGAAGGATGGCAATCAGCATGTTTACACCAGATACGGGGTGATATCGACCAAAACCGGCGCCATCTGTCCATGCGGCAGTGGATCACCTTTCCAATCCCGGGCGCTGTCCATATACTGCATGGTCCGTCCTTCGTCCAGGCACGCCAGGGCAGCCCCGATACTCATCAGCTTCAAACCGCCGGTGATATCACAAATCATGGTGTCCGGTTTCAGCGAGGCTTCCCGGAAGACCCGATCGATGGTCTCCCAGAGCTGGCCGTAATTGCGCGCCGGCACCTCCTGGGTGTCATGAAAAGTAACGCCAGTCGCAGGGTGCAGGCATTCATACCAGCGCTTTAGAATCTCCCCGAGCCACGCGGAGCCGCTGACGCCCGCTTGATTCCCCACGACCGGCTCGTCGGGTGAGCCGATAGTCCAGCAGTGCTCCAGTTTCGCCTTGGCCAGATGCCACTCCAAAGCCCGTAACGCGGGCTCGAGGTTGGTATTGAGCAGCGCCTCGAAGTCGGCCGCTCTCAGGTTAGCGGGTTCAGCCTGCGCGATCCAGGTGGCCGCCGCTTGGACCGCCTGCCGTCGTTGGGTGACCTCCTCTTTGGTGCCGGTGCTAAAGGGATTCAGCGTGCTGAGCAGAATGATCAGACCGGCCTTGCCTTCCGGCGCACAGACGCTGATCTCAACTTCCCCGCGCCGCGTGCGCCGGCGCTGCACGTACCATAAGACAACCACCAGCAACGTAATCACAAACACGATGATCCAATTGCCCGAGATACGCCACACGGTCCAACTGCCCAGCAGATTCGCCAGGGCATTACCGAGGAGGCCCAAGAGGAAAGCGGTGAGCGCCAGGGTCAGGCTGGGTTGCCCAAACGCGTTCTGCACAAAATCGGTGAACCCGGTCTCGTGGCGCTTGACTTTAGGTAGAGCGAGTTCGTTCACTAAGCACCTCCGCAGATCACCGCGACCGCCGCGCCCGCGCGCGCACTGTCTGCAAGTCGATCACCTCTGCTACTTCGAAACGCGGCGGCAGGCTCTCAGCCACCGGCCGCAGCCGCACGATCGCTGGGAAGTAACCCATCCGGCCGTGTAATTCAGCCAGCAGCACCGCGGTGATAAAATTCAGCGCCGGCGGCACAACCAAGATCGCCGCCGTCTGCCACTCCTCGGCCGTCAGCGGCGCCTGGGCCAACAGCGCCGCCACCTGCGGCGCAAACGGCTGTGTAGTGTCAAACTGCGCCGGCACGGCGATCAGCCGTTCCACCCCCGCGCCGGTCAGCGCCTCAAGCTGGCTGAGCTGGGCGGGGGTGAGAGGGTGGGAGAAGTTGAGAAGCGTTATCACTGTTGATTTTCCCGATTTCAGTATATAATTACGCATAATTGAAGGAGGTTCAAATGGTTGCGCCCACCCCTGTAACAGCCAAATCAAAGGCCCGCGCCGCCCGATTCCGACCTGAGTTGCTCCGGGTGTTCGACGGGCTTCCTTTGCCCCAGCAAAAGGAGGTCCTGAACTTTGCGCGCTTCTTGCGGCAGCAGGCCAGAGCCGCTGAGTCCCTGCCAGCCACAGCGCAGCCCCAGATCGAGTTGCGGACGGCATCCGCCACCACCCTCGTGGCTCTGACTAACCTGGTTCACCTGGGTGGCGATGCCATAGCAGACACCGAGGCCCTCTATGACAACGACACCGGTCGTAATTGACGCCAATGTACTGGTTGCCCTGACCGACGCCCACGACAAATGGCACCCGGTCGCCGTGGCGTTGCGTGACGCGCTGCTCGCCGTGAATGCGCCGCTTGTGTACTTCGACTGTGTCGTCAACGAAGCAATCGGCGTTATCGGCCGCCGCGCTGAAGAACAAAGGCGTTCTGACCAGTTTGGGCCGTTGCTCGATGAACTGGCCTTGTTGGCCCCGGCCGCGCAGATCACATGGATTTCCGCTGCCGGGCAGCGACTGTACGAAAAGGTGTTGCGGCTTTGTCGTGACCACGGCGGGCGGCTCAACTTCAACGACGCGCTCATGGCATTGGTTTGCCAGGACCTTGGCCTGGGCTGGATCATCAGTTTCGACGGCGACTTCGACGAGGTTGAGTGGCTCTCTCGTGTTGCCGATCTCTCTGATGTGCAACGCCTGGCGCAGCCCGCGTGAAGATCGCTGATCATTTCCACGGCGTTTCTACTATCCTCATAACGCCGCTCTGACGATCGTCAGCACCTCGTCCCCGGTCAGCCGCGACCCCGCCGGCCGCGGGCTGCCGATGCGGTCGTCGTGGCCGTCCCACCGCTGCTCCGGCGGCGTGCCCCGGCGCCACTCCTCCGCGTTGAGCTCGTCGGCCAGGCCCCCGCGCTTCAGGTTGATTGGGCTGGCCCCGCGCACGTTCGCTGCAATGGCGTAGCGGCGCGTGGCCGGGTTGTATACGATGGCGATGTCCAGCCCCAGGGCGAACAACTCCTCCTTCACGATCGAAACCACCGGTGACGCACTGACCAGGTAGCCCACGGTGTGGCCGCCGCTCGTTGTGCTGCGTTGCATGGCCGCCAGTTCTGTGCGGATCCGGCGTAGTTCCGCCTGGCCGCTCCGCAGATAGTCCTCGATGTCGGCCGGCAAGGGGCCGGACAGGTCGTCCGGGGGCGTGCCTGTGTCCTCAAGCCAGTGCAGCAGCCGGCCCCCGTGCGCCAGGGTCGCCAGGTCATCCCCGGCGTGCCGCACCCGCACGCCGACCGTCGCGACTTTGAGCGTGGCATCGGCCTCCTCCGGCCCCCCGACGAGATCCACCGCATCAATGTACGCCACGATGTCCGGCCGCAGCGCCCCGTACCTCTGGTTGAACAAGAAAGAAGCGCTGCGGTCGGCGTGACTGTAGTGGTGGTCGAAGTTGTTCAGCAGAGGGCTGTAGCCGATCTCCTCGCAGCCTGGCAGGCCGATGTCGCCGACAATAATCGCGGGATCCGCCAACTCCTCCCGCGTCGGCGTCCGGCACGCCACCGGCGTCGCGCCGCCGAAGACCTTGCGCGCCGAGTAGAAGAACCCGATCGCGTCGAGGTCGGGGGTGGGGTGGGTGAGGATGAGTGTGGCGTGGTCTGTTGCCATTGGGTTCATTCTTACTCCGGGTTGCTCGATAGCCATTTATGCTTCAAGCCGAAATCCAGAAAGGTCACGTTCCAACCACCAATTCCTCCGCGAACTCAACAGGCGGGGCAACAGCGATGGCTTCAGGTCTGATCCTGATCTTCTCGATCGGCTCCCCTGGTCGTTCAGAGGGCAACAGCAAGGCATTGATGATCAACTGCTCGTCCGCTTGCGGTATGGGATAGATGAAGTACTCCTGCTCGCCAGGAGCAAATGCGAGCTGATTGGACAGCTTCCCAAGTGCTATGCCACTGATGAGATATGCGTCTCGCTCGTGAACATACCTTAAAGTCACAAGGCGGTGATCCTCCAATGCCAAAGCGAGCTCGATGCCGCCTGTATAGTCCCGACGGTACTCCAAAATCCTTGCCCTGCCGGGAAGCAGATCCTGCGAGCTGGTCTGTAGACTTGATACTGCCGCTCGGATGCCGGGTATCGCCTCTTGGTAAGCCGTTGGGATGCTCCTCGCCTTGGCCAACGTATGACCTGCATGGTGTACCGAGTTGCGGTGAAGTCGCAGTTCGTCCAGATGCTTCAATCCGCACCGCTTCGGGCTGCTGTCCCGAAAGTGGTCCATCATCTGTAGCAGAGTTGCCCACAGGTGCTCCCAACCCTCAGGGGCCTGGTCACGGGTCTCGATCTTCTTGCGGATCGTTTGCAGGGTCTGCTGTTTTGAATTCCAACTTATGCGTGTATCATCTTGTGTCAGGTCGATGCCTGCCTGCTTCAACCAACTTCTCTGTTCCTCTACATCGGCGACCTGGGCATATCTCGCAACGACAGCCGCAAACTCGACCAGCAACTCGAGAAAATGTTCGACGCAGAGCAAACATCTGTCAACTCCATCATGGGTCTGTTGGGCTGCGCGTTCTCTCTGCGAAACAGCCACCACACTCTGCGCCAGAAGCACGGCCTTCTCTGCCTGACAAGCAGCGTCCAGCGCCTCGCTCAGGAGCGGTCGCATGCCATGATTCGGCCAGATGCGCTCCTGGTCATAGTATCTCGCCAACTGCTGGCGTAGCTTTGCCAATGACACGTCCAGGGCACCATGATCGATCGGCATTGCGGGTGGAGTAACGCCCTCTGGAAATGGCTGCTCCAAGACCCAATCAATGAACTGGCCGAAATCCTCGTCCGCTAGGGCAAGAAGTACTACCGCACAGTCCACAACTGTCAACAAGTGACGGACTGAGTTTGTGGGTGCCTGTTGTGGCCCATCCTGGGCGAGGAAAGAATGAATCTGACTCAGCGCTTCACATGAAGCCTGACTCAAACCACCAGGCCGGTGCCACTGTCGGAACAGCCAGCGGTAGAACGTTTCCGGCCTGAAGACGGTAAGCGGGATCGATGATTCTTGCATGACTGTCCTATCTCTCAGTTTTCGCCAGTCGCACCCCCCATCCCCACGCCCGCGCCTTGTCTTCATCGCGTAATGGTGTCCGCCAGCGCTGCCAGATCTCGCGTAGGCTCTGGTAGTGGCGTTGGCTGCGCCGACTCCGCACCGGCGGATTCGTCGCCAGGAGCTCCAGGTAGCGCACCATCTGATCCTCTTTGTAGTTGTGGCCGATGAAATAATCGCCGATCTTCTCGGCCTCGGCCAGGTCCACCGCCAGTCGGCGCAGCTCCGAGGCCACCCGTCCGGCTTCGGCCATGATGCTGTCCCACTCGCTCATCAGTAGACTCCTTCCATCGGCGGACGCTTCAGGTTATCGGATTTCAACGCGTCGGTTACTGCAGTGAGCGCCTGGGGCGCCACCAGCCCTTCCTGGATGGCTGCCTCCGCCCATGTCTGAAACCGGCTCTTTAGCACGTCATCGCCGCTGTAGCGCACTGCAGGCCCGCCCAGGCGGCCGGTTTGGGTGATGTTCCCCCGCAGGCGCACCGCCATCACGGCAACCTCTATGCTGCCCAGGCCCACCGGCTTCCCGGCGCCGATTTTCGGCAAGAAACGATGTTGCGGATGCAGGCCAAGCGCTGTAATCACCAGTCCCAGCTCTGCTGGTGACAGGTTCTCGAAATGCAGGCTGGTTTTGAGCACAGATCCCGTCTTGAGCGCCAGCCGTGCATCCGGGCCTGCGGCAGGTTGGCTCGGCAGGTACACTTTGCGACCTCTTGCCACTTGGCTTTTCAGGTAGCGGCCCGGCAGACCGCCCCGTCCGCGTGCCGGCGCCCATAGCAAAGGGATGCGCACCAACACCAGGCCACCCTGGCCCGGTATCAGTTGGGCGTCTACGATGCTCACCTGGCCCAAGTAGTTATCGTGCCCCGCGCCGCTCATACCGAACAGGCGGCAGGCCGGGCAGAGAGAGTCGATCCGTGTACAACGGCCGAGGGGCCGCGGAATGGCGAAACGGGTGGCACCCGAGCTGACCGCCACGCAAGAGGGAGAGAGTGTTTCCACCAGACTGCGCAATGCGCCTTTCAGTGAGGATCCCGGTACAATGGGCATACGCTGGGCTGTGCCCTCCGCTTTGTAACGCGCGATGCTGCTGCCCTGGGCGATGACTTCCTCGCCTTGCGCTGTCTTCACCACATCCAGGCTGCCGCTGGCTACCTGCAGCGGCGTGCGGACGATCAGGTAGAGCTCCACCTCGCCCGTTAGCTTACGGCCGTCTATCGCATTGTGGCCAACAGGCTCTGCCCGCTTGAGCTGCCCGGCTGCGAAGTCCACCAGCACATAGGGCTTTTCGACTGGCGTTTCAGTTTGTGGCGTCATATGACCTCCTTCAGTCACAGACAGGGCAACGGTCGCACTGTGGCCGCATCTGCCCCGCGCGGCAGATGGCGCAAACCGGCATAGCGGGCTGTTTGCAGGCGGGCCTCGGCATCGTAGTACCGCCACACGTCCGCCACCACCGCCTGATCGTAAGGCGCGGCTTCACCCGCCAGATCGTATTCCAGCGGCCGCGGGAACAGCACCTCCCCGCGTTTTTCTCCTCCGGGCATCCGTAGCCGTCGGCCCCACAGGATGCGCAGGGACGGCGCAACCCGATATGGCGCGCCGAGCAAAGTCCAGCCGGACAGCGCGGCCGGGAGATCGGCCGTCTCGGCCAACAGCACCTGGCGCCAGCCGCGACCGTGGCGCACCTGACGGAATTCGGCCTGGGCCGAGAAGACGCGTAGCTCATCCCAATCAGCCGGCAGCGCAGCCGGATCACCCAGCCGCTGCGGCAACAGGATCTCCAGTTCGTTCCAGGCGCACCACCAACTCTGCCCTTCGGGTAACCAATCTGCCTGCTGCAAAACGTTCAGTATCTCTGCCAGCGCCGGCGGACTCTCGCCCGCCCAGCCGAAGATGTAGCCCGACTCCGATGTGCTCATCCGCCGACCTCCTCCACCCAGTGGCCGGCAACCAGCTCCAGCCATTGCTTCGCGGTAGCGTCACCGGCTCGCAGCACGTAGAAGCCGCGCTCGCGGCCCGCTTGCACCCCTATCGGCTGGCGCTCGCGGTCGGGATGGGGTAACGCGTAAGCTTTGCTGTCCTCTGCGCCAGCCAGGGCGCCCACACCCAGCAGCGCGCCGGCCGGATCGCGCAGCGTGCGCACGCTCAGTTCGTCGAAGGTCAACGCCACCCGTCCCAGTCCGCGCGACTTGCCGTAGCCCATGGGCACTAGCCCGTCACCCATGTCGAGCAACGCGGCCGCCAGCAGTCCCAATTGCCCCAAAGTGAAGTTACGCACGCTCAGTTGGCCGGCGAAGCGGGCGTCGGTCAAGATCTCCAGCTCGAACGGGCCTTGCGCCACCGCGCCGGTCACGCGATCAATCGCCACGCCGTAACGCCGTTCCATCAGGGGCGCGCGGCTCGGGTCCAGGTATAGGTCGCCCACCCGCGCCCGGCCGGCCAACACTGTGTTGCCGAACAGGCGACAAGCATAGCAAGATTTGACATAGGCCTGGGGGCCATCCAGTTTTTCAGTGTTGGATGCACCGGCAAAGCACGCCTTGCCCAGACGTCCCTCTTCCTTAGTTTGTGTTGGGTCGCAAGCCAGATTGTCCCTGATCGAACGCAGCAGCTTCTCGGCATGGCTGCGCACCACCCCGCGCAGCGAGGCGCCCGGCACATACACCTCCGGTTCATTCCGGTCGGGGCGGCTGGTGCGCACGAAAGACATATCGGGCAGGATCGGGTCCAACGCCTCCTCGCCGCTGCGGCCTGCTTTGATTAACATGGGGGTCTGTGGCCGTAGGCTGAACTTGAAAATTGCTTCATTGTAGAATCGTGCGTGCATCAGTTCGCCTCCAATTCATCCCACAGCTTCTCCAGCCAGCGGTCGGCCTCTTCCACAGGAACATCCGTGAGCGTCCGGTGCAGGATATAGCGTTTCAAGGCCTGCCGGTCCCCTTCTTCCAGTCCCGAAATTTTGAGATCGGCCAGACTCGCCCGGCCTAGGCCGCGGCCCTTGAAGCCGCCCAACAGGATGTGGCCGTCTCCCAGCTCGCGCAGCCCCAGCCACACTAGCCCGCGTTCGGCAGGGGCGAGATTTTCCAGGGTAATGCGCAGGTCGAAAGCCGTGCCGGCTGGCACTGTCTCAAAGTCATATTTGTTCTGCACCGTTTCTTTTTCGCGGTGGATAGAGACCCCATCGCGGCGCTCGATGCGACCATCGCTCCCGTTGCTCAGGGGTAGGTCAGCGATTCGCACGCGCGAGGCCAGCCAGGGGCTGCCGAAGGTGCGGCAGACGCGACAGGAGCGATCCCACACCTGGTCGGCTAGCCAGCGGTCGCCGCTTTCTACCTGATGCTCGCGCTCCAATCGCCTGGCATCTCCTCTGAGCTCAGTCATCTGCCCGCTGGTGATGCACCATTCGCTTTCCACTACCGGATTGCAGGCGCCGCGGCCGTGACCGGCAACCGGTTCCAGCGTCCGCACGATGCGCTCCATCTGGCTGCGCACCACCCCACGCAACGACGCGCCGGGGATGAAGGGGCGGTCGTCCGGCGCTACCAATACTGGCAAGTCTGAAGATGAGGGTTGGGCTGCTTCTTCGCCACCGGCGCCCACCCGCAGCGCGGTCGCCGCCTCCAGGCGGGCCTGGATGATGAAACGGCTGGCAAATGTTTCCCAGGTGGCCATGGTCAGTCTTCCTTTCCGAGCGTGATCTCGCTCAGATAGTCAGCGCCCACCAACGCTCGCCGGAAATAGCCCAAAAAACGGGTTGCTGCGCGCATGGTGACGTGTTGTTGTTCGGGTTTTGGAGATGTCGCCATCTTGCCGACCACCTCCCCTTGCAGCCAGTTCAGCTCCGCAGTCAAGGCTCTAGCCAGGCTGTATTGACCGGCCGGTTTGGTCCAAAACAAAGCGGAGCCCTCGCGGCCCGTTTGGTAACGCAACCAGTTGATAAACACGGCCAACGAGCCGGCGCTTTGAGCAACCTCCAAGGCCTTTGAGGCTTGGGTTTTGCCCTTCTCAGCACCCTCGCCCTTGTTCAGCTTTAGATTTCGCACCAGGTTCTCGGCTCGCTCGACCATTTTGTCTTGCAACTCGTGCAGGATATTTTGTTCTTCTGTAGCCATGGTGTGTCAGCTCCTTTCCCCTTCATCAAAGACGACATGGAACGGATCGCAGACCAGCACCTCGCCGAAGCCTTCGGCGCGGTGCTCGCCTAAGCCCTCGGTGGTCAGCGCGGCCAGATAGTCTAACAATTGTGTTCTCTCCGATGCCGGCGCACGCAGCGCGATCACGCTGCCGGCCGAGATGACCGTCTTAACCGGCTTCGGCAACCCCCAGGCGGCCGACCAGCCGGTCCAGGTTTCGCGCTCTAGCACGCTGTAGTCGGTTAACACCTCCAGGCTCGGCGGCACGTTGCGGTGGTAGACCCGCAACAGGTCGGAGGTGATCCGTTCGGCGGGCAAGCCGCGCGCGTCCAGTATGGTCAGCGGCGAACGCAGCGTCAGCGCAGCGTACAAGTGCGCCGGATCGGCTGGCCGGCCATCTGCCATAGGCTGAAAGCGCTCCAAACGAACGGCCAGGTCCTCTGCGACGAGGGAAGGTGTGCCGTCTTCGGCTGGCGGCAGGCGCAGGATCGCGTGGCCCATGCCGCGGGCACGCGCCGTGCCCACCTCCAGCCGGTAAAGGCCGTCCTCCTGCAACAGGTATTCGTCCAACCAGGCCCGCAAGATCTGTTCTTGCTCCTCGCTGCCCCGCCAGACGCCGGCGAAGGTTAGAACAGGCTCCGCGTCTTTGTCCTCAATGGTTGGTGTTAAGGCTTCCAGCAGGTAAAGGATTTGCTCCTGAGCGGTCTCGGTGTAGCGGTTAAGGCCCACCCGCACGAAAGCCCGTCGGTCGGGCCGCGCCTCGCCATAGGTTGCCGCGCCGTTGGCGGTCCGGCTCATAAAGCCGCGCCTGCGCTCCAGCCGTCCCTTACACTTTGGGCATGTTTCCCCGCCCAAGGAATATGGCTTGCCTCTGAGAGCCGCCTCGCGCAGCCGGTTGAGCAGGCCATCGTACATGCCATGCCCGTCCGGCGCGAACCCGGGTTTCTGTTTGCAGGTGCGAACGGTCAAGGGGAGCGGCAGGCTGACGGCGGGGGCTGAGCGCACCGGGTAGAGGAAGCCGAAGCGAGCTGCTTGCTCACCCAGAAACACCGTGGCAAAGTCGGGAGAGGGGGCATGATCTGTTACCGACAGACCGCTGTGCTTGAGCTGCCCACGGGCCTGGAGCACCGTGCGGGCCAACGCGCCGCGCCAGGCGCTGCCTGCGACGTAAGGCCGGCTCTCCTGGACGTTGCCGACCGCCAGACCCGTGCCCAATAGCAACGGGCCGCGCGCCTCGAGTAGGATATTAAGCTGGGGCATGGTCCAGGACCTCCTCCATCAACCGCTGCACGTCGGCGGGCTGCCACCGGCCTTCTCGCCACCAAGCCACCTCTTTGGTGCGCAACGATACCTCACCCAGGCCGCGGGCCTTGCTGCCGCCCAGGTGGGCGACCAGCGGCACGGCTGCCAACAGCCAGCCGGCCTCTTCGGCGGTTAACCGGCCGACCATTTCACCTTCAAAAGTCAGCCCGGTGTTGCCCGAACCGGCGGCCACGGCCTCCAGGCTGAAAAGCCGCTCGGCCTGCGCTGTGCCCAGTCGCCGGTTAATGCCGACCGACGTGCGCTCGCTGCGCAGCAGATCGGGGGATGTCGAACCGGGGGCGGCCAGTCGCAGACCGCCGTTCACGATGCCAGAGGGACGCCAGGGGCTGCCGAACACCCGACATGCCAGGCAATAGCCATCGTAGCCGGCATGGGGACACATCTGTTCCGGCGCAGGAGGCGTACACACGGGATAGCCCATCTGCCGCAGCAGCCGTTCCAGGTGGACGCGCAACCGGCCGCGAATGGTTGAAGCTGGGATGAATGGATAGCCTTGCGCATCCAACTCCACCGGCCGGTCCACCAGGGCTACGGTGCGCCCCGGACCCAAGATATGCAGCGGCGAGCGCAACTCAGCTTCGAGCACGATCCGTAAACGATCGGTCATGGCTCCTCCTAACTCATCAACTTGGCTAGCTCGACCAGGTCCCATAGGGGCGCGTGCCAGGTGACGGGGTCCCGCTGTACTGTTCCAAGCCCGAACGACACGCGGTTTGACTTGTCAACCTTGTAGCGCACCAACTTGACCTGTTCTGCACTCTGACCGCCTGCCCTGGCCAGCTCCGCTTCCAGGTCTTGGATCCAGCCGCCAGCGCCGTTCCGGGAGACCCGGCCTTTTTGGTAGGCATAGTACAGCATCCCGGTCAGCGCGCCCTGTCGGGCGCCGTAGAAAGCGGCGGCCAGCCGTTGCAGGCGGCCCAGGCAACCCTCCCGCACCACGGATTCGGCGCCGGCCAGCAGCATCTCCAGTTCGGCGGCCGTCCAGGGCCGCAGCGTGGCGCAAAGCTGGAAACGACCGCTGCTGCCTAAGAGATAGGCCTCTTTGCGATATTGTTCCAGATTGGCCGGCATCGCCTCGGCCGTCTGGGCATACAGCATGGCGATGTTGCCATGCGCCAATTTCTGTTCCTTGCTGGCTCGTTTGGCCCAGCCCATCAGTTCGTGCTCGGTGAAGTCCACCGATCTGGCGACCGGTGTCTTTTCATCGGTGACCAGTAGGCCCAGCGAGAAGGTTAGGGGGTCCGGCGAGAGCCGGTCGGGGCCGGTGGCCTGGAATTCCAGGTCGGTAAGGCGGTTGAACTCGGCGGCGAAGTAGACGGCGACAGGCGCCCAGGCGAACAGGCTGAGGTCATCGCCGCCCAGCGCCAGTACCTGAAATGGCACTTTGTCCAACACCGCCTGATCGCCGGGATCCCAGCCGCGCAAACCGGCCGCCCGCTGCGTGGCCCGGCCAAGCGCCAACGCGGAGGCAGCCTGTGTCGTGTGCTCCACCCGTTGGGCCCATTGCAGCCCTAGGGCAATATCCGGCAGCCCCATGGAGATGCGGCCGAAGTTATTGCCGTCACCGTAAACGACGCCGATCAGTTTGCGGCGGACGCCGGCAGGGATCAGCTTCTCCAGGTCGTTCGCCAGCCACTCCTTGCCGGGCCTGACACCCAGCGCCGCCTGATTTCCCTCATAGCCTATCCGGCGCAGCGCATCATGCACCTTGCCGCGACGCTCGTCCTGCCCCCACCTGCGTTTGGTTCTGCACACCTGGCAGATCGGGCGACGATTGTCCAGGATGTCCTCAACCCCGGGCGCGGCATCCCAACCATCGGCCGGCCGGATGCGACACAGCTCGCACCGCGCCTCGAAAGGCAACGCGGCTTGATCGGGCCGGGCAGCCTGTGCGCGGTCGGCCGCCAGCGCCGCGTACGCGCCACTCACCGCCTTGCCATAGCTCGAAAGAAGCTCCTGGGCGCGGATCGTGATCGCGGCCGCCGCAGGGAAGGCTGTGCCGGTGCAGCGGTAGAACGCCTCATGCAGCCGCGTCGGCCAGGAGGAGCCGCCGTCGCTCGCCGGTGCCAGGAAGAGCAGGGTCGCGCCAGCCGCGCGCAGCACCACCTCTGGACCGATTTCAGCCCTGACCTGGCGCTGCAGGTTATCCGTCACCTCGTCCAGCAGGGTAGACGCGCCACGAATCTCGTTGAGCCCTGGCGTCTCGAAGACGTACTGTTTCACCCGTTGAACGGCCATCAGCACGACATCCAACTTCCGGTCGCCCAACGCGCGGTCACGCACAGCGCAGACCACCTCCCGCAACGGCGCGGGCAGGTCGGCGGCGCCGCCGGATAGCGTCTGAGCAATGGGTTTCACCCAGGGAGCGGGGACGATGGCATCGGCCAGGTCGTCGAAGAAGGGATGGGAAAGCGCGGCCAGCCGGGCGGCGTGCCGCTGCGTCGGCTCCACTCCTGGCGTCTGGGCCAGGAGCACATTGAGCAGGGCCGCTTCGATCAATAGCCGGTCGGCCAACAGCCAGCCAACGCTGCCCTGCTGGGCGTCGGGTAGGATCGGCGGCAGGTTGTCGCCGTCCAGCAAACCCTGTCGCAGAGGTCGTCCGGCCCGGGGACCGAGATCAACTTCCTGGGCAGGAGAGACGGTGTCCGTGGCCCGGAGCTTGCCCGCCTCCTCGGTCCGGCCAAAACGCAGGGGAAAGAGCTGCCGGTAATACGTCTCCTGCCAGAAGCCGGCGGCCGCGTTCGCCTGCCCTTCAACCGTATCCTTCCGTGCCAGCGCCTGGCGCAAACCATCGGTCAGATGGTGCCGTACCCAGGCTTGCCAGCGCTCATCGCAGCGATAACGGGCGCCTGTGAAGCGATCGTGCCAGATCAGTTCGTTCACATTCGTTCCTCCTCGAAGAAAAGCAGTTGATTATGGCGGTTTTCTCGACCCAGAGGTTGTAGCACCTGCATAGCATACTGCATCTTGTACTGCTCCGCAACCGAGAAACCCCGCACGCACATGAGACCTTTCTCTCATCCCCTCCCCGCCCACCTGTGCTATCATACCCCCAACCCAGCAAAATACCGCCCGAACTTCTCGCGCAGCCAGTGGTAGCTCAGCCGCTCGTCTTCGGGCAGGCTCCAGGCGATGCGGCACTCTGCCAGGATGGTGGTTTTGTGGGCGTCCACGGTCTTCGGGGTGATGGACAGGCGGTCAGCGACCTCAGCCGGCGCCAGGCCCTCGGCGAAGGCGCGCAGGACATCGGTTTGCCGCTCGCTGAGCCGCGCCAGCACGGCCTGACAGCGACCCTGCTCGACGTCGTCCAGCCAGCGGGTGCGGGCCGCGATGACCTCGGCCGGGGAGGTGTTCAGCAGCGGGCGCAGGCCGGGAAAGTAGGCGCCCAACGGCGCCAGCGGCACCTCGATGAGTTGCACGCCCGCAGCGGCCGGCACGTGCAGCAGCACCCCGTTGTACGCAGCCTGCACGACCTCGTCCGGTGTGTACAGGTGCCAGGCGCGGTCGCCGTGCTCCAGGTGCAGCAGCGCGGCTGACACCGCCATCAGCGCCATCAGCCGCCGGCCGCCGGTCAGCAGCAGGTGCAGCCGCAGGCCGCGGCCCTTGAGAGCGGCGATCAGTTCGTGCACCGTGTGCCAGACCGCGTCGGCGTCGGCCGTGTTGCGGATATCATCCAGGGCGTGCTCCTGGCGCATAATCGCCACGCCCCGCAGGTGAATGACGCGTTCGCCGTAACGATCGCCCGGGAAGGCTTCAGCCAACCGCCGATACGCCTGCCGATAGCGTGGCGCCGCCAGGTGGATGACAACAACTTCGTCCACCGCAACGCCTTGGGCCAACAGCAGGTCCAAGGCAAAGGTAACGACCTGGGGCTGGCTGCCCAGCGGGGCCACCAAGACGGTCCGCGAGGTTACACTCATGGGTGAAAGTCTCGAACAGAGGAATCAATGACCATTACCAACCTGCTCCCGGCTATCCTTGTGGCAGGGCCGCCACACAGCGGTAAATCCGTCCTGGCCTACTTGCTTTCTCAGCGCTTGCGGAAGGCACGTGTGCCCCACATCTTGTTGCGCGCCGCCCCCGACGGTGAAGGCGACTGGTCCTACGAAAGCCCTGAGGAAGTGCGTGTCCGTCAGCGCCAGAAGGGCGCCTACACCACCGATCTGATCGCGGATCTCGAACGGGCCATTCGTTCCCGCAGCCTGCCCATGCTGGTGGACATCGGCGGCCGGCCGCGCGATGCGCAGTTCCGCCTGTTCGATGCCTGCACCCACGTCATTCACCTCTGGCGGGAGGTGGATGACCGCCAGGAGTGGGCAGCCTGGTTGGAAGAGCGCAGCCTGCTTCCCATCGCCAGCCTGCACACCCGGCTTGAACCGCCGGATAGCCTCGAACCGGACGCCACCCCGCAGCGGGGCATGATCACCGGCCTGGATCGGGCCGGCCCGCAGGTGGGGATCGCGTTCGAGCGCGTGTTTGAGTATGTCCAGGGCATTTGCAGTTATGCGCCGGGCGAGCTGGAAGCCGAACACCTGCGTCGCGCACCGCAGGGCGTCGCCTTGCTCACGATGGTGCAGCTCGCCGAGACTTTGGGCCTCGCGCGGCCAGAACAACGCCTGCATTGGGAGCCGGAGCATCTGCCCAGGCTCCGCGAACTTATACCACCGGGCGAGCCGCTGGCGCTCTACGGCAGCGGGCCTGTCTGGCTCTATGCCGCGCTCGCCGCGCACGTCGCACCCGCGCCGTTCTACCTGTTCGACGCCCGTTACTATGGCTGGATGGCGCCGCCGCCGGTGATCTTGGATTCAAAGCAGGCCAACGCTGAGTTCAAGCTGGCGGCTCGTCCGGGGGTCAGCGACGTCCGGCTCCAGTTCCAACGCCGACAGGCCCACTATGTGCTAACCCCATTGCCGGTTCACGTACCGTCCCTGCCGCCCGATCGCCGCGTAATTCTCGATGGCCCGATGCCAATCTGGCTTTTCGCTGCCCTGGCGCAGGGGCTCTGCCAGCAGGCTGCATTGGCAACCTATGAACCGCGCACCGGCCGAATCATCACCTTTTGGACTCGGTCAGTCTAATCTTTGCAAAAACAAAAACAGCCGCCCCGGCGCGAGTGCGCCGGCAGCGGCTGTTGGGCGACTACCTCGTTCACGATTTGACTCAATGGCGCTAACGATGGCATATGCTCCGCCTACGATGAGCGAGAACTGATGCGCGTGTTTCCCCTTATCCTCCTGGCGTCACTCGTCGCAAGCGGTGCCACCAAGCATTCCAAGACGCAATTATACACATGTGATGCATTCTTCGACAAATGTCGTTGAGGTCTCAGTAGATGAACCTCATGATAGCCGCGCGTCTTCGCTTTGTGGCATCCACGCACGCGTTGCTGCTGTCCCTGAGCAGTAACAGCTCCAGTTCGTCACGCTTCGCGAGGAGAAAAAACCCGCCCTACACGTAGGACAGACCCCGTAACTCCGCTCCAACCGCAGCGCCTGGTTGTGCTGCGCCACAAAACGTAACCCGCCGCAAGCCACCGGCCTTGAGGCCGAGTGGATAGGCGGGCTTCAGCCAGAGAAAACACGGACTTGCATTTTGCTTGATGATAATGTATAATACAGCACCATGATCATCACGCGCATCATTCCCTACCGCGGTAGCAGGGCGTTGGCCGACGAACTCAACCACGAGAGCGCCCGGCACTACAACGCGGTGCTCACCAACCACTGGCGCAGCTACCGCAAACAGGGGATTTGGCTGTCCGAAAAGAGCGTCTACCGCTGGGAAGATTACCAGTCCGGCGGCACGACCCGCCATGCCCACAGCCGGGATGCCGCCCAGCAGGCTTTCTACCGCGCCGGCAAGACCGCTCGGTCACTCAGACGCAGCGGGCACGAGGTTAAATTTCGGCATTATCGCAGACATTTCAGAACCACGATTTGGCAGAACACGGGGATCAGGCGCACAGGCAACCAGGTGCTGGCCCCTGCGCGCAGTCTGGCGCCTGGCACAGAACGCAACTGGTGCGAGAGTTCGCAGAGGGAGGGTGCGGGGATGGCCGCAGAGCATGGATCGTTGCCGGTGAGCGTGGAGGCCTGGTTGGGCCGATTAGGCGGTTCAACACAGCGCGCGTACCGGCGAGCATGGATAGATCTATTTGAGTTCACAGGCCGAGAGCCTGAGGCGCTCACGCCGGATGACATCGGGCGTTGGCTGAGCCATCTCAGCTCCCGATCGGTGCAGGGCATCAAACGCGGCCGCCGCGATTGGCGGCGCCGAGGCTATGCGGAGGCGACCATCGCGCAATGGGCGGCCGCTATCTCCAGCTACTACACGGCGGCGGCCCCAGCCAGGCATAATCCGGTCCTGGCCATTGCCCGGCCCCAGGTGCGCAGCAGCTACGCAGGCGCCCGTTGCCTGACGGCCGAGGAGACCCGAGCGTTACTGCGCGCTGCCAGGGGGGACACTATCATCGAGCGACGCAACTATGCCCTCATCCTGATCCTCATCACCACTGGCCGGCGCAGCTCCGAGGTCTGTCGGATGCGCTGGGGTGACCTGCGCCGCGACGGCGAGCGCGCCTGGTGGCTGCGGCCCGGTTCAGCGAGCGGCGAGGCCGCGCGCCTGCCGGCCGCCGTCTGGCGCGCCATCGTCGACTACCTGGCGATTGCCGGGCGATTAGCGGGCATGCAGGAGGCGGATCCTGTGTTCACAGCGGTGACAGCCAATGCCAGCCGGCTGCCCGCGGTGGGGGAGCGAGACGCTGGCGCAGTCTGGCCGCTCTCAGAGCGCGAGGTGGCCCGGGTTATCAAACGCACGGCTCAGCACACCGGGTTGGATCCGCGCCAGGTAACGCCGACGACGCTGCGGTACACAGCGGCCGCGTTGCGCCGTGAGGC
>JAPKMS010000089.1 GCA_026645775.1 Anaerolineae bacterium
AACTATCTCGCGCTGAGGCCAGCGAAGAGGCGATCATGAAGTACGCCGTGGGCAGCGAAGCCGCTTGAACCCGGCCGTATGAGGGAGGCGCTTACCATGGCAGTGATAACAATTTCCAGGGAGTACGGCAGTGGCGGCTCAGACATCGCCTTGCAGGTGGCGAAGAGCCTGGGCTACGAGTTTGTGGATAAGAATGCGACGGATGGTGTCTTCCGGCAATACGGGCTGACCAAATTCGACGATTTGTACAGCTCGGCGCCCAACATCTTCGATCTGCTCAATGCAGACAATCTGTTGCTCATCTCGATGGCGAACGAGATTTTGGAGGCGGTGGCTCAACGCGGCAATGTTGTGATCCTGGGCCGGGCCGGTTTTGCCGTCCTCGGCAGCTACGCGGATGTGCTGAGCGTGCGCATCCAGGCCCCTTTCTCCGATCGGGTGCAGCGGGTGATGGCTCAGCAGGGCCTGGCCGACCTCGAGGCCGCTATGGAGCAGGTGAAAGAGGACGATGAGGTACATCGCAAGTATGTCGGCCGGTTCTATAACAAGGAATGGGACGAGGCGTCCAATTTCGATTTGGTTATCGACACGGGTTCGGTTTCCAGCGAGATGGCTGTGAGCCAGATCGTCGAAGCGGTGCGGGCGCTTGAGCAGAAGGCGCTCGGCGCCGATGCGGTGACGACCGCTTCGATCGAAGTGGACCCCGTCCTGGCAGATGCGGTCACCAAGGTGCTGGCGCATCCCTTGCCCGTGTGATCGGCCTGAACGCGTTTTGACAGAATTCGATAGGCTTGCATCGGCCAGACCAGTTCCGCTGGTCTGGCCGGCGCATTTCTTGACCCAAAGTCGGGGGTCATTTAGAATAGGGACAACGCCCCCATAGCTCAAAGGACAGAGCATCTGCCTTCTAAGCAGGTGGTTGCAGGTTCGAGTCCTGCTGGGGGTATGACGCGCCAGGCCCGAAGGATTGCTGAAATCCTTCGGGCCTGGCGCGTCTTGGAGCCCCTCCCGCGAATTGCCCGCGTCATCGGTGGCCGACATCAGCCAGCGGACGGAAGCGCAGTGCAGACCACCTGTCATCGACGGCGATCTGCATCACCGCCGTCCAGCCAGCCCGGTGCAGCGTCTCCCAACCGGTGTCGCGGTTGATATCGGTCTGCACCTGGGGGCCGCGCTTGGGGTAGCTGAGCCACAGCAGCCCGCCTGGTTTCAGCGCGGCCAAGGCCGCGGGCGCCAGTGCGTCGATGTCGGCCTTGTTGCGGACGAACAACTGCACGGCATCGCAGCCCGTGGCAGCCCCTGCGGCAAGCTCGGCGCCGGCAGGCAAGGGCGTGACGCGCTCGACATAACCTTCAGGCGCGTTGCGAATCAGGATCTTGTGGCCGGGCTTGAACAGAAGTTTTTTAACTAGCGCGGGATCCATAGTCACACCTCCCCGATGACAGCAGAGAGGTGTTGGAGATCATCTCCAACACCTCTCGCATTTTACATGACGTTCAGATCGGCATCAAGCCGGTCCGCACGGGGTCTTATGGGACATCCACGCCGACGATGGAGGTGCCAATGAGGCCGTCCGTGTAGCTGGCCGGGACTGCGACGTTATGATAGGTCACCTGGCCCAGGTACTTTGTCGCCGGGGTCAGGCCGCTCCAGTTGAGCGTGACAGTGCCTTGCGCGCCGATGGCCGCCGTGCCTGGAGCTGTCACAGTCATGTTGCCGGCGTCAGTCGCGGTGACGACCCACGCGAACAGCGTGAAGTTGGAGGGATTGCCGGTCGCGTAGCCGTCCACGTAGACGGTGTAGGTGGCCGCAGTCGGGTTGGTCAGGTTAACCACCTCATCTGACGTGCCGCCGCCGCTTGAGCCGACCAGGGTGCTGCCCCGGTACACGCTCAGGTCCAAGTCACTGCCAGCGGGGGTGGTGAGCGCATCGAACAGCGAGAAACGCGCATACTTGGCGCCGCTGGGTACCACCACCTGGTAAGCCAGGCTCTGGCCGTCCGACACCGAGCTACTGAAGGTTGTGGCCGGGACCAGACCGTGCGGCTGCGCCGCAAAGGCGCCGGCATAGCCGAACTTCACCGTGTAGCTGGCCGAGCCGCTGGCGCCGGCGCCGGAGACTTCGGCCGGCGCCGCGATCGCCACCGGCCGCAGCACGATGGGGCTGCGCACGCTGTGCTTGCCATCGCTCCAGGTCATGGAGCCGGCGGCATAGCTGTTCAGCGTGGCTGTGGTGCGGGTGAAGGTGACGGTGAACGACTTGGACTGGCCGGGGGTCAGCGTCAAGGTGGCGGGATTCGCCACAGCCGTGAAGCCGGTCAGGCTGAAGGAAACGTTGTAGGTGGCCGTGGCGTTGGTGACGTTCATCACTGTGCGCTTGACGGTTTGGGTGCCGGCCAGGCTACTGATCGCGATGGACGGTAGGTTGAGATCGTTGGCGCTGATGGAGCGCACCGCGCAGACGCCGGGTTTGGGCAGGACAGCGCCGAGGCCCTGGCCGCACAGGAAGGCCGCGTAATCCCGCATGTCAGCATAGTAGACCAGGCCGGGATCATTTGCCTTGGTGGGTGTGACATGGCCCGCGCCAAAGTCAAACGGCGTACCGGCGATCTTGTTGCCCTTGTTCGTGACCTGGCTGGCAGTGGTCATGAGGGCGGATTTGATCATGGACGGCAGCCAGGAAGGATGCGCCTGCTTGATCAACGCCGCCAGGCCGGCCACGTGCGGGCTGGACATGGAGGTGCCGCTGTACAGGTTGAAGGCGAGGCTTTGGTAGGTGGGCGCAACCGCAGCCAGGACATCCACACCGGGGGCGGTGATGTCCGGCTTCAACAGGTTGCCGCTAACCGCCTTCGCCGGGCCGCGGGAGGAGAAGGAAGCGACGACCGGCGCTTCGACGCTGACGATCTGGCCGGGGGCGATCTGTGCGGTCGCGGCAGCACCGGCTGCATCGATATAGGCGTTGATGGCCGCGCCTGCCACCTCATCCGTGTGGAGGGTAGGCACGCTGTGGAAATCGGCGTTCAGTGAGGACGGCGAGGTGTTGGTCAGGATCATGCCAACGCCGCCCGCTTCTTGCACGGCCAGGCTCTTGTCCACGCGCGCGCTGGTGCCGCGATCGCACTGCACGATCTTGCCCGCGACCTTCGCGGGGTCGAGGACCGGCTGCCCCCAATATGCGCTGGAGTAGCACAGCCGGATCGCAGTCGGATCAGCGCCGGGCAGGCCCGCGTTAATGGAGCGGATCACCGGCAGCATCGCGGTGCCGGAGCCCAGCGACACGCCTTGATAGACGCTGGCGTTGCCGAGGGTGACGCTGCTGGAGTAGCCGCGATCATGGGAGCTGGCCGCAACGGTGGTGAGCCAGGGGCTGTTATGCGCCACAGTGCTGGTGGTGGGGCCGCTGTTGCCAGCCGAGGCCGCGACGAACACGCCCGCGCTGGAGGCTTCCAGGAAGGCCAGCTCAACCGGATCGGCCACCGAGGTCAGTGAACCGCTGATCGAGTAGTTGATGACGTCCACGCCATCTTTCACGGCCTGTTCGATGGCCGCAACCAGGTCGGAGGTGGCGCCGCTGGCGGTCGAGCCATCTTGCGTGCTCCACAGCGCCTTGTACATCGCGATCCGTGCGTGGGGCGCCATGCCGCTCAAGTTGCCGAGGTTATTGCCCGCCACATTGGCCTGGACGCCGTAGTTACCGCCGGCGGTGCTGGCTGTGTGGCTGCCGTGCCCGTTGTAGTCACGGGCTGAGGCGAATTCCCACGGGCGGGAGGCTGCGATTCCCGCGTCGCCGCCATAGGAGGCGTTATACCAGCGGGCGCCGATCAGCTTGTTGTTGCAGTCGGAGGCATCCCATCCCTGGCCGGAGACACAGGTGCCCTTCCAGCGGGCGAGCGCGCGATAGCTGCCATTATCGGCGAAGCTGCCGTTTTCGGGCCAGATCCCGGAGTCGATGACGCCGATGATGATCCCTTCACCGGCGCGGCTTGGGCCACCCAGTTGCGACCACAGGCCACCGGGCTTGGTGAGGCCCAGGAAGGTCGGCGTGGTGATGGTGTCGACTTGCTGAATCTCATCGGGCGTGACCGAAATCACCCCGGCCACGGTCTGGAGCTGCTGCGCTTGCTCGGGAGTGAGCTTGGCGGCGAAGCCGTTGAAGGTGAAGTTGTAGTCGTAGAGCTTCTCGCCCCCGCCGACGGCATTCAACGCATCGGTGTGGCGGCTGTTGAGATACTCCATGTAGCTTTGCACGTCGGCGTTCTGAATGTCGGGCCGTTGCCCCTCGCCCTTGCGGGTGGCGTTCATGCCGGCGACACCGCCTTCGTAGGAAACGGCGGGCGCATCAGACATCCGAACAATGTAGATGCCGTTATGGCTTTTGGCCACGGCGGTGGGGAAATCACCTTGGGCGCTTGCGCCGAGGGGGGCGACGAGCGCAATAAGTAGGACCAGGACGGCGGTCAAACGGAATGTGAGTGTCAGTTGCTGTCGAGCAGAGCGGCCTGTTGACATCGGGATACCCTCCATGATGTGGCGTTTTGCACTGGAATACGCCGGGTCAGCAATCTTCAGGGGTGGTCTGACAGCAGATTGCTGCAGAGTGACGGACACATGAATGGCTGCGGCGCCACCTCCTTTCTCCTTGTTTTAGTAGTGCGCATAGGTCATACAAGCGAGTTCATAGCATAGCACATCTGCTTGGTGGCGCCAAAATTATTGAAGGCGACAAGAGGAGCTACTGAAGCACGAGCTCTCCCCATTGGCTGGGGTTATCATAGGTCGTGCGCGCGGGCGATGAGGCGGCAACAGTCTGCTGGGAAGCCGCGGCTGCATCATCGTTGTCGTTCAGGGCCAGATTGAAGCCGAAAGCTCTGCCCGGCGCCAACCCTGTTGCCGGCACCTCGAACACCTGCCAGGGGATCAGCGCCTCCACGGTGTAGCCATCGATCGTGGAGATGGCGGCTCCGGTGACGGTTAACGCGCCCTCCGTTGCAAAGGGCAGCCAGCGATAGGCGCGCATCAGGGCCAGGTTGGGACCATAGCTCAGCCCGATCTGGTAGTCGTCCGCGTCACTCGTGGCGGCGTCGGCGTCGTCGGTCAGATCGCGGTCGAAGTTAATTTCCAGGCCATCGCCGCGCCACATCTCGGCGCCATCCGGGCCGGGCTGGTAGACGTCATCGGTCACGCGGACGGCCAGGTAGATCCCGGTGGGCGCCCACGCAACCTGGAATTCACCCGCAAGATCCGCCTCGCCGGTCCAGTTGTTCGCGCCCTCGACAACGGCTGTCACCGGCTGCCAGGCATCGGGCCATTCGTCAGGATAGCCATCGAGCACGATCGTGTCGAGCTGCGGCGCAGCGAAGACGCCCTGCTCCAGCGGTCGCACCGTGTTCGAGACGCGGGCGGTCTCAGCGGGCCGCGTCTCGCTCCACCCCGCAGGGTAGACGATCAGGGTGATGGGCAGCCAGGCCGGTGACGTCGCGAAGTTGTACAGATTGTCGGCTGTGCACGAGGCCACCGCGCTGCTGCGCAGGATGAAGCCGTGCTCGAACGGCTGCACCGCGGCGCAGAAGCCCCGTTCCGCGGCTGTGGCCCAGCCCAGGCCGGCGAACACGTCGTCGCGCCGGCTCCAGACCCAGCCAAAGCCGCGCTGAGGCGCGGTCAGACCGGCCGGCGGGGCGCCGCGCCCGGTGACGGCGCTGCCATCCCAGCGTTCAGCGATCTCCAGCCACCGGCCGTCATCGAACAGCACGTAGGCCGCATCCGTGTCGCTGCGCCAGAGCATGGCCCCGTGCTCGAACGTCTCCCATGCGCCCCAGACGGTCGCCACATCTGCGGCCGGGCAGCCCAGCACCTGCGCATCGAAGAGCTCGGTAAACTCCGGCGCTACAGGCAGCGTGCAGGCCCGCTCCGCGGTCGGAGTGGGCGGCGGGCTGGGCAGCGGTGTTGCGGTGGGCGGCTCGCGGGTGGGCGCCTCGCTAGTGGGCAGCGAGGTCGATGTGGTGGGGGTGGCGGGCGCCGAAATTGCCGCCGTGGCTGTGGCGGCTGGCCGAGTTGCTGTTCGCCCTGGCCGGCTCGCGGTCGGCAGCGCCAACGGCGTGCGGGTGGGCTGCGGTGCGCTCGCGCGCTGGCGGAAGGTTGTGACCGCCAGGCCCGCGCTGAATCCGACAAAAATGACCAGGACAATACCAGCCAGGACCCAGATCAACCAGTTCGGGGGGGTCTTTCTCATCGCATGCTCTCCGCCCACTCAGCCATCAGGCCGCCGAGGTGCAGCGGCGGCATCTTCTCGCTCGGCGTCGCGGCCCGCAAATGGTCAGCTACTTTAATACTGCGAAACAGTCCGGCTGTCAAACGGTTATTCGGGCTTTGCCAGCCGCCGCCGCAGAAGCCACAGCAGCGCTACTACTTCAAGCGTCACCGCCAGCGAGTTAGCCAGCGCCAACCCGCCAGCGCCGAGCGGCCGCATCAGGATCAGCGCCAGCCCGATGTTCACCGCGGCCGAGCCGGCCGCCAGCAGCAGCGGTGTCACCGTGTCCTTCTGCGCAAAGAACGCCCGCGCCACCAGCTCCAGGCAGGCGTGGCTTGCCAGCCCCAGGCTGTAAAAGCGCAGCGTCGTGTAAACCGCATCGGTCGCGGCTGCGTCGAACGAGCCGCGCTGGTAGAGCAACGCCAACAGCGGCCGACCCAGCAAGATCAGCCCGGCTGCAGCCGGCACGGCCAGGCAGAGCACCGTCCGCAGCGACTCGGCCAGCGTCGCGCGCAACCCCGCGCGGTCGCCGCGCGCAGCCAGATCGGCCAGGGTGGGGAACGCGACCAACCCGAACGCGGTGCCGATAATCGTCTCGGGCAGTTGCATGGCGTCCCAACCCCACTCCAAGGCGCTGACGCTGCCCGGGCCCAGCCGTGAGGCCAGGTTGGTGGTGACGAGCAAAGTCAGGTGGAAGACGCCTAAATCGAGCACCCGCGGCCCCATCAGCAGCGCCACCCGCCGCACGGCTCCGTCATCGGTGTGCAGCACCGGCTGCCAGCGGAACCCGTAACGGATCAGCGCAGGCGCCTTGACCGCCAGGTGCAGCACCGCGCCCGCGACCGCACCCACGGCCAGCCCGCGCGTGCCCCAGCGCGGCGCCAGCCACAGCGCTCCGGCCGCAATTCCCAACGGATAGAGGACCGGGGCCAGCGCCGGCAGCAAAAAGTGTTTGAAGCCGTTCAGCGCGCTCCCAAGCACCGCGCTGATGCCGAAGATGATCGTGGACAGGAGCAGGATCCGCATGACCTGGGTCGTTTCGGCCTGCTGAACTGGCCCGAAGCCGGGTGCAATGACCGTCCGCACCCACCAGGGCGCGGCCAACGCGACCACCAATGCCAACCCGGTCACGATCAACGTCACCCAGTTGATCACTGCGCTGGTCAGCCGCCATGCGCCGGCGCGATCATCGGTCGCCACGAACTCCGCAAGCACGGGGATCAACGCAGTGGCCAACGCGCCGCCGGCCACCACGGTGAAGAGCAGATCAGGCAGCTTGAACGCCGCGTAGTAGGCGTCCAGCCCGGAGCCGATGCCGAAGGTGCGCGCGATGACTATGTTGCGGAACAATCCCGCCGCCGCGGCCAATCCGAAACAGCCCGCAACGATCAGCACGTTGCGGGCGATGTGGCGGCGACGTAGGGTGATTTCTGTCATAGCAGGAGTGGCTGATGCCTCACGGCCCGGCGGCTGTCAGCGCGGCCTGGGCATCGGCATAGTTCGGGTTCAATTCCAGGGCACGCTGCCACGACGCCCGAGCCGCTGCGCGGTCGCCCGCGGCTTGCTGCGCCAGCCCGCGCCAGAAGAACAACTCCTCAACGTGCCTGGCCGTGCCGATAGTGGCGTCAGCCAGGGCGATCACTTCAGCGTAGCGGCCGGTCTCGTAGTACGCGCGGAACGGTCCGAACTGATACCACAACATGCGCCACGGCAGCCCGATGCGCCGCGCCTGATCGTAGGCTGCGGCGGCCTCCTCGAAGCGGTCCAGCGCAACCAGATCGCTGCCCAGGTTGAACCACGCAAACGGATCCCCTGGATGTTGCACGGTTGCAGCCTCGGCCGCCGACCGGGCGCGCTCCCACATGGTGGCCTCGTCCCACGCGTCGCCAAGGATTTGCCGCACCGCGGCCGCGTGGGCGGGATCGTAGATCACCAGGTAGGTCCGGTTGAACACCGCCCACAGGTCATCCAGCCCGGCGTAGGGCAGGCGGATGCCCGCGTACGCTTGGCCCTTGACGAGGCCGGTCGCGTCGTAGGAGTCATAGGCGATCCAGGCCTGGGCGGCATCGTCGTAGCCGGTCAGCAGGCGATAGTGTCCCATGCCATCGTTGGGTTTTGGCTCGTGCCAGGTTTCGATCAGCACGGGCAGGCCGGCGGCCAAGAGTTGACGTAATGTCTCGATGCTGCCGTTGATGCGGGCCTGGGCCGTCAGGCCTTGCGTGTGCGCATACGCGACCAATTCGGCGGGATTGACGTTTTTATCGTCCTGGAACGGACGGAGCGCGGCCGCGACGGCCGCCTGGTCGGCCTTGATCCCGAAATAGCTCAGGTTCATGGCCAGGGTGGCCGGGCCGCAGTTGTTCCAGGTCTGCCACAGGTGCGTCAGCCCGGTCAGATTGACCTGCGCTGGCAGCGGAGTGGGCGCGGGCGTTGGCGTGGGCGTCGGGCTCACGCTGGTCGGCGGCGCGGTGGGGGTAGGGCTCGGTGGACTCATCGGTGTCGGCGTCAGGATCGGCGGCGGTGTTGTGGGCTGGGCGGTCGCTGGCAGGCTTGCGGCCGTCGCGGCGAGCGGAAGCGGGGTCGGCACGAATTGGGGGTGCGGCAGGCGCGCTGTGATCTCAGTGTGGGCCCGGCGCCACAAACCTTCCGGGCCGCCGTAACGCACCATACCGAGCAGCAAAACGACAGCGCCGGCCGCGAGCGCTAAAGCGATGCCCCGGCGGCCGGCGCTGAAACGCGAAGGTTTTGGAGTCAAATCAAACGCTCGCTGTCTGCGGGTATCATGGGAAGATGCCGCGCTCCGTGTAGACGCGCTCCAGACGGCGCAGCGCTACGATGTAGGCCGCGGTGCGCCAGTCAGTGTCGCCGTAGCTGCGCTTCGTGTCCCGCACGCGCTCGTAGGCGCTGGCCATACGCTTGTGCAGTTTGCCGTCGACCTCGTCCAGGTCCCACGCCTCGCTGCGTTTGTTTTGCAGCCACTCAAAGTAGCTGACGATCACGCCGCCGCCGTTGCACAGGATGTCGGGCAGCAGCTCGATGCCGCGCTCGGCCAGGATCCGGTCGCCGTCCAGGTCGGTGGGGCCGTTGGCGCCCTCGAAGATGGTGCGCACGTTCAGCAGCGGCGCAGTCTCGGCCGTGATCTGACCCTGCAGCGCGGCGGGGATGAAGATGTCGGCCTGGGTGCTCAGAAAGGCTTCATGTGTGATGGGGTGCGCGTGCGGGTAGCCCGCCACCCCGCGCGTCTTGGCCACGTACGCGGCCAGATCGTCGGCGTCGATGCCGTTCGGGTTCCCGATGCTGCCGGTGTGATCTTCCGCTGCCAATAGCTTTGCACCGTGCAGTTTCATCAGCCGGGCCGTCCACGAGCCGACATTGCCGTAGCCCTGCACGATATAGGTTGTCTGGCTCAGGTCGACGTTGCGATCTTTGGCCCACAGCTCGATGGTGTACACGACCCCCTGGCCGGTCGCCTTGTCGCGGCCTATGCTCCCGCCCAGCTCGATGGGCTTGCCCGTGACGACGTGAAAGCTGCGCTGGCGCTCGGCCGGCGGCACGGTAGAAACATAGGTGTCCAGTATCCAGGCCATGATCTGCGCATTGGTGTTGACGTCCGGGGCCGGGATGTCATAGTCAGGGCCGATATTGTTACCCAGGGCAAAAGTGAAGCGGCGGGTGATGTGTTCCAGCTCATTCATCGAGTACTTGACCGGATCGATCTGGATGCCGCCCTTGGCGCCGCCCATCGGGATGTCAGCGACTGCTGTTTTCCAGGTCATCCATGTCGCCAGCGCGCGCACCTCGTCGATGTCCACATGGGGGTGATACCGCAGCCCGCCCTTGAAGGGGCCGAGCACGTTGCTGTGCTGCACGCGGTAGCCGGTGAAGACCTCGATATGCCCATTGTCCAGCTTGACCGGGAACGCGACGGTAACCTCGTTCATCGGTTTCGCCAGGATCTTACGCACATCGGGATCGAGCGGCATCAAGTCCGCGGCGTGGGTGAACTGCTGCGTGACGATTTCGTAGAGGCTGGGTTTCGGTGCCATGGGGACCTCCTT
>JAPKMS010000090.1 GCA_026645775.1 Anaerolineae bacterium
GCTCCAGGCTCTTCAGACTGTTGATCTCAGGCGGCAGGTCCGGATAGTAGGAGAGTGCGCCGCCCCTGAAGCCCATCACCGCCGAGTAGTAGCCGTTGATGTTGGTCAACGCCTCGGAGACCGTACGGCTGGACCGCGGTAGGTAGCTGATCAGGTTCCAGCCGGCATCCAGGGCCAGCGGGGTAGTGTCGGGCACGGCCTCGCCCACGACCAACAGCCTGGCCGCCTCGAGCGTTGTAGTGACCGGCGGCGAGGCGGTTACGCGGATCCAGTAGCCGTGTAGGGCGTCGATGGTGCGCAGTGTGTTCAGCGGCGCCGGCACCTGCGGGTAGTAGGAGAGGGCGCCCTGGTCAAACGACTGGATGGTGGCGTAGGTGCCGCTGATAGGTCGCTGCACGACGGTGATATCCGGGTTCTGCGGGTTGATGTTGGTGGAAATCAGGTTCCAGGCGCTGTTGAGGACCAGATCCTGCGTCGATACGGTCCGGTTCAGCGACTCGGGTGCGGCGCACAGCGGCAGCAGGCTGCCGCTTGTGCTCGGCACGTTCGGCACCACTCGGAGGTCGAAGTCACCGCCGTACACGTCGGGCCAGGCGACGGTCAGCGTCACGCCCTGGCCGACTGCCAGCGCCGGCGCCGCGGCGGTCGCGACCGGCACCCCATTGGCGAAAAAGCCCACCAGCAGGCCCGCCGGCAGTTCGCCGCCGGTGTTGTTCAGCCGCGTTGTGATCGTCACGGTGCCGGTGACGCCGCCCGCCGGCTCCGCCAGTATGCTGGCGATGGTTGGGGCTGCCGGCAGGCAGGTCACTTCAAGGCTATACGGGCCTTTGGCGCTCCGGTTGCCGGCCAGGTCGGTCGCGATTACCCACAACGTGTAGAGCCCGGGCGTGGCCCCCGCAGTCTCATACCACCAGGTGTCGCCGCTGCGTGCAGCGTTGACCAGGGTGATTCCGCCGGGTGCATGCACCTCGATCTCCACTGTAGTACTCGGCCCGCCGTCGCTGACCGCACCGCCCAGCACCACGGTCGGATCCCCCATCGTCATCTGTGCCACCTGGATTCTGACGTCGATCACCGGCGCCACATTGTCGGCGATAAAGTCGAAGCTCAGTCCGGCGGCGTAGTTGCCGGCGGCATCCCAGCCGTTGATGGTGACTGTTTGCGTCACGTAGTCGGCCTGGTTGACTTCAGCCGTGCGGAAGAGCCAGGCGCTGTCCGGCGCGGCGCTGAGGCGCGGCGTCAGCGCCAGCCGGCTGCGTATGTAGGCGGCCTCGGCCCCTCCGCTGCTGACGTCGCACAGGCTGAGGGTCCAGATGCCGGCCGAGTCCGCTCCGGCGAAGGCCCGCAGCGGTTCCACCGGCCGGGCATTCTGGCTGTAGAGGGCTGTGCCAAGCGCCTGGTTGTCCAGCAGGTCGGAGACGGAGAGCGCCGCAGCATCGAACAAGTTGACGTCATAGTTCCGGGCGTCGGTGCCCGAACGGCCGTCGTCGTCCAGCAGTCTCACGGTGCGGCCGTCGGGACTTGTCAAGTCGACCTGCAGCAGATCGCGGTGCAGTGCCTCTACCCGGAACCCCACCTGGACCTCGGCGATTGCAAAGCTTTCAGTCACCGCGAAGGTGCTGACGATGGGGGAAGCGCAGCCGCCCACTCCCGCTGGCCCGGCGGGCACGTGTTCGTGGGCCACTGCGTGCTGGCCGGTTGTCTGCAGCTCGGCCGGCCGGCAGTTGAGACCGTTGGTGCAGGCC
>JAPKMS010000091.1 GCA_026645775.1 Anaerolineae bacterium
CGACGGGGTTCGAACCCGCGATCTTCGGCTTGACAGGCCGACATGTTAACCGCTACACTACGTCCCCAGTTGTCTTCGGCTGTGCGTTTCAGCACGCCGTTGACGGTGCTATTTGTACCACACTCCCTTCCTTCCGTCAAATTCTGCCCCTTGTGACTTCCAATCGGCGTGCGCGATGGGCGTGGCGCGTGAGGCGTGCCGCGGCGTCTGTGGTATACTGTCCGTTTGTCGCGCTCGGCGCGGGTGCGGCGCGCTGGAATTTATCAGGTGGGGGTAGGCTTGAACGGTCAATATCTGGGTGAGCTGGCCGCGCTGGGCACGGCGACGATGTGGGCGTTTTCGTCCATCGCATTTACGTTGGGCGGCCAGCGTGTAGGGTCGGTGGTCGTTAACCGTATGCGGCTGGTGGCGGCGGTGCTTCTTCTCGCAGTGACGCATTGGCTGCTGATCGGCCGGCCGTTCCCGTGGGATGCTGAGCCCCGGCGATTTCTCTGGCTGGCGTTGTCCGGGTTCATCGGGCTGGTGATCGGCGATAGCATGTTGTTTCAGTGTTATGTGCTGATCGGCGCCCGCATCGGGGTGCTGCTGCTGTCGCTGTCACCGTTGTTCGGCACATTGCTGGCCTGGCTCCTTCTGCACGAGACGTTGACGCTGCCGGAGCTCGGCGCGATGGGTTTGGCTCTGGCTGGGGTGGCCTGGGTGGTGCTGGAACGGGGGAAGGGCGGCGCGGCGGATCGCGCCGGGCATAGCTATGGCCGCGGTATCTTGTTCGGCATCGGCGCGGCGCTGTGCCAGGCGGCCGGCCTGGTGGTGGCCAAGCCGGGCCTGGCCGGCGGTTTTCCTGCGCTCTCCGCGACGCTGATCCGTATGACGACCGGGCTGGTTGTGATGTGGCTTCTGGCGGCCTTCACCGGCGAGGCCGGGCGTACGATCCGCCGGGTGCGTGCCGACCGCCGTGCAGCACTGGCGATTTCAGTGGGTGCTTTTGTCGGGCCGTTCCTCGGCGTGTGGCTGTCGTTGATCGCGGTGCAGTCGGCGCGGGTCGGCATTGCATCGACGCTGATGGCCATGACTCCGGTGATCTCGCTGCCGCTGGTGCCCCTGATCTTTAAGGAGCGCGTCTCGCTGCGCGCGGTGCTGGGGACGCTGGTCGCGATGGCCGGGGTGGCGCTGATGATTCTGCTGTGAGATAGGTAGATCGGTCAATTGGCAGGTCGGTGGACGTTAGAGCAGCTCGATGGTGTAGTCCACCAGCTCCGCATCCAGCCGCCAGGCTGCCACGCTTTGGACGACGCGCTCCAGGAGGCCGTGGACATAGTCTCTGCTAGCGGAGACCGCGGCGATGGCTAGCACGGTATGGCCGAGCTGATCCTGGTCCTCGACCTCAGCCACCGAGACGTTGAACTCGTGCCGAATGCGCGCGACGAGGGGCTTGACCACCCCTCGTTTTTCTTTTAAAGAGGTGATCCCCGCGATATAGATTTCGAGGGTGAGCAGTCCGACGGTAGGCATGGTTGGAATGTCGAATGTCGAATGTCGAATGTGCTATGTACGATGTACGTGGGCCCGGGCGGATGACATCGTACATCGTACATTTCATGTCGTAGATTTGATGGCTCGGCGAATGAATTCGCGCTCCGACTCGAAGGTGATCTGCGCTTCGGCGTCGGCCAGGTCGGCCGCCCAACGCGGGGTGAAGCGGGCTTCGTCCGCATCCGGGCTGTTGAAGTGGGGCTCGCCGCGGATCGGGTCGGTGAGTCGCATCAGGTAGAAGTGCTCGTGACGCAGGACGCGCTCGTCGGGCAGGATGAACTCGTTCAGGTATTCGCCTAGATCACCGATGATTTCCACGCCGCAGTAGCCGGTTTCCTCGCAGGTCTCGCGGATGGCGGCCTGGTCATCGGTCTCGCCGGGCTCGACGTGGCCCTTGGGGAGGCGGATCTCGAAGGCGAGGCCGCCGTTGCGCACCACCCAACGCTCAATCATCAGCACCCGGCCCGCATCATCTAACACGATGCCGCCCGCCGCACGGTATTCCCGAAGGTTCATAGGCCGCCCTCCTCAGGGATGAACGGTAGAGTCCGGTGTCTCTCAAAAATCAGATGTGGGTGTTATTACACGCGCATCGTCCACGCGGTATTCGCGTATTTGTCGCGCACCAACTCGGCGGCCCAGGCGCGCTCGGCATCGGTCAGATCGCCGGGTGCGAGCGCGATCTGGAGGCCCTCGGCCAGGCCGACGATGAGCGCGTCCAGCGCCTCGTCGTAGCTGATGGGGCGGCCCGCCGACGTTTCGGCCGTGGCGGCATGGCCGATGAGCGTCGCCCGGAGCGCCGCCCGTTCGGCTTCGTCGGCGAAAACCAGACAATCCACCACGCGCGTGAGGTCGCCGGTGAGCGGCAGGGAGCCGTGCTGGAGCACCGATTTCGCCCGCCTTGCCTGCGCGCTGCCCAGTACTTTGCGTCCGTTCGCCACGATCTCGTAGGCGGACGGCACCTCGAAGCAGGCGGGCGAGACATCGGGACCGGCGCGATTGGAGCCCGGCGCCTCCTGCGCAGCGATGCCCAGCCGCCGCAACCCCGCCACCAACCCCCGGCTGATCCGCAGATAGCTGTCCAGCACCAGGCCGGCCATCAACGGATGGTCGGGCGCGGCGATGATGCTGTAGGTCAGCTCGTCGGTGTGCAGGATCGCCCGCCCGCCGGTTGGCCGTCGCACGATATCGTAGCCCAACGCGGCGCAGTAGGCCGTATCGACCTCAGCGCCTTTCTGGTTGCGCCCCAGCGACACGCACGGCGGCGCCCACGCATAGAAGCGCAGCGTCGGCGGGACAAGGCCGGCCGCGATCGCCTGGGCGATGGCTTCGTCAATCGCCATGTTCTCTGCGCCAGTGGCTTGGCCATGGCGCAGGAGTCGCCAGCGGGTTACAGGTTCCAGGTTGAAGGTTGAAGGTCTCGCCATCATCGTTCAATCCCTGCTTTCCACCTGCGGCCCGTAACCTTCAACTTTGCACCTTGCACCTTGAACCTTCAACCCTACTCCCACAGCATGTACTTCCCATCTTTTGCAAACAGTTCCCCGTCCACGGTCACTTCGCCGCCGGCGCGCAGATCGCAGATCATGTCCCAGTGGATGGCCGAGCGATTGATCGAGCCGGTCTCGGGATAGCCGCCGCCGAACGCCATGTGCACGGTGCCGCCGATCTTCTCGTCAAACAGGATGTTTTTAATGAAGCGTTGGATGCCGAAGTTGGCGCCGAACGCGAACTCGCCCAACCGCCGCGCGCCTTCGTCGCTGGTCAGCATTTGCGTCAGAAATTCCTCGTTCTTGGCGGCCGACCACTTGACCGCGACGCCGTCCTCGAACCAGATGCGCACATCGCTCACCTCGCGGCTTTGGTAGATCGCGGGGAAGCTGAAGCGCACATGGCCGTTGACTTTGGTTTCCTCCGGCCCGGTGAAGACTTCGCCGTCGGGCATGTTTTTGTCGCCGCAGCAGTTGACGAAGCTGCGCCCGGCGATCCCCACGGTCAGATCCGTGTCCGGGCCGGTGAGGTGCACCTCGCGCTTGCCGGCCAGCCAGTCTACCAGCATCTGCTGCTTGCGCGCGACCGCTTGCCAGGCAGCCACCGGGTCGGGCTGATCGCACAGGCATGCGCTGTAGACGAAGTCCTCGAAGTCGGCCAGCGACATCTCGGCGTCCTGCGCATAGGCATCGGTGGGGAAGAGGGTCACGTTCCAGCGCAGTGCGCCGCTGGCGCTGCGATCCATGAAGGTCTGCGAAATCGGGCGCATGGCCCGCTGCCGCGCGGCCTGTTTGGCCGGGTTGGCCGCGGATAGCTCGCGGGTGTTGGTCTGGCTGCCGATGGCCAGGCGCACGTCGAAGTTCTCCATGACATGCTTCATGATGGGCGAGATGTAGGCCAATTGCTCATCGTTGGCGTGCTCGAAGAAGATGGGGTTCAGGCCGGGCAGATCAACGACAGGCAGGGCGTGGCCGCCGCGCTGCACGATCAGGCGGTAGAGCTCCTGCACCAGCGGCGTTGCGACCGGCGCCGTGGTAATGAACACCTGATCGCCGGGCTTGATCTTGACCGAATAGTCGACGATGACTTTTGCCAGGTTGGTGATGCGTGAGTCAGACATGGATGCTCCCTCCGATGGGTGATTATAGATCGTGGATTATAGCACCCCTGCCGATGTCCGACAATTGCGCGGCGTTGCCCTTGCTGTTACAATCGGTTGGCGGTTGGAGGTCGGAATTGTCGGATGAGCGGGAACTGCCCGGCCCTGCGGATGTCGAGTACTTCACGCAGGCACAGGCCGGGGGGTGGGGCGAGATGTTGCGGGGGTTTGCCAGGTTCCTGGCCTTGCCCCCAGGTTGGCGCGTGCTCGACGTGGGCGCCGGGCCGGGGTTGTTGCCGCGGCTGCTGGCCGGGGCCGGCGCACGGCTTGTCGTGGGCTGCGATGACTCGCCGGCGATGCTGCTGCGGGCGGCCGCGCTGACGACGGGGCAAGCGGCCGATTCGACTGCCCCAGGCGAGCGGGCTTGGGTTGCTCCGGCGTGGGTGTTGGCGGATGGGATGTGCCTGCCGTTCGCGGCCGGGGCGTTCGATGCGACGGTGGCCACGAACCTGCTTTTCCTGCTCCCCGATCCCGCGTCCGGGATCGCTGCGCTGGCCCGGGTGACTCGGCCGGGCGGCGTGGTAGCGTTTGTCAACCCCAGCGAGGCCATGAGCGTTGGCGCGGCGGAAGCTTTCGCGGCTCAGCGCGGCCTGGAGGGCTTTGCGCGCTTCAGCTTCGCGCATTACGGCCGCCTGGCCGAGGCGCATCACCGGTTGAGCGCCGCGCACTGGTCGGCCCTGGCCGAATCTGCCGGGCTGACCGATGTGCGAGCCGAGACGCGTGCCGGTGGGCTGGTGGTGTTCGTGCGGGCGATGAAGTGACGCGGGGACGCGGGGTAACGGTGTTAGTGTAGGTGAGAAGCGAATGACGAATCACGCAATACGCAATACGCAATACGCACTACGCACCACGAACGCCTGAAGCGGGGGAGGTCATTGAGTCATGTTCGATCGTTTGCTGAACGGGAAGCGCGTTTTGCTCGGCGTTACCGGCGGGATTGCGGCTTACAAGGCCGCTGATTTGTGCAGCAAGCTGGCGCAGGCCGGGGCCGAGGTCGACGTCATTCTGACCGAGGCCGCGGCGAAGTTCGTCGCGCCGCTCACCTTCGCCGCTCTGAGCGGCCGGCCAGCGCGCGTGGACCTGTGGACGTCGCCGGGCGGCGATCCCATCCCGCACGTGACGATGGCGGCCGCGGCCGATACGGTGATTGTGGCGCCGTTGAGCGCAAACACGTTAGCCAAGCTGGCGCTGGGGCTGGCCGATAACCTGTTGACCTCGACGCTGCTGGCGACGCCGATCGCAAGCCAGAAACCAGGTTTCTCCGAGAAACCTGGTTTCTCTTCGCCAGATCAAGAGCAGGGTGTCCCCTGGATCCTTGCGCCCGCGATGGAATCGCACATGTGGGCCAATCCGTTGACGCAGGCCCATGCCGCCGCGTTGCGGGCGCGCGGGGCGGTCGTCGTGGGGCCGGGGGTTGGACGCCTGGCATCGGGCGCGCAGGGCGCGGGGCGAATGGCCGAGCCCGCCGAGATCCTGGCTGCGGCCCGGCTCGCGTTGGCGCAGGGCGGGCCGTTGGCCGGCCGGCGGGTGGTGGTGACGGCTGGCGGCACGCAGGAGCCGCTGGACCCGGTGCGCTTCCTCACCAATGCATCATCGGGCAAGATGGGTGTGGCGTTGGCTGAGGCCGCGCGGGATCTGGGCGCGGCCGCTACGTTGGTGCATGCGCCGCTGGCGGTGGCGGTCCCGTTTGGCGTCGAGAGCGTGCCCGTCCGCACGGCCGCGCAGATGTGCGATGCGGTGCTCGCGCGGCTACCCGACACGGACATCCTGATCGGCGCGGCCGCAGTGGCCGACTTCCGGCCGGCTGAGCCCGCGGGGCAGAAGATCAAAAAGACGCCGGGGCAGGTGGATCTGGTCGTGCATCTGACGCGCACCCCCGACATCCTGGCGGAGGTGGCCGCGCGGCGGGCCGAGATCGGCCGGCCACAAGTCGTGATCGGGTTTGCGGCCGAGACACAGGACCTGCTGGCGAACGCCGCGGCCAAGCTGGCAGCCAAGAAGCTCGACATAATCGTAGCAAACGACGTGACCGAACCGGGCAGCGGGTTTGGCTCGGACGACAACCGGGTGACGCTGCTCTTCGCGGACGGGCGCCAGGAGGCGCTGCCGATCATGCCGAAGGGCGAGGTGGCAGCCCGGGTGTTGGAGTCCGCGCTGGCGAGGTTGGTATCACCGCACTGAAAACAGGACGCGGACGAGCGCGGCTGAACGCCGATGGCTGTGTTTCCGTTTTCGCTTGTGCCGCGGCAGGGGCATGGATGCTCACCTGATTTGGGGGAGAAGGAGCTGGAGACGATGGCGCGGATCAAACCTATTGAAATCTTCGACCACCTGAACATCCAGATGCGCGCTGCATTGGATGAGGCAGTCGAACGCGCGCTGCCCGGCGTCGAGGTCGACCGCCGGAAGCTCTATCTGGAATTCCGCCGCAGCCTGGCGACGCGCCTGAAGGCGTGGGAAAACGTCCCGAACGCCGCCGTCGACGCTGACTGACGGCCGGCGCAATCGACCCATCGATCCATTTACCCATCTACCATCGCGCCAGCGCAGAGAGGATTCACCGTGGCAACGAATGAGACAATCACTGCCGTTCCCGGCATCCGGGTGGGACACGCGACCGACGAAGTGGGACTGACCGGCTGCACGGTGGTGCTATGCGATGGCGGCGGCGCGGTCGGCGGGGTGGACCAGCGCGGGGGGGCGCCTGGCACGCGGGAGACCGATCTGCTGCGGCCGATGCACCTGGTGCAGCGTGCGCACGCGGTGGTGCTGGCCGGCGGCAGTGCGTTTGGGCTGGCCGCGGCGGATGGCGCAGTGCGCTACCTGGCCGAGCGGGGCATCGGCTACCGGAGCGGGCCGGCGCGCGTCCCCATCGTGCCGGCCGCGATCCTGTTCGACCTGGGCGTGGGCAGCGCGGACGCCCGTCCGACCGCGGACATGGGCTATGCGGCGTGCCTGGCAGCCAGCGATGCGCCGGTGGAGCAGGGCAACGTCGGCGCGGGGACGGGGTGCAGCGCAGGCAAGCTGCTGGGCGCAGGCCACGCGACCAAGACCGGCATCGGCAGCGCGGCGATCCACCTGGGCGGCGGGCTTGTGGTCGGCGCGCTGATTGCGGTCAACCCGTTCGGTGATGTGGTGGATGAGGCGGGGCGCATCGTCGCGGGCACGCGGCCGTTGCGAGGCAGCGGGTTCACCGATTCGTTGGCCGTGCTGCGCAGCTTCACCGGCCGGCTGGCGATGCAGGCGGCCGGCGCCACGGTGATCGGTGTGGTGGCGACCAATGCCCGGCTGAACAAGGAGCAGACGAACAAGGTCGCGCAGATGGCGCAGGATGGCCTGGCGCGCTCGATCGGCCCCGCGCACACGATGTTCGACGGCGACACGCTCTTTGCCCTGGCGACCGGCAAGGTGCGCGCCAGCCCCACGCTGGTCGGCGCGTACGCAGCGGAGATGGTGGCACGGGCTATCGTGGCTGCGGCTAAGGCCGCGGTGGCGGCAGGCGGGCTGCCGGCCGGCGCGGATGTGCTCGAATGATGACCGTTAGACGTCTGGCATGGCGGGCCCTGGTTGGCGGTTGCGCACTGCTGGCCGGAAGCGGCGTGTTCCTGATTGCATGCTCGGCGTCGAAGGCGCCGCCGGCAGGCACACGCGCGGTCATGGCTTCCGCCATCCCTGCGGCATCTGCCACGCCGGCCCCGGTTTTGACATCCGTCGCAACGGCTCCGGCCACCTGGACGCGTCCCCCGTCTCCTGCGGCGACCCTCCCACCGACGCTCGCGGCGACCGGCGAACCCACCGCAATCCAGCCATCGCCGCCCGCTCAGATGCTTGTGTCCGGCGCCACCGCCCGCCCGCCGGCAGCAACTTTGCGGCCCGCTGTCACCCCGCAGATCAACCAGCCCGTGCGTCAACTTGCTGAGCTGAAGACCGGCGCCGACGATCTGGCGTTCAGCCCGGATGGCAAGCGGCTGGCCGTGGGCAGCGCCTCCTACGAGGCTGGGTCGCAATTCGCTGTGGAGGTGTGGGACGTGGCGAGCGGGCGGCTGCAGTGGCGCGGCATGCAGGCCGATGCGGTGCGCAAGATCGCATTCAGCTCCGACGGCACGCGTGTGGGCAGCGTCAGCTTCGACAAGACCGCGCGGCTGTGGGACGCGGCCAGCGGCGCGGTCGTCGCTCAGCTCGAATACGGCTATTGGGTGTACGGCCTGGACTTCAGTCCTGAAGGCAATCGGTGGGCCACCGGCGGATTCGACGGCAAAGTGATCGTCGCCGATGCGTCCTCAGGGCAGGTGCGCGGTGAGTTCCGGCACGATCTGATGGTGCTCGATCTGGCATTGGCGCCGAACGGGCCGTGGCTGGCTGTGCTCTCCACCGGATCCTATGGGCCGGGCCGGGTGACCGTCTGGGATGTGCAGACGCACGAGCAGCGGGTGCTGGCCGACTTCGACGGGGTCGCCTACGGCAATGTAACCTTCAGCCCCGACACCCGATGGCTGGCCGCGCCGCTGGGTTCTGGCGGCCAGATCGCGATCTGGCAAACCCAAATCTGGCCCGAGGTCACGCGTCTGAGCACGCCACCGGGCACGGTCAGCCGGCTGATCTTCAGTCCGAACGGCCAGCGCATGGCGGCTCTGATCCAAGGCGGCGAGACGCAAAACCAGATCGTGGTGTGGGATGTACCGACGTGGCGCACGCTATCCCAGTTCACGCTGGTCGATGTGGGATGGGATATCGCATTCAGCCCGAATGGCCGGTGGTTGGTAGCCGGGTTGGGGCAGGGCATCGAGCATCCCGCAGCGCTTGAGGCGCAGCTCTGGGATGCGTCCAGCGGCAAGTTGCTCGCACACCTGTCGCACGCGGAACAGGTGTTGGCTGTGGCGTTCAGCGGTGATGGTCGCCGTATCGCCACCGGCAGCCACGGCGCAGTCAAGATCTGGGAGCTGCGGACGGGGGAATAGACCGGAGGAGGGCTGGATGCCCGAAAAGATACTGTTGGTCGACGATGAACCCACCCTGCTGGAAATGCTGGCGTTTAACCTGCGCAGCAGCGGTTACGAAGTGGTGACCGCATCGGATGGGGCGGCCGCGCTCGAACAGGCGCGCGTCGGCTCGCCCGACCTGGTGATCCTGGATCTCATGCTGCCCGAGATCGACGGGCTGACCGTGTGCCGCAGCCTGCGCCAGGCCTCGGAGACGCCGATCCTGATCCTGACGGCGCGCACGGGCGAGCTGGACAAGATCGTGGGGTTGGAAAGCGGCGCGGATGACTATCTGACCAAGCCGTTCAGCCTGGGCGAGCTTCAGGCGCGCATCCGCGCGTTGCTGCGCCGCGCCGGGCCCAGGCGCACCAGCGATGAGCTTCAGTCCAACGATCTGACGTTGAACCTGGTCAGCCGCCGCGCCTTTGTCAACGACAAGGAATTGGCGCTCAGCCCAAAGGAGTTCAGCCTGCTGGCCGAGTTGATGCGCCACCGCGGAGCCGTCTTGTCCCGGGATCTGTTGCTGACGCGTATCTGGGGCTATGATTTTTACGGCGACAGCCGCACCGTGGATGTTCACGTGCGCTGGCTGCGCGAGAAGATCGAGGGCGATGCTTCGCAGCCGGTGCGGATCGTCACCGTGCGGGGCATCGGCTATCGATTTGAGGGGTGAGGCTGCCCATGAGGGTATCGGAGATCTGGCTGCTGGTGCTGCTGGCGGTGGCCCTGGTCGCGATCGGGCTGCTGGCCCTGGCGCTGCGCCGTGCCGGGCGCCGGGTGCGGCTGGCCTACGCCGAGCGGGCCGAGGCACTGGCACAGCGGGCCCAACTCGCCGGTGTCATCGAGCAGGATGGGCGCTATCTCGCCGCGCTGGGCCAGGCCACCACCGACGCGATGCTGCTGTTGGACGGGAGCCGGCGCGTCGTTTGGGCGAACGCGGCGACGAGACAGATGTTTGAATCGGCCGGCGATGCGGTGGGGCAGACTTTCATCGGGCTGGCGCGCGATTCGGAACTGAATCAGGCGGTGGTGGATGCGGCCGCGGGGCGCAGGTCGATCATCCGTCAGACAGCCTTGGGCGGGCGCACGCTGCGCATTTCGGTGACCCCGGTCGAGCCGCTCAGCGGGGTTGCGGCCTTCATCGAGGACGTGACTGAGCTGCAGCGCCTGGGGCGGGCGCGTCGCGATTTCATCGCCAACATCTCCCATGAGCTGCGCACACCGCTTGCTAACATCGATCTGGCCGCACAGACCTTGCGGCAGGCCATGATCGCCGAGCCGGCCTCCATCATGCAACGGATGTTGGACCAAATCCACGTGCAGGTGCAGACGCTCAGCCAGTTGAGTCAGGAGATGATGGAACTGGCCCAAATCGAATCGGGCCAGGTGCTGCTCAAACTGGTGCCGGTTGAAATCGAGCCGGTGATCCGGCGCAGCGTCACGCATCTGCTGCCGCAGGCTGGGTTAAAGGGGCAACATGTCAGCGTTGCGGTGCCGCGCGGGCTGTCGGCCTTGATCGATGAGCAACAGGTAAGCCGGGTAATCGGCAACCTGGTTCACAACGCGGTGAAGTTTGCCCCGGAAGGCGGTGTGATCAGCATCGAGGCTCAGCCCACCGGCGACGACGACGTACGTGTCTGCGTATCTGATGACGGGCCGGGCATTCCCAAAGACGAACAGGCGCGCGTCTTCGAGCGTTTCTACAAGGCCGACCGCGCCCGCACCCAGGGCGGCACCGGCCTCGGGTTGGCCATCGCCCGCCATATCGTCGAGGGCCACGGCGGCCGCATCTGGGTCGAGAGCACCCCCGGCCGGGGCGCCACCTTTTGCTTCACCGTGCCGCGGGCGTGAGATTGGGAGATTGGTAAACTGGTAGACAAGTAGACAAGGATGTTTGTTGGCGCTGATCCTCCTCCGCCCCTTCGCTCCCCCTCACCTTGTAAAGAAATTTTTACACAACATTAGCTATGGCTTAATCAAACCTTGCGTTTCCGTTAACTCCCCTGTGGCATCCTGATCCAGGTGATAAATCCAGTCCACATTTCCTTCATGAGAAGGGGGAGAAAACATGCGTTCCAGGTTGTTTGGTCTGTTGTTCGTTGTGATGTTGGCAGTTGCCGCGTGCGGCGGTCAGCCGGCCGCTGCGCCGCAGCCCACGCAGGCGCCTGCCGCTCAGGCCGAGCCGACCAAGATGGCCGAAGCGGCCGCGCCGGCTGCGAGCGAGAACACGCTCGGCCTGCCTATGGTTAATCCGCTGAACGTGCAGGGCGACATCATCACGGCCGGTTCGTCGACGGTATTCCCGTTAAGCGAGGCGGTGGCCGAGAGGTTCCGCGAAGAAGGGTACGCGGGCAACATCACGATCGACTCGATTGGGTCCGGCGCAGGATTCGAGCGCTTCTGCAAGACGGGCGAGAGCGACGTGGCGAATGCAAGCCGCAAGATCAAGGACTCTGAGGTGGAGAACTGCGCGGTGATCGACCGGACGCCCATCGAGTTTCGGGTCGGCACGGATGCACTGGCGATCGTGGTAAACCCGGCGAACGATTGGCTGGGGGATGGCGTGACGCTGGCGGAGCTGGCGAAGTTGTACTCAAAGGACGCGGTGAACTGGTCAGACGTCAACCCGGCGTGGCCCGCGCAGCCGATCAAGCGGTTCTCGCCGGGCACCGACTCCGGCACGTTCGACTACTTCATCGAAGCCGTGATGGATAAGGCCTACGTAAAGGATGCGACGGCGGACAAGGGCAAGGGCGAAGAGGCGCTGTTGGCCGCGGCGAACCTGCAACTGAGCGAGGACGACAACGTGCTGGTGCAGGGCGTCGAGGGCGACAAGTACGCCATCGGCTACTTCGGGTTTGCCTACTACATCGAGAACGAGGGCAAGCTGCAGGATGTGGCGGTGGAGGGCGTGGCGCCGTCGGCCGAAGCAGTGGATGCGGGCACGTACAAGTTGGCCCGGCCGCTGTTCATCTACTCGGACGCGGAGGTCATGGCCGCGAAGCCCCAGGTGGCAGCGTTCGTCAACTTCTACCTGAGCAGCGTCAATGACGTGATCAGCGAGGTCGGCTATTTCCCGGCCCCCAAAGATGCGCTTGCGCAGTCGGCGCAGGCCTGGCTGGACGTTTTGAAATAGGACGAGTCCTGAACCCCCGTCGATGCGTTGTCCCTCAGAAGGACAACGCATCGACGGGGGATAGATTGGCGGCCACACTGTTCGCAGGGAGAAGAAGGATGATAAGTCAGCGAGTGCTTTTTCTGTGCACTGGAAACTCGGCGCGCAGCCAGATGGCCGAGGCGCTGCTGCGGGCGCATGGGGGCGCCCGTTTTGAGGTGTACAGCGCCGGGATCGAACCGAGCGAGATCAACCCGCTCACGGTGCGCGTGCTGGGCGAAGTCGGCATCGATGCGTCCGGCCAGTGGGCGAAGCCATTAGGCTTTTTCCTCGGCAAGATGCACTTTGACTACGTGATCACTGTCTGCAGCAATGCCGAGGAGCGTTGCCCGATCTTTCCGGGCGCTGCGATCCGGCTCCATTGGCCGTTTGAAGACCCGGCCGCGGTCTTGGGCAGCGACGCAGACAAGCTCGCCAAGTTTCGCGCGGTGCGCGACGAGATCGAGGCGCGCATCAAGGAATGGCTATGGTCAACGGAATGACGGCAATGGCCGAGCACGGCGTCCGGGTGCGCGGTGCGGCCGAGGAAGCCTTTGATCTGCGTCGACGACGTCGGCCCGGCGAGATGGTGATCCGGGGCTTCCTCTTCTTTTGCGGGGCCGTGTCCATTCTGACCACCGTGGGCATCGTGGTTGTGCTCTTCGAGGAGGCCCTGGCTTTCTTCCGGGGTCCGGACGTGAGCCTGATCGAGTTTTTTACCACGACGGCCTGGCAGCCCAAGATCGGCCAGTTCGGCATCTTCCCGCTCCTGTTGTCCACGCTGCTCACCAGCCTCATCGGCATGGCGGTGGCGCTGCCGTTAGGGTTGGCCGTCGCGATCTACCTGAGCGAGTACGCGACGTCGCGGGCGCGCAAGATACTCAAGCCGATCCTGGAGATCCTGGCGGGCGTGCCCACGGTCGTTTACGGCTATTTCGCGCTCAATTTTGTGACACCGATCCTGCGGGGCCTGATCGGCAAAGACGTGGTCGACATCTTCAACATGGCTTCGGCCGGCCTGGTCATCGGCATCTTGATCCTGCCGCTGGTAGCTTCGATGAGCGAGGACGCGCTGAGCGCAGTGCCGCGCGGCCTGCGTGAGGCGGCCTATGGCTTGGGCGCCACCAAGCTGGAGACCGCGTTCAAGATCATCGTGCCCGCGGCGCTGTCGGGCCTGGGCGCGGCGTTCATCGTCGCCATCTCGCGCGCGGTGGGCGAGACCATGGTTGTCGCGATCGCGGCCGGCTCGGGGCCGCGCAACTTCGCCAACTGGGGTGAGGCGTTCCGCGGCCTGGCCGCGTTCAACCCATTTGCAGCGGGCGAGACCATGACCGGTCACATCGTGCGCATCAGCGGCGGCGACCTGAGCTACGACTCCATCGACTACAACAGCATCTTCTCGATTGCGCTGCTGCTGTTTCTGATCACCCTGGCGCTCAATATCTTCAGCCAGTGGGTTGTGCGGCGCTTCCGGATGAAATATTAGGTCAGGATGTGGGATGGGTGTGGGAGAGGCGAAAGGCAGATAGCGGATGACAGATCGCAAATCGCAAATCGCAAATCGTGAGTTGGACGGTTACCCGGAGGGGGAGCGATTGGAGGCCTTCCTCTCCCGGCGCGCTGGCGCCGGGCAGATTGGGAAGGCGTTGTTCCTGGGGGCGACCGTAGTGGCCATCATCGTGCTGTTAGCGCTGCTGTACAACGTGGTCAACGAGTCGTTCGGCTACGTGGCCTATCGGAATAAGGTGGAGCCGGAGGCGCTGGTGGCCGAGTATTACGCGGCGGGATCTGTCCCTGCCGGCGTATTGTCCGCGGGCGAGGTGCGGTTGGACGCGCTGCCCCCGGCCGATCAGATCGCCATGCTCAAGGCGCATATCTCCGCCGGGCGCTTGCGCGCGCTTGAAGCGCAGCAGCCGCTGGCCCAGCGACCCAGCGCGGAACTGGCCCAACTGCTGGCCGCTGAAGTGGTTAAGCCTGAGATTGTCGCCACGTGGACCCTGGTCGAATCGCTCTTTGCCAGGGCCGAGATCTCGGCGGAGGCGCAGCAGATCGCGAACGCCCGGCTGGACTTCCGCAGTTGGGTCACGCCCGCGTTCCTGGCCTCGCCGCAGTCGTCTAAGCCCGAGCTTGCCGGCGTCCGCACCGCCATCTTTGGGTCGCTGTGGGTCACGTTGATCGCCTTCCTCTTTTCGGTGCCGTTGGGCGTGGGGGCCGCGATCTATCTGGAGGAGTACGCGGGCAACAGCCGGTTAGCGCAGATCATCGAGACCAACATCAACAACCTGGCCGGCGTGCCGTCGATCATCTACGGTATGCTGGGCCTGGCCGTGTTCGTGCGCGTGCTGGAGGCGCTGACCAGCGGCAAAGTGTTTGGGCTGGTGGACCCAACCACGGCCAGCGGCCGCACGGTGCTCTCAGCCGGATTGACGCTGGGCCTGCTGATCCTGCCGCTGATCATCATCAACGCGCGCGAGGCGATCCGCGCGGTGCCGCACACACTGCGCGAGGCCGGCTATGGCCTGGGCGCCACCCAATGGCAGATCATCCGGGCGCACGTGCTGCCCAACGCCGTCCCCGGCATCTTGACCGGCGTGATCCTGGCTCTTTCCCGTGCCTTGGGCGAGACCGCGCCGTTGGTCGTGGTGGGTGCGTCGACGTTCATCGTCATCGACCCCAATGGCCCTTTCGCCAAGTTCACCACGCTGCCGATCCAAATCTATCAGTGGACCGCGCGGCCGCAGCCCGAGTTCCAACACCTGGCTGCTGCGGCAATCCTGGTGCTGCTCGTCCTGCTGCTGGCTATGAATGCTACAGCGATCCTGCTGCGCAATAAGTATGTTCGGAATTATTGAGCCGGGAATGGGACGCAGGTTTACTTGCTCACGGCATGGTTATTGCTGTGTGCTGCTCGCGATGTGAAGGATCAATCGATGATTCCCAATTCAATCTCCGGTCGGGCCGCTGTTCCCGACGCCGATGGCTCGCATCTGGCGTTGAAGGTCGCGGACCTCAACGTTTTCTACGGCGAGTTCCAGGCCGTGCGCGGCGTCAACCTGGATATCCGATCCCGCAAGATCACGGCGCTCATTGGGCCGTCGGGCTGCGGCAAGACCACGGTGCTGCGCTGCTTTAACCGGATGAACGACCTGATTTCCACCGCCCGGATCGATGGCGCCGTGCTGTTCCGGGGCAAGAACCTGTACGGCGCCGATGTCGACGCGGTCGAAGTGCGCCGGCGCGTCGGCATGGTGTTCCAGAAGCCGAACCCGTTCCCCAAGAGCATCTATGAGAACGTTGCCTGGGGCGCCAGGGTCAACGGTTTCCGGGGCAACATGGATGAGTTGGTCGAGCAGTCGCTGCGTTCGGCCGCGTTGTGGGACGATGTCAAGGATAAGCTGAAACAGAGCGGGTATTCCCTCTCGGGCGGCCAGCAGCAGCGCCTCTGCATTGCCCGCGCCATCGCTACCCGGCCCGACATCATCCTGATGGACGAACCGTGCTCCGCGCTTGATCCCATCGCGACGTTGAAGATCGAGGATCTGATGCGCGAGCTGGCGCAGAAGTACACGATTGTCATCGTGACCCACAACATGCAGCAGGCTGCGCGCGTCTCTGACTACACAGCCTTCTTCAACATGGGCGAGGATCGGGCGGGTTACCTGGTGGAATATGGGCCGACCAGCGAGATTTTCACCAACCCGCAGAACAAGCTCACCGAAGACTACATTACGGGCCGATTCGGCTGATCTCAGGGAGGCAATGACAGTGACCTCGCTCTTACGTGTTCATTTCGACCGCGAGCTGGCCCAGCTCAACGAAGCGGTGCTCACCCTGGGAGGCTATGCACACCGGGCGGTTGCTTCGGGGGTGCGGGCTTTTGTCGAGAATGATTTCGACCTGGCCGGTGAGGTGATCGCCGGCGATCAGGCCATCAACGACCTACGCTACCAGATCGAGCGACACTGCTACGCGTTACTCGCCATGGAACAGCCTGTCGCGGGCGATATGCGCGCTATCGTCTCGGCGCTCACCATCGTCAATGACTTGGAGCGCATCGCCGATCACGGCAAGAAGGTCGCACGCATCTGCCAGCGGACCCGCGACGAGCTGCGGCCAATCCCGTTGGGCGACATCAACCGCATGGGCGACATGGCGCTGGCCATGCTCGATCGAGCCCTGCGCCTCCTGGCCACCCGCGATCTCGCGGAGGCCCGCGCTATCTCGGGCGAGGATGACAAAGTGGATGCCCTGTACAAGCAAACCTTTAACGTCACCCTCAGCCACATGCTGGAAAGCCCGCGCGCCATCAACGCCGGCGCCTATCTGATTCAGGTCGCCCATGAGCTGGAACGCGTGGCCGATCGGGCCACCAACGTCGCCGAGCGGGTGATTTATACGGTAACGGGAGAGCTGATCGATCTGAACGTCTGAGTTCGCGCTCACGGGTGCTCCGAGTGTGGCCTGGCCCCGGCAGGGTTTAACCCCGCCGGGTCTTGCCGCGTCCGCTGATATTATCATCTCTTAACATTTAATTAAAGACCTCTTAAAGAAAGCATAATCGGTTGTTAATCGCGTGCGGCGTATAATGCCAGCCTGGAAACTTTCTCACGACCCTTTTCCTGCACGGAGGTGGCATGATCCAAGTTCGCACGTGGTTGACAGTTGGGCTGATGACGGTGGTCCTCGTGGCGGCGCTGGCCGGCTGCGCATCCCAATCCTCATCTGCGCAAGCTGCCTCACAGGCCGAACAGACGATCGGGAACCAGGGCTCAGACACCCTGGTGAACCTCGCGTTGGCATGGGCTGAGGCGTACATGGCTGACCGGCCCAATACGCGCATCTCCGTCACCGGCGGCGGCACCGGCACCGGCCTCGCGGCCTTGATCAACGGCACCACGGACATCGCCAATGCCTCACGGGCGATGAAGGCTGAGGAGGTGGCCGCGGCCGAACAAAACGGCATCACGCCGGTAGAAATTGAAGTGGCCCGTGACGCGATCGCTGTGGTGGTCCACCCCAGTAACCCCGTGCCGGGTCTCACGCTGCAGCAGCTCTCCGACATCTACACCCACAAGATCACGAACTGGCGCGAGGTCGGCGGCGAGGATCGGCCGATTGTGCTGCTGTCCCGCGAATCGAACTCCGGCACCTATGTCTACTTCCTGGAGAATGTCATTCGGCTGGGCAAGAAGAGCGATCTGATGTTCTCGTCGGAGACGCTGCTCATGCCATCATCCGAGGGGATCAGCACCGAGGTCCGCCAAAACCCCAACGCCATCGGCTACGACGGCCTGGGGTATGTGACCGCAGATCAGAGAATGGTGCCGGTGGCGAAAGATGCCCAAAGCCCTTACGTGGTGCCATCGGTGGAAGCGGTCAACGCCGGAACGTATCCCATTTCCCGCGCCTTGTTCATGTACACCGCCGGCGAGCCGACCGGTCAGGTGAAGGAGTACCTGGATTGGATTCTTGGCGATGGCCAGGTGCTGGTGACTACCCTGGGCTTTGTGCCGCTGGCGAAGTAGTGGCTGGAACCTGGTAGATCGGTAGATTGGTAGCCCGGGTTCCCAGCGTACCCGTTTTCCAATGTACCAGTTTACTTACTTACCACCCATGAGCAGAAATATGAACACATCTTCCCGTATCCGTTTGAGCGAATTTGCCGTCGAGGCGCTGGTGCGCGTGGCGGGTTTTTCGACGATCGGCTTCGTCCTGCTGATCTTCTTGTTCCTGCTGCGCGAGGGCATACCCGTCTTTCTGCAGGTGCCGCTGGACAATCTGTTCGGCACACGCTGGTATCCCACCTTCGACTTTTTCGGCACGCTGCCGTTGATCCTGGGCTCGCTGTTGATCACCTTCTCCGCGATCGTGATCGCGTTGCCGCTGGGCGTGGCCGCCGCGGTTTTTGTGCGGGAAGTGGCCCCGAACTGGGCGCGCGAGATCCTGAAACCCATGATCGAGGTGTTGGCCGGCATCCCCTCGGTGGTGCTGGGCTTCTTCGGCATGTCATTGGTTGCGCCGCTCATTCGCACGACCCTGGGTGTGCCGACCGGGCTGACCGCATTCACCGGTGCGTTGATCCTGGCCTACATGGCGTTGCCGACCCTGATCAGTGTGGCGGAGGATGCGCTGGACTCGGTGCCGAAGAGCTACCGGGACGCCAGCCTGGCCATGGGCGCCACCCAATGGCAGACCATCTGGCGGGTGGTGGTGCCGGCTGCGCGCTCCGGGATCCTGACGGCGGTGATGCTGGGCATGGGCCGCGCCATCGGTGAAACCATGGCTGTGATGATGGTGACAGGCAACGCCGCGCGGATGCCGACTACCCTCGATTCGCTGTTTCGCCCCGTGCGCACCATGACCGCAACCGTCGCGGCCGAGATGGGCGAGGTGGCCCAGGGCAGCACCCACTACCACGCCCTCTTCGGCATCGGCATCATCCTGTTCCTGATCACGTTCTTGATCAACCTGGCGGCCGCCTCCGCAATTTTCCAGAAGCGGCGGCGAGGAGGGTTGCGATGATGTTGGGCATTCTGGCGCACAAGCCGGCGAACATGAATACGGCGCGACGGTACGCCGTCCAGCGGCTTGGCTTCGGCGTGTTGATCCTGGCCTCGCTGTTGGTGGTGGCGCCCATCCTGTTTGTGATCGGCGCGATCATCGCGCGCGGGGTCGGCGCGATCAACTGGGAGTTTCTGACCGCCATGCCGCGGGACGGCATGAAGGCCGGCGGCATCTTCCCTGCGATCGTCGGCACGCTGCTGCTGACGCTGGGCACGGCGCTGGTCGCGATCCCCTTCGGCGTGGGCGGCGCGATCTACCTGGCGGAATACGCCAGGGACACCTGGCTGACGCGGGCCATTCGGCTGGCGATCGTGAACCTGGCCGGCATTCCTTCGGTGGTTTACGGGCTGTTCGGGTTGGGGCTGTTCGTGCTCTTCCTCGGTTTCGGCACGTCGATCGTCGCCGGTTCGCTGACGCTGGCGATCATGACGCTGCCGGTGATCATCAGCACCTCCGAAGAGGCGCTGCGCTCGGTGCCGGTCGAGTTCCGCACCGTCAGCGCCAGCCTGGGCGGGACGCGCTGGCAGGGCATCCGCAATATTGTGCTGCCGCAAGCGCTGCCCGGCATCATCACTGGCGTGATCCTGGGCCTGCTGCGCGCGGGCGGCGAGACCGCACCGATCCTGTTCACAGTGGCGGCGTTCTTCCTGCCACGGCTGCCCCAGTCGCCGCTCGATCAGACGATGGCACTGCCCTATCACCTCTACGTCATCAGCACCCAGGTGCCGGGCATGCCGGCCGAGATCCAGTACGGCACCGCGTTGGTGCTGCTGGCGCTGGTGCTGTCGTTGAATGTGGTCGCCACGGTGATCCGCAGCTATTTCCGGCGTAAGCGGCAGTGGTAGGGGTGGGAATGTCGAATGTCGAATGTCGAATGGGGAATGTGGGACGGGGAATGTGGGGAATCTGCCAGTCGGCGAACGGGTGAGCTAGGACATGAACCAACCAACTATCCAACCAACCAACCAACCAACCAATCCCAAAATCCGCATCGAGCACGTCTCGTACACGTATGACGATAAGACGGTGCTGCGGGATGTGACGCTGGCTGTGCCGGCCCACGCGGTGACGGTCTTCCTGGGTCCGGCAGGCAGCGGGAAGTCGACGCTGCTGCGGCTGATCAATCGGCTGAACGACGTGCTGGACCACACGCGCCTCGACGGGCGGATTTTCCTGGATGACCAGGATATCTACGCGCGCGGGGTGGCGGTATCTGACCTGCGCCGTCGCGTCGGGATGGTCTTTGCGCTGCCGCTGCCACTGCCGGGCACCATCCGCGAGAATATCCTTTACGGGCCTCGGCTGGCTGGCCTGCGCGACCGCGGCCGGCAAGAAGAGATCGTGGTGCGCTGCCTGACCCAGGCGGCGCTCTGGGACGAGGTCAAAGACCGGCTTGACTCGCCCGCGGTGTCGATGTCCGGCGGGCAGCAGCAGCGGCTGTGCATCGCCCGCAGCCTGGCCCTGGAGCCGGAGGTCCTGCTGCTGGATGAACCCACCTCGGGCCTTGACCCGATCTCCACGAGCAAGGTCGAGGAATCGCTTTTTGAGCTGAAGCAGCAATATACGATCATTATCGTCCCCCACAGCGTCCAGCAGGCGGCGCGCGTGGCCGATCATGCGGCGTTCTTCCTGACTGGGGAGCTGGTGGAATACCGGCCCGGCCGCGAGCTGTTCACAGCCCCGCGCGATCGTCGCACCGAAGATTATATCACCGGACGTTTCGGATGAGCACCATGCTAAAGTTCCAGGTCGACCATCTCAGCTTTTTCTACGGCGCCAAGCGTGCGTTGACCGACGTCACGCTGGCGATCCCTGAGCGGCAGATCACGGCGTTGATTGGCCCATCGGGCTGCGGCAAGTCCACCTTTCTGCGCTGCCTGAACCGGATGAACGACACGATCCACGGCACACGCGCGGAAGGCCGGGTGCTGCTCGACGACCAGGACATCTACGCGCCTGGCACCGACGTGGTGGATCTGCGCCGCCGGGTCGGCATGGTGTTTCAGCGGCCCAACCCGTTTCCGCAGTCGGTGTTCGAGAACGTGGCGTTCGGCCCACGGGTGCTGGGCACGACGAGCCGCTCCGAGCTGGAGGGCATTGTGGAGGCCAGCCTGCGCGGCGCAGACTTGTGGGATGAGGTGAAGGATGGCCTGAAGAAGGATGCGCTCAGCTTCTCGCTGGGGCAGCAGCAGCGCCTGTGCATCGCCCGCGTGATTGCCGTCAAGCCCGAGGTGATCTTGATGGACGAGCCGTGCTCGGCACTCGATCCCATCAGCACGCTGCGCGTCGAGGATCTGATGCGCGAGCTGGCGCGGAACTACACCATTGTCATCGTCACCCACAATATGCAGCAGGCCTCCCGCGCATCAGACACCACGGCTATGATGATGTTGACCGATGACCGAAAATCGGGTACTGTCATTGAGGTGGGCGAGACCAAGCAGGTGTTCACCAAGCCCCAGGACAAACGCACCGAGGGGTATGTCACCGGTCGGTATGGTTGAGTCGGGAGGAAAGCGCATGACCACGCATGTTCGCAGCCACTTTGATCAGGAGTTAGCGCATCTGTCCGAGCAGGTGTTGGATCTGGGCAGCCGCGCGCGCCGCGGCGTGGCAGAAGGGGTGCAAGCCTTCATTCACAACGACGCAGAGCTTGCGCGCGAGGTGATCCGCGCAGACGCGGCGATCAACCAGTTGCGCTATGAAATCGAACAGGACTGCTATGAGATACTGGCGATGGAGCAGCCGGTGGCCGGTGATCTGCGCGCCATCGTCGCGGCCCTGGTCATCGCCAATGAGTTGGAGCGCATCGGCGATCACGGCAAGAAGGTGGCGCGCATCTGCCTCCGCACCGCCAACGACCCGCGGCCGATCCCGATGGAAGGCATCCAGGGCATCGCTGAGCTGGTGCTCGACATGCTCGACCAGGTGATCGGCATCCTGGCCAGCCGGGATGTGGACGCGGCGCGCGCAGTGTGCAAGGCGGATGACCAAGTCGACGCCTATTATAAGCAGATCTTCAATGTGTCCTTGAGCTATATGTTGGAAAACCCGCGTGCGATCGCTGCCGGCACCTATCAGATCCAGGTGGCGCATGAGCTGGAGCGTGTCGGCGATCGGGTGACCAACGTGGCTGAGCGCATGGTCTATGCGGTCACAGGGGAGCTCGTCGACCTGAATACCTGAGCGCGGGCGGCGGTGCGCCCGCGAAGAGCATACCTCGACGCTTTTGACGTATCCCTCAATTGCCCCTATGATAGGCTGTTTTTGTGATCAGCGCCAAGTTCGCCTGATCCTAAGTCTATCGCTGCGTCCCGGAGGTATCTTTGAAGTTCTCGTTTCTGCCAGTTGAAGCCAGGTTTTTCGATCATTTTCAGGCCGCCACCTCCAACTTGCTGGATGGGGCACGTTTGCTGCAGAAGCTGCTCGATGACTACCACGATGTCGATGAGACGGTTGCCCAGATCACCGAGATCGAGCACAAGGGCGATTTCATCGTCCATGAAGTGACCAGCCTGCTGCCTCGCACCTTGATCACCCCTTTCGACCCGGAGGATATCCAACGCATCATCGATGCGGTGGACGATGCGCTGGATACAGTCCACGCCGTGGCCGGCCGATTGTCCATCTACCAGATCACCGAGGCCAAGAAGCCCGCGCGGCGCTTGGCGCGCCTGATTGTGGAAGGCGCTACCGAGCTCGATCTGGCCATCAAGGGCTTACAGGACAAGAAGCAGTACGGCCAGGTGAAAGAGCGCATCGTTCAGATCAATACCATCGAGAACACCGGGGACCGCGTGCTTGAGGAAGGGCTGCGCAGCCTGGTGGAGCGCCGTGAGGACGTCTTCGATTTCATCCGGTGGAAGGAAATCTACGAGTTGCTGGAGCAGGCAACCGACCGGCTGGAAGATGCTGGAGACGTGATCCAAAGGGTGATGCTCACCAATGCCTGATTTGACTTTGCTAACTATCATCGCCATCATCGGTGTGGCGCTCGCCTTCGACTTTGTCAACGGGTTTCACGACGCAGCCAACTCGATCGCAACCGTCGTTTCCACACGGGTGCTGACGCCGCTGCAAGGCGTCGCCTGGGCGGCGTTTTTCAACTTCGTCGCGGCCTTCACCTTCGGAACCTCGGTGGCGCATACCATCGGCGCCGGGCTGGTCGACCTGCAACAGGTGGATAACAGGGTGATCTTCGCCGGACTGGTGGGCGCGGTCGCCTGGGATCTGTTCACCTGGCGCGTGGGGATGCCGACCAGCTCATCGCACGCCCTGATCGGGGGGTATGCCGGCGCAGCGATCGTTAAGGCCGGGTTCGGGATTCTCATCCTCCGCGGGTGGATCAAGACGTTGTCCTTCATCCTCATCGCGCCGCTCCTGGGTTGGGCACTGGGCAGCCTGTTCATCACGATCATCCTCTGGCTGTTCCGCAAGCAATCGCCGGCGTCTGCCGATCGCTTTTTCCGGCGCGGCCAGTTGGTGTCGGCCGGCCTCTACAGCTTGGGCCACGGCGGCAACGATGCGCAAAAGACGATGGGTATCATCGCCAGCGTGCTTTTCACCGTGCCTGCATACCGTCACCTGGTGACCAATGCGGCCGGTAATTTGACGATCCCCTTTTGGATCGTGCTGATGGCGCATGCGGCGATCGCGTTGGGCACCCTGTCGGGTGGCTGGCGCATTATTCACACGATGGGCAGCAAGATCACCAAGCTTGTGCCTATGGGCGGGTTTGCGGCCGAGACCGCCGGCGCAATCACCATCTTCACGTCGACTGCGTTGGGGATCCCCGTCTCGACCACCCACGTCATCACGGGGGCGATTGTCGGCGTTGGCTCCGTCCGCCGCCGGCGCGCGGTCCGCTGGGGCGTTGCGGGGCAGATTGTGTGGGCCTGGCTCTTTACAATCCCGATCGCGGCGCTGATCGGTGCGTTGGTCTACCTGATCCTGTCTCTGTTCAGTTGAGGGGCGCGTGGACATTTTGACGACGGTCTTATTCTTGCTCCCGGTTGGGATGGTGCTGTGGTTGGCCAATCTTGCTTTCCGTAAGCGCATCGAAGGCCAGACGAGCACAGAACGCACGCTGAAGTGGGTGAGCTACGGGTTGCTGGCGGCGCTGTATGCGGCCCTGATCTTCGGGGGCCTCGTGCTGCAGGGGCTCGGGCTCCTGGCGCAAAGCCCGTTGGGCCAGAACCTGGCCGAGACATTGCAGGCCGCCGGATTGAGCGCTGACGCCCTGGCGCGGGCAGGGATCGGCTTGTGGGCGCCCTCCCTCCTCGGCATTTTCCTGCTGGCGCGTCCTGCGCGGCGATTGGCGGCCAAATACCTGCGGCTGGACGCCGATAACCCGGTTCACGGTGTCGCGCTGTCGCTGTCGGCCCTGGTCCTGGTTAACCTGCTCGCCACCCTGGGACTGGGCCTGAAGAACCTGTCCGCGATCCTGGAGCAGCAGGGGACGCAAGGCAGCTCGGCCACGCTGGCGCCCGCATTTTGGGCGCAAAACATCAGCTTCGCGCTCATCGCACTGGTGGGGGTGGGCTGGCGCGCACGGCGCACGATCAAAGGCAGCTTGAACCGGCTGGGCATCGTGCGGCCGACGCTGTGGCAGGTCGGATTGGGGCTGGCCGTGGGCCTGCTGCTGGTGCCCCTGGTGCTGGGGCTGGAGCTGCTGGTGAGCAAGGTGGGCCTGGGCGCCGATCCCGATGTGGAACGCCTGACCGAGCAATTGGTCGGCCCGCTGCTGATGTCGGCGCCGGGCATCCTCACGCTGGGGCTGGCCGCCGCGCTGGGCGAGGAGAGCATCTTTCGCGGCGCCTTGCTGCCCCGGTTCGGCCTGGTGCTGTCGACGGTGCTCTTTGCGCTGCTGCACAGCCAGTATGGCGTGTCGTTTTCCACGCTGATCGTGCTGCTGGTCGGCCTGATTTTGGGCGTGCTGCGCCAGCGGTACAACACCACCACGTCGATGGTCACCCACGCCACCTACAACATGGCGCTTGGCCTCATCTCGTATCTGGGTCTGTTCTAGCCTCGCGGCTCATTTCTTCCAGGCGCATTTTCACCCCCGGCCACTCGGTGTCGATAATGCTGTAGTAGACCGAGTGCCGGCGCGTGCCATCGGGCAGGAGCATGTGGTTGCGCAGGACGCCTTCTTGGTATGCGCCGAGCCGCTCGATGGCGCGCTGTGACCGTTCATTGCGCAGATCAGTTTTGAACTGCACGCGGATGCACCCCAACGTCTCGAACGCGTGGCGCAGCAGTAGATATTTGCACTCGGTGTTGACCGCAGTGCGCCGGTACGCGGGGCCATACCAGGTGCCCCCGATCTCCAGCCCGCGGTTGGCCCGGTCGATGTTCATATAGCGCGTGCAGCCGATTGCCTGGCCCGTGCCCAGGTCGATCACGGCGAATGGCAGGTCGCTTCCTCGCGCCTGCCGCGCCAGCAGATCCCGCACAAAGCCCAGCATCTTGATCTCGCTGTCGATGTTGCCGTACAGCATGAAGCGCCAGATGTCGGGATCGAGGCCCACGCGGGCCAGATCGGCCGTGTGGGCCTCGGCCAGCGGCGCCAGCCGGACGACGCGACCGATGAGCGTGATGGGTTGAATGTCCATGGTGGTGTCAGGGCTCAGGGATCAGGCGCCAGCACGCCCGTCGTTGCTTCAGTACAACGCCGACGCCAGCTTATTCAGGTATTCCCGCCGCTGCGGATCCCCCTCGTCCAACAGCTCCAGCAGCCCCAGCATGACCTGCCGCGGCTCACCGTTGCGGTAGCGCTTATCGCGGCGCAGCGCCGCCAGCAGCTCCTCCATCGCCGCGACGACACCCTGCTCTCGCAGCAGCCGCGCGGCGCGGAAGAAGTGCGCGGCTGCGCTGTCCGCGCCCGCCACGTCTTCCACCGAGCTGGCCGTGGCCAGGTAGGCCGCCAGCGGGCGGAGCTTCTCCGCGGCCGTGAACTCCGCGCCGTCCCTGATCGTCGCCAGCGGACTTTCCGCCTCTAAATGCTTGCCCTGGGCCAGCAGCGCACGGGCCAGCCCCAGCGCGGCCGCGGCGCCCCCGGCCGGCAGCGCCTTGCGATACGCGGCCTCAGCCTCGGCCCAGCGCCGCGCGGTGAGCAGCGCCGCGCCCGCGTCGTCCGGGCCGGCGGCGGGCACAGCGCCCAGCTTCGCGATGAACTGGCGCACCTGCGGCTCAGGCAGCGCGCCGACGAATTCGGCGACCACCTTGCCGTCGCGGAACGCCTTGACGGCCGGGATGCCCTGAATGTTGTAGCGCCCGGCCACGCGCTGGTTTTGGTCGGTGTTGATCTTCACCAACTGCCACGCGCCGTTCGCCTCCCTCGCCAGCTTTTCCAGGATCGGCCCCAACATGCGACACGGCCCACACCAGGGCGCCCAAAAATCCACCACCACCGGCACTTGCCGCGACCGGGCGATGACTTCGGTCTCAAAAGTGCCTTCGTTGACATCGATAACCTGCTGTCCTTGCGCCATACGTTCCCCTCGTTCGTAACGATGATTCTATGAGATGCACATCCCGCTGCTGAGGATACACGCTCCCTTTGAGATCTGGTCAAACGCCGCTGATCCGGTGGTTAGAACCCCACCCGGCGGAACGGGGCCGCGCGCTCACGCGGTCCAGTCGGGTGGCAGCACGGGATCGAGCGGGAGTTTGCCGACCCTGGCGCGTTGGCGCACCGCAGCGAGATCGAGCCACCAGAGGCCGGCCTTCGCGCCGCGATCGCCCACGACCAGCCAGTCCTTGAGGGGCCAATAGCCTACCGTCGTCAGGTTGAGCCCCGTGGCCAGCAGGACGTTCCAAGTGCGGAGATCACGGGACATCATGATGTTGCCGCCCTCGGCCAGAAGATAGTGCCACCCCTCCGAATCGACGGTGATGAAGTTGTAGGCCCAATCGGCCGCGAGAAAGCCCTTGAAGTTCGCCTCCCGCTTGCGTCCCAGGGAGTCGATCACGTACAGCCCTCCGCGATTGGCGCGCATGGCGATCACGTAGTTGGGAGTGGCAAACAGGCGCGGCCGGGATTGCACGGCGAGATCGAGGCGCTTCCAGGTGACGCCGCGGTCGTTGCTTTTCGCCAACACGGATTCCAGCGCGTAATCATCGTTGGCGGTGGCGTACAAGGCATTCCGCAAGCCGATCACATCGTAGGTCCGATACTTGCCGAGGATGCGATCCGGGTCCTTGACCGCCTCCCAGCTTGCCCCCTTGTCTGTGCTGATGAAGATGCCGCCGAAAAAGGTGGCGTTGTCGCCGGCGTGTTGGCCCACGGCCGCGTACAAGCGTTGGGCGGCGACATCCGGGTACAGGCCCCAACTGTGGATCACGTTGACCAGGGCGCGCTGCTTGGTGACCGTGCCGGGCGGCGTGACTTGATAGATGTTGCCCAGCGTCCAATCTTCCATGGGATCGGGGCCGGGGAAGTACAACATGCCGCCGGCATAAGTCAAGCCCACAAACCCTTGCTCGGCGGGTTGGTACACGGCCTGGATGGTCTTCCCATCGGTGCGGGCCAACAGCGCACCGTCGTACTCCCCGGGCCGGGCCGCGCCGATGCCGATGTAGAGCTGGTTGCCGGCGGCTGCCACGGCGTACGCGCCGAAGTAGTTCGGGTCCGGCATGAACCCGGTTGCCTGTCGAAAGAAATCGCCCAGCGGCGCGCCGGAGTATAACTGCGCCAGGGCGAGAGGTGACTGTGGGCTTGGCTTGAACATGACCTTCCCTCCGATGATGCGGGCAGAAGTTCGACCGTTCTGTGATTGACACGGCAAAGGCAAGTGAGATGACGTCAATTATATATCAATTTGTAGCAAGGCTATAGGATCAGCGCGTCATTAGCAGCGGCAGATAGACCGGTCGGGCGCCGGGCGTCGCCGTCGGGGTGGGTGTGACGGCGGGCTCGCCGGGCGGGATGGCCGACCAGGCGTAGTTGAGGCGGTAGACGTTGTCCGGGTCGCGCTCGGTGTACCACATGCGGTACAGATCGCCCTGGCGTAATACGAACGGCTCGAACTGATCCGCGCGGCCCCACCGCCCCGGCGGCAGGTAATCGGTCACCGGGTTGTCCGCGCTGCGCTGCCAGGTGACGCCGTCGGCGGATTCCGCATAGCCGATCCGGTAGCCGGTCGGATCGCCGGCCGTGAACCACATCTGATAGCCGGGGCCGCCCCGGATGACGTGGAGCCAGCAGTGGTTTTTGGCGTCCCAGGCACCCTCGGGGCCCAGGTCAAGCACCGGGTTGCGGGGCGACTTCTGCCACGTGCGCCCGTTGTCGGTTGAGGTGGCGTAGCCGATGCGCTACGTCCTCGCCAGGCTCCGGGTGCAGTCAGTCACGAGACTCAACGGGAATATAGTACTTCAACACCAATCGTGGCAGGTCTGCAAGAATGACCGAGTCCATTTTCTGGTCGGGTATGACCAGGTTGCTGTCGAAATAGAACGCGAACTGCACCCATCTCTTTGGCACGGCAGCCTGGATGAGTTCTCGTAATTCGTCGTTATGGGTGCAAAACCATATTCTCGCAAAGCCCCACACCGTGTGTATTCTGGTTGTTACGGCTTATTTTCACTCGTTACGGTATACTCTGCTTCCGCCTCGCCCACTTGCCCTGGCGCAGTGCTGGGCCGAAATCCGTTGGTGGCCCTTGGCGGTGCGGCGTTCGTGCGCGCTGCGGCTTCGGTCAGCAACTCTGCCACCCAACTGTTCAAGCTTTTGTTTCTCAGCTTGGCCAGCAGTGCGGCATCACGATGTAGTTCGGGTGGAACGCGGATGGTGAACGTGCCGGAATAGGGCCGCTCAGGCGCCTCGCCCCGCTCGGCGCAAAACGCCAGATAGTCGTCCACTGATTCCTGGAACGCCGTGCGCAGCTCCTGCACCGTCTCGCCCTGAAATGTGATCACATCGCGCAGGTTGATCACCTCGCCGTGGAAGATGCCCGCTTCGTCGTCGTACTCCACTCTGCCCAGGTATCCCTTGTATTCCATCATGGTTCAACTCCAGCAGCCTGGAAAAGCGTCGCCTCACACATCCAGCGCCATCTGGCCTGATTTTGCCCCTTCCGCCTTCGACGCATTCTTGAAAGCCTGGGCAGCCGGTAGGTGTCCTTTAGTGATAGTACGCGCCGTTCCTCTTGTAGATTTAGAGTTCCCATTTTTGATGGCGTGCCCAATCGCATGTTTGCCGAGAGACTCGATGTTGAGCACGGCGCCATATTGGATGAAAACCTCAAAGAAACGGTCATACCGATGTCCCCAATAGATCATGGCACACGACATTGGCGCCCCTTTGCCTTCATCTTGCCCATCGACCAGGAAGCGCAGTCGAGTGTCATAGAGAAAACAAATGGCATGAGCATGCCCGAATATGTATTCTTTCCAGTGTCGAGTGTTTGTCGCAACCGGCACCAGGGCGATGACTTCCGAATCGTAGACTCTATGAGCCTCTTCGCACTTCCTTAGCCAATCTGCAATTCTGGTTCCTCGTTCTGCATCGTTCCCGTACGGGGGATTGACGTATATTGTAGGGAAATTCCAGATCTCCGCTAATCCATCATGCTCAGGCAAGGAGTATTCAACTTCGGCTTGAACGATTGAAAAAAGGCCGGAACATGGGTCCAGCGCAATATGACCATCAAACACGGCTTTGACGGCAGTCACATACTTATGTGGCGTGTACCAGTCTTTCTTCTTACTGATTACCTGGCGGCCAGCGGTCATAACGCATATACCTCCTGCCAGTCTTTATGGCTCAGGAGTTCAATTTGAGACCTGAGTTGTTCTATGGTGCCGGACTTCGGGCCAATGACATTGAACCACCGCGCTATTTGCTGCTTGTTGTTTCCAAAGTATGCCTGCAGAACCTGGTCAGATTCGTAGTCCATCTGAACTTTGGTGAATTTGTTCTTTCGGCTCGTTTCTGTGTAACTCTCGATGAACGCTCTTCTGGCTGGTTGCAGCAAAGGTTCAGGGTCCAGAAGTAGCTCCATAATGAATTCGGTCAAGCCCTCATCCGTGAGAAAGATCAACCAGTCATAAGACTGGGCGAGTACCTTCAACTCTTTGTTGTGGTTGTCTGATGTAAACCAATTGCCGTGATTGCTAACCACCCCCACAGTAAGAATGAAATCTTTCAATAAGGTGGGATCATCGCTGGTTATAATCTCAGCAAGGAGTTCGTCGTAAGGCTTGGTATGAATGGCCGTATTCGATCGAAAAATCAGCCCGTGCAATTCACCTGAGGCCATTCTGACCTTATGCAGCGATGATACGGTTCTGGCGACGTATGCTCCTTGCTTTGCCTTTTCGATCGTTTGGGGACCCTTCTTATTTCCTTCTTCAATGCCTACTCGCTTGCACTCGAACATGGCATAGGGTCTTGTGTATTGTTCTACCAGAACGATCTCAAATGTGCGATCTCGATTGATGGCAAGGGTAGCGACAAGAGACGAAGCGGGGCTAGCGCCAATCACACACGCGTTCCTGAGGACATGCTCTTTTGAGAGGAGGACATTGCCAGATTTTCGGAAAGCGGCAACCGGAAACTCCTTCTGATTGAGAGCATCAAGAATGCGCACAGGGGTCAGAGGTAACTTATCAGGCAGTGCCAGTCTATCCTCTCGCAGTACAGGGTGAAGTGAAAATTCGACGTTGTGGGATATTTCTGGATTGCCGTACTCGGGTAATGGTCGCTCAATTGCGATTGCCCGTTCATAGCCCCAGGATTTGAGCACATAGAAGGTGATGATTTCAACAAGTGTGCCGAGCGCTCTGCCCGCCGCCTTCTTTGCATCTTGGGTGTGCCCAAAGACTTGCTCTGCTAGGATTTTTTGGAGCTTGTCAACTGATTCATAGGCCATACGGTTATTCTCCTCTTGATGCTCCTTAGTCGGTTCCAACGCACTCGGAAGGCACATATTCCCGCAGGATCGGCAGGTTGTCGCCGTAAAACAGCGTGTTTTCGGTGATCGGTTTCGGGGACATGGCACGACCTTTGGGCGGATAGGCTAGATTTACAGGTTCAGTATAACAAAACCCCCGGTCCGGTGCAACCGGGCCGGGGGTTTCAGGTTTACGGTTGTCCCGCCACGAACCAATCGATCAGACGTCGCGAAATGCTCATGCGGGGCGGGATGTCGGGCAGGGCGTCGGCCGGGAACCAGCCGGCCTCGGCAATTTCGCTCTCCTCCGGGGTGATCTCGCCCCCGTCATACTCGGCGGTGAACGCGATCATCAGCGAGTTGGGGAACGGCCACGGCTGGCTGCCGAAGTAGCGGATGGCCCGGATGCGGATGCCGACCTCTTCGCACACCTCGCGCTGCGCGCACTCCTCCAGCGTTTCCCCCGGCTCAACAAAACCGGCGATCACGCTGTAGCGGCCCGGCGGCGTCGTCAGCGGTGCGGGATGCGCTGCTCCAGGGGGTGGCGTTGGGGCAGGGGCCGGCCGCGATCGCCCGGGCGGTGCGGGGCGCCCTGGGCGGCAACCTGGCGCGGGCGTTGACGATCTGCCGGACGGAGACGCTGCGGGCGTACCGGGAGGCGAGCCGGCGCAGCTACGAGGCCAACGCCGACGTGGTCGATGGCTGGGTGTGGAATTGCGCGTGCACGGCCCGCTCGTGCGCCATGTGCTGGGCGATGCACGGCTCGGTGCA
>JAPKMS010000009.1 GCA_026645775.1 Anaerolineae bacterium
GGGCGGACACCGCCTGTGGCACGCGCCCGAAACATTTCCCCGCACCTACCTGCCCGACGACGCCGGCATCGAGATCGCGGAGATCCCCGACGGCGTGCGACTGACCCAACCGGTCGAACCCCAAAGCGGCATCCAGAAGTCCATCGAACTGCGGCTAGACGATGACCGCCCGGCGCTCACGCTCACCCATGTCTTGGCCAACCGGGGCCTGTGGCCGGTGGAGCTGGCGCCGTGGGCCATCACGCAGATGGCGCTGGGCGGGCTGGCCCTGCTGCCGCAAACCCAGGGCGCGCTGGATGAGGCGGGGCTGCTGCCCAATCGCCAATTAGTGCTGTGGCCCTACAGCTCCTGGTGCGATGCCCGCCTGCAGCCGGCCGATGATTTCGTCTTCATCGATGCGCAGGCCAAAGTCCCAGCGGTGAAGATCGGCTGCTTTTCGCATCGAGGCTGGCTGGGCTATCTAAACCATGACGTCTTGTTCGTCAAGCGGTTCAAGCCGCAACCGGAGCGCCCGCACCCCGACTTCGGCTGCAACATCGAGTGCTATTGCAACCATCGCTTCATCGAGCTCGAGACGGTCGGGCCGCTGACCCCCCTGCGTCCCGGCGAAACGGCCACCCACATCGAGCGGTGGGAGTTGCACCCCGCGGCCGGTGTGGCACGTACCGCTGACGGCGCGCGCGCGCGGGTGTCAGCTTTGAGCCTGGCTGCATCTTGATGCGCTCCCAAGCCGATCGGCTCTACGCCGGCTACGTTTTCGACCTGGATGGCACCATTTTCTTGGGCGACGCCCTGTTGCCGACGGTCGGCGAGACCCTCCACAGGCTGCGCGCGCTGGATCGCCAGGTCGTCTTCCTCTCGAATAATCCGACCCACACGCGGGCCGAGTATGCGGTCTGGCTGAGGCAGTTGGGGCTGAGGGTGGCGGAGGACGAGATCATCCACTCGTCGCTGGTGATGGTGAACTATCTGCAGCGCCGGATGCCAGGGGCCAGGCTGTATGTGGTGGGGGAAGCGCCGTTGATCGAAGAGCTTACGGCTGCGGGGTTCGAGATGAGTGCGGAAGCCGGTCGGGTCGATGCCGTGATCGCCAGCTTCGACCGCACCTTCACCTATCACAAGCTCCAAGTAGCGTTCGACGCGATCCGGGCCGGCGCGCGCTTCTTTGCGACCAACAGCGACCGCTACTGCCCCGTGCCCGGCGGCGGTCAGCCGGACGCGGCCGCGATCATCGCCGCGATCGAGGCGTGTACCGCCAAGCAGGTGGAGGCCATCGTGGGCAAACCGTCGCCGCACGCAATCACGGCGATCCTTGATCGGTTGCAGTTGCCGCCCGAAGCGTGCGTGATGACCGGCGATCGGTTGGAGACGGATGTGGCGATGGGGTTAAACGCCGGCATGGCGGCGGCGCTGGTGCTGACGGGCGCGACCGACGCCGCAACCGCCGAGGCATCCCTCATCCGGCCGACCTATGTGCTTCAGCGATTGAGCGACCTTCTGCCCCCCCAAGTCGGGCCGTAGGACGAACGGATTGGCAGCCCGGCCTACCCTTCCGCTTGGGGAATACTCTGCACCACGTTGTGAATCCAGCGGCCCGACCGCACCCGGAGTGTGCCGATCACAAACTTCACGATCTCGTCGGACATCACCATCAGCACCACCCAATAAACCGGCAGATGCAGCACGAAAGCCCCCAGCAGCGCCATCGGGATGCCAATCGTCCACAACGGCCCGGTATCGGCGGCGAGCGCAAAACGTGTGTCGCCTCCGCTGCGCAGGATCCCGACAATCATCATGAGATTCGCGGCCTTAATCCAGAGGGCACAGGCCAGGATGAGCAGCACGCTGCGCGCATACCCCTGCGCTTCAGGCGAGATGCGGTAAAGCGTCAGCAGTGGGCCGCGCACCAGCAGGATCAAGGCGCCCATCCCCGCGCCGAGCGCGACCGCCAGCAGCAGCAGACGCCGCGCATCGCGCCGCGCACCATCGGCACGGCCCGCGCCGATCCGATTGCCCAATAGGATCGCGGCCGCGTTGCCGATCCCGAAGAGCGGCACCATCGCCACGCTCTCGATCGTGCTGGCGATGTTGGTCGCAGCGATGGCCTCAGTGCCGATGCGGGCATAGATTGCGCTGTAAACCGTGATCCCCAGCGACCACAAGACCTCGCCCAGCACTACCGGCGCGGAGGTGCGCAGGAAGCGCCCGACCAGGTCCCGGTTGATATCCAATAGCTCGGCCGGCCGAGCCGCCGCGGGGAGCTGGAAGTGGTAGGTGAGGGCCAGGATCAGGCCGCACTCCACCAGGCGGGCGATCACCGTCGCCACCGCCGCGCCCATGATCCCCATGGTCGGCGCACCAAAATGTCCGAAGATCAGCGCGTACGCCAGCGCCGTCTTCAGGCTCAGTGCGACTATGCTCACAAACATCGGCGCCTTCACCTGTCGCACGCTGCGCAGCACCATTGCGAAAACAATGCTGATCGCGGTCGGGACGTAACATAGCCCAACCACGCGTAGGTAACGGCTACCGGCCGCGATCACCGCAGGGTCATGGGAATAGAGGGACAGCACGGCCGCGGGCGCCAAGACTGCGACGAGGCTAAACACAGCACTGCCGCCAATCCCCAGCAGCAAGGCCAGCCCCAGGACGCGCCGGACGTTCGGCAAGTCATCGCGGCCCCAGAACTGGGCAGAGAAGATCGCCGAGCCGCTGCCGACGCCGAACAGGAATAACGACATCAGGAAAAAGACCTGGCCCGCAAGCCCGACCGCGGCGATGGCCGTCTCCCCGAGCTGGCCGATCATCAACACATCCACCGCGTTGAGCGCGTTCATCACCAAGGACTGCATTGCAATAGGCACGGCCAGGCGGACCAGGTTGCGAGAGAATTCACCGTCATCGAACGAAGCTGTCTTCATGCGGCGCAGTATCGCACAAGGGCCCGCTCCCGCCAAAACACCGGCCCCGCAGTTCTTGATCTCTTGCGTTTTGCCTGGGATGCGCTATACTCCGCACCAACATAACCCAGTTTCACCCCGCCAAGGAGCGCCCTATGTCCTCCCGACCCTTGTCGACCCTGGCTCTGTTCGTCTTTGTGGTTCTGCTTCTCACGGCATGCGGCCCGGCCGGCGGCATCGCCATCCGGGACGCGTACGCGCGGGCCACGCCGCCCGAAGCGCAGACCACCGGCGCATTTGCGGTCATCACCAACGGCGGTCAGCAAGCCGATCGGTTGATCTCGGCTGCCAGCCCGGCGGCCAAAGCCGTCGAGCTGCACGAAACGGTTACCGAAGACGGCGTCATGAAGATGCAGCCGCACCCCGAAGGCTGGGAAATCGCTGCCGGCGGCAGGCTGGAGCTTGCGCCGGGCGGCAAGCACATCATGCTAATTGACCTGGTCGCCCCGTTGAAGGCAGGCGACACGATTGAGCTCACGCTCACCTTCGAGAAGGCGGGCGCGATCAAGGTCCAGGCGCCGGTCAAGGCCGTCATGTCGGGCATGTAGACGGCGCCCTGAGAGCAAGGAAACGATGAAAGCACGTACCTGGATCAACCTGGCTGCCGGGGCGCTCTTCGGAGCCGCGGCCGCAATGGGGTATCGGCTGTATTTGCACCGCCCGCTGGCGCGCATCCCCAGCCCGGAAGGCATTGACGATCCAGCCGTCGCGCTCGGCTACGGCCGGATCATGCGCCTGCCGCATATGGCGCTCTTCCGCGCGCTGCTGGCCCGCCACGCGGCGGAGCTGATGCCCCAGGGCCAGGCCGCCGATATCGGCTGCGGGCCGGGCTACCTGACCCTGGAGTTGGCGCGTTGCGCCCCCGGGCTGCACGTCACCGGCGTCGATCTGTCGGATGTAATGCTGATGCAGGCCGCCCGGGAGGCGCACGCCGCCGGCCTGGCGGACCGCACCGACTTCCGCAGCGGAGACAACGCTGATCTGCCCCTTGCCGATGGCTCGCAGGATCTGGTGATCAGTACTTTATCGCTGCACCACTGGACCGACCCGGTCGTGGTGCTCAACGAGGTCGCCCGCGTGCTGCGGCCCGGCGGTGCGTTCCTGGTCTTCGATCTGCGCCGTGATTTAGGCCCGCTGCCCTGGCTGCTCCTCTGGTTCGTCACCCACTGGGTGGTGCCGCGTGCGCTCCGTCACGTGGGCGAGCCGCTGGGCAGCCGGAACGCCGCGTATACGCCAGCCGAGGCCGCGATCCTGTGCCGATGCTCCTCGCTCACCGGTTGGCGCGTGGTCCAGGGGCCGTTATGGCTGAGCATTGAAGGAACCAAAGTCTAACCGAAAGGACCGTCCACTGATGCCCTTTGCAGATCGCGTGACCCATCTCACACCTGAAGGCGCCTACTTCATGTTCGCCCGCGCTCAGGCCCTCGAGGCAGCAGGGCGGCACATCATCCACCTGGAAATGGGCCAGCCGGACATGCCGACCTTCCCCCACATCGCAGAGGCCGGCGTCCGGGCCATTCACGAGGGGCAAACGCGCTACACCGCCGCGGCCGGCATGCCCGCGCTCCGTCGAGCGATCGCCGCGCAAGCCAGCGCTCAACGCGGTCTGGCGTTTGCGCCCGAACAGGTGGTCGTGGGGCCGGGCGCCAAACCCGCGCTCTTCTTTCCCACGTTGGCTTTGGTGCACCCCGGCGACGAAGTAATCTATCCTGATCCGGGCTTCCCCACCTACGCGGCCATGATCGGCGTAGCGGGCGGCAAGGCCGTGCCCGTGCCGCTGCGCGAGGCGGCGGATTTCTCGTTTGATCTCGATGCGTTCGATGCCGCGCTCAACGACCGCACGCGCCTGATCATCCTGAACTCGCCCGGTAACCCGACCGGCGGCGTCATGCCGTTGGCTGCGCTGAAACATATCGCCCGGGCCGCGATCGAACGGGACCTCTGGGTGCTCTCGGATGAGATTTACAGCCGGCTGGTGTTTGACGGTGCGCAGGCGCCCACCATCGCCGCGCTCCCCGGCATGGCCGAGCGGACCATCATCTGCGACGGGTTCTCCAAGACCTATGCGATGACCGGCTGGCGGCTGGGCTACGGCATCATGCCGGCCGCGTTGGCCGAGCGCGTCGAGCTGCTGTTGACACACGCCGTGGGTTGCACCGCGTCCTTCACGCAGATCGCGGGCGTGGAGGCGCTCACCGGGCCGCAGGAGCGCGTCGCCGAGGTCGTGGCCGAATACCAGCGGCGCCGCGACGCACTGGTCGCCGGGCTCAACGCGATCCCAGGCGTGCGCTGCCGGACGCCGCAAGGCGCGTTTTACGTCTTCCCCAACGTCGCCAGCTTCGCGAAAAGCGCAGACTGGCTGGCCGATTATCTGTTAAACGAAGCCGGCGTCGCGGTGCTGCCGGGCACCGCGTTCGGCGCAGGCGGTGAAGGCTTCCTCCGGCTGGTGTACGCCAACTCGATGGAGAACATCGAACTGGCCCTGACGCAGATGGCGGACGCGCTCGCTCGACTCGGCTGATTTTCAGGAGTGTCCCTTGATGATTGATCCGACCCACCGCTTTACGACCCGCGTTGAAAACTACGTCAAGTATCGGCCTGGCTATCCGAAGGCCATCCTCGACCTGCTGCGCCAAAAGTGCGGGCTGACGCCCGCGTCCGTAATCGCTGACATCGGCTCGGGAACGGGCCTATCGGCCAAGCTTTTCCTGGCGAACGGCAACCGCGTCTACGGCGTTGAACCTAACCGAGAGATGCGCGAGGCCGGCGAAAAGGAACTCGCGCGCTATCCCCGCTTCGTGAGCGTTGCTGCCCCTGCCGAAGCGACCACGCTGGAAGACGCCGGCATGGAGTTCGTAGTCTCCGGGCAGGCCTTCCATTGGTTTGACCCGGAACGGGCGCGAGCCGAGTTCAAGCGCATCCTGAAACCCCAAGGCTGGGTCGTGCTGATGTGGAACGAGCGCCGCGTCACCGACACGCTGTTTCTGCGCAACTACGAACGACTCCTGAAAACCTACGGCACAGACTATACCGCCGTTGACCACCGGCGAATTGACGCGGCGGCGTTAAGCGCCTTCTTCGGACGGGGCGGCTATCAAGTGGCCCGTTTCGGCAACGAGCAGCGTTTCGATTTCGATGGTGTGCGCGGACGACTGCTCTCCTCGTCCTACGCGCCCGAAGTCGATGACCCCAACTATGAGCCGATGCTGGCCGAGCTCCGGCGCATCTTCGACGCCCACAACCGCGGGGGCTTTGTGGCGTTTGCCTACGATGCCAACATCTACTATGGCCGTCTGATCTGAGGCGCCTGCAGATGATCCGCACCGTCACCGCGACACGTTATGTCATGCCGTTTCGTCAGGGCGGCTCCGTGCCGGCGCTGGTCGAGGCCGACGATGAATCGCTCTACGTCCTGAAATTCTCGGCCGCGGGCCAGGGGCCAAAAGCGTTGATCGCCGAATTGGTGGCGGGCGAGATCGGTGCGCTCAGCCAGGTTGAACGTTTCCGCTGGCTCACCTCGCCGCGCAACACCTGCGTGCA
>JAPKMS010000092.1 GCA_026645775.1 Anaerolineae bacterium
CGGCGTTCATGTTTAATTTTGGATATTGGGCGATTCCACCAAGATCAAGGGGATGACGACCCGTCATGCCTCGCCCCGCAGCGGGCCGGTATGCGCAGCAGCACCTCCTGGATGCGATCGCCAAAGCGCCAGAGCAGCCACACGCCTAACAAGGCCAGGAGGCCGCTGACGAGCCAGGCCTGCCACGGCAGCCGCTCGGCATAAGCGCCCAGCCACACCGCAGCAAACAGCCCCGGCAGGCGTCCGACCGCGCTCATCAGCAGCAGCAATCGCAGCGGCAGCCGCGTCAGCCCCCCGGCAAAGCAGAGGAGATCATCCGGCAGCCCAGGGATCACAAAAAACAGAAAAAAGAAGCTCAGTCCGCGGCCGGCGGCCCAGTGCTCCAGGCGCGCCAGCCTGGCTGACCCCACCAACCGCTCCACGATCGGACGGCCGGCAAATCGTGCCAGCACCAGCGCCAAGGCTGACCCCAGCACCTGGCCGAGCCAACTATACAGCAGCCCTGCCCCCAATCCGTACAGATAGCCTGCTGCAAAATTCACCACCTGTCCGGGGATGGGCGCCGCCACAGTTTGGGCGGCCGCGAGCGCGATGAGCAGCAGCCGCCCCCACGCGCCGGCTGCACGAATCTCCGCCACCATCTGATCGCGTCCCGCAAAGACGTGGCCGATCTGATCCCGCCAAAGGATCAACGGGACGACGAGGAACGCGATCACGGCCAGGACGGCGCCCACGCGCAGCCCCAGCGGCCAGAGTTTTGGGTCGCGGCCCGGCTCGGTGTTCGGGGCCGGCGTTCGTGTGGGGGATGGCTCGTGCATGGCGTCTTCACCTCAATCACGAGAGCCGCCTTTGGTGCGTGGATATGCACCGGTTATAATCGGCTCATGCCACAAAACACTGGACGCAGCTATCTTTACCTTCTGACGTTTACGGCCGGGCTCACCACCCTGGGGGTGGAGCTCACTGCCTCACGGCTGCTGGATCCCTGGTTCGGTAACTCGCTCATCGTGTGGGCCAGCCTCATCGGTCTGATCATGCTCTACCTGGCGGCCGGCTACTGGGTGGGCGGCCGCATCGCCGACCGCTCGCCGCACCTGATTACGCTGCTGCGGCTGACGGGGATCGGCGCAGGCGCGGTTGGGCTGGTGCCGGCGATCTCCGGGCCGGTGTTGAAGCTGGCCACCGCCGGCTTGGCCGATTTCAACGCAGGGCTGCTGGCCGGCAGCATGGCCGGCGTGTTGCTGCTGTTTGCCGCACCAGTGACGCTGCTCGGCTGTGTCAGCCCGTTCGCCATTCGCCTGGCGCTGAGCGATGTGCAAAGCAGCGGCGTGGTCGCAGGGCGGCTCTATGCGCTCTCCACCGCCGGCAGCATCCTGGGGAGCTTCTTGCCCGTGCTGTTGCTCATCCCCAATCTGGGCACCCGGCGCACGTTCGCCCTGCTGTCCATCCTCCTGTTGCTGGTGGTGCTGATCGGGTTGGTGCGCGGTCGACATCGGTGGGATGTCTTGCTGGCGGTAGGCGCAGTGGTCCTGGTGGCCTGGCTGGGCTGGCGGCCGGCCGGGCCGATCAAGCCTGTGGCCGGGTTGCTCTTCGAAACCGAATCGGCGCACAACTATATCCAGGTTGTCGATGCGGGCGGCGTGGAGCGACAACTGCGGCTCAACGAGGGGGAAGGCATCCACTCCGTCTACCGGCCACAAGGCGGCCTGGCAGACGGCATCTGGGACTATTTTCTGCTGGCTCCCGCCTTCAACCGGACGCCCTACACGCCGGACCACGTACGCCGGATCGCTATCATCGGGTTGGCAGCCGGGACCACCGCCAAGCTCTTCACTGAAGCCTACGGGCCGATCGCCATCGACGGCGTTGAGCTCGATCCGGCGATCATCGCTGTCGGCCGCCACTGGTTCGACATGAACGAGACAAACCTGAACGCAGTTGCGGCGGATGGCCGATGGTTTCTGAGAAATACGAGTTTGGTAAATTGGGAACTTGGTAAATTCGGTGCCACCGACCCGACCTCCCAATCTACTCTTCCACCCCTGTACGATCTGATCGCCATCGACGCCTATCGGCCGCCCTACATCCCCTTTCACCTGACCACCGTCGAGTTCTTCGCCCTGGTGCGCGCTCGCCTGGCTGAGGATGGTGTGGTCGCGGTCAATGTGGGGCGCACGCACACCGACTACAGCCTGGTGCATGCCATCGCCGCCACGATGGGCGAGGTTTTTTCCAGCGTCTACGTCATGGATGAGCCGGACAACGGCAGCGAGTTGGGCAACAGCCTGGTGGTGGCCACCCGCCGGCCCACCGGGTTGACCGATCTGACCGCCAACCTGCCCGCGTTCGATCAGCCCTTGCTCGCCGAAGTGGCCCGCCGCGCTGCGCCGCAGGCCCAGATGGCGGCCCCGCCCGCGGGCACCCCCATCTTCACCGACGACCGGGCGCCGGTGGAGCAAGTGGTCCATGCCTTGGTGCTCCGCTACATGTTGGGCATCTCACCGGCCCAGTAAACGCCGCGCACTCAGGGCTCCGGCGTCTCCAGGAAACACCGCAGCCCGGCCACAATCCCCGCGGCTGCCCGGTCGGGCTGCTCCGTCAAAAAGGCGCGATCCCCGCTGAGAAAGCCGAGCTCGATAATGGCGGCCGGGGTGTACGAGGAAATCTGCCGAAAGACGTGATAGTAGCGCATGTCGTCGGTGATCGTGTCCGGGTGGCGCGGCAGGCCGGTCGTGGCTTCGTAGTTGTCCCACAAACAGGTCGCCAGGCGCTCCGCTTCCTGGCTGCCCCCGGACAAACTGGCCACCTTGAACCCGGTCAGATCCACGGCGCAGGAATCGACGTGGATCGCCACCAGCGCGTCGGCTCGATAGCCGCGCAACCGGGGATCATACTCTTCCAGCACCTGCGGCGTGGCGCCGAGCGCCCGCAACTGCTCGGCCACCCGCTCCGCCACCTGCAAATTGATCTCGGCCTCGGTCAAGCCATCGGGACAGACCGCGCCCGAATCGTTGCCGTGATGGCCGGCCACGATCCCGATCCGCCAGCCGCTCGATCCGAGGAGTGCGCTCAACCAGGACGGATTATCGCCAGCGCGCGCCGACCGCCAGGCCGAGAGGATCCCGGCCAGAATGGTCAAGCCAATCACCAGGAGCAACAGCCCCTGCGTCCGTTGGACAGCCCTTCTTCGCATACGCGCTCCCGCCGCCCATCATACCCGCATCCCCCGGATCGCGCAACGTGTTAGATACGGCACTTGTTTGACTTTTCGCCTTTGCGCGGGTATAGTGCGAAAACCTATCACCCGAAATGAGGACTGACCCAGTATGAGTGAACTTGGGCGCCTGCTGCGCGAGGCCCGCACTGCAAAGGAATTGAGCCTGGCCGATATTGAATCGGCAACGCGCATCCGCCAGAAGTATTTGGAAGCTTTGGAAGGCGGTGACTACGCCAATCTGCCGCGAGGAACCGTGGCCCGTGGCTTTCTTCGCACTTACGCAGCTTTTCTGGGGCTTAACACCCCCGATATCATAGCGCTCTACACGCAAGAGAGCGGTGATGCCGGCGATGACATCCCCATTGCCGAGCCCGGCAAGCCCCGCCTGGTCGACTACCGCCCGCTGGAAGTTGAGCTGAGTGACACCCGCCCGGTGCTGGGTTGGTGGCTCTGGGTCGCGGCCGCCGCCATCGTGATCACCCTGGGCATCGGCGGTTGGTGGCTCCTCAGCCGCAGCCAGGGCCGGAATCTGTTCGCCGCGTTTGGGCCCGCGCCCACCGCCACGCAGACTTTCACGCCGATCGTCGTCACCGCCACGCCGCAGCCCACCATCACGCCAACCCTGCCCACACCGACATCGGATCTGTTGCCGCTGCCCATACCGACCATGCCGGCAACAGAAACGCCGACCCCGCGGCCCTCGCCGACCCCGGAAGTTGTGGGGCAGATTGCGCTGGAGCTGAGCGTCACGCAGCGCACCTGGGTGCGCGTTTCGGTCGACGGGGAGATCGCTGAAGAGGGAACCCTGGAAGTCGGGACCACCCGCATCTGGGAAGCGAACGAATCCATCACGGTGCGCACCGGCAATGCGGGCGGCATCTCCCTGATCCTGAACGGCGAGGATCTGGGTCCGCTGGGCGCGGTGGGACAGGTGCTAGAACGCACGTGGGTCGTAGAGCAAGGCGAAGTCACCGAAACCGATACCCAAGGCACGCCGACGCCGACCCGGGCGCCCACCCGGGCGCCCACCCAAACCGTCAGCCCGACGCCAGCCGGGTGATCTAAGCAACGCATTTACAGTAGCGAGTAATCCGTGACGAGGGCTCTCCTCTCGCCGCTGATTACTCGCTACTGATTTTGAGGAACCTCATGCAGTATTATCTTCTCACCTTGGGCTGCCCGAAAAACACGGTCGACAGCGAGGGTATGGCCGTGCTCCTGAGCAATGCCGGCTATCGCGGCACGGCCGTGCCCGCTGACGCCGATGTGCTGATCGTGAACACCTGCGGTTTCCTCGCGGCTGCGGAAGATGAGTCGCTGGCGACGTTGCGAGAGTTAGCGCAGCACAAACGCCGCGGCCAGACGCTGATTGCTGCCGGTTGCATGGCGCAACGCGCGGGCGCGCGCATCGTCAAGGAGGTGCCCGGCGTCGACGGTCTCTTGGGCACCCGCCGTTGGATGGAGATTGTGCCGTTTGTCCAGGGGTTGCGCGGCGGCAAGGGGCAGCGTGCCTTCGGCCGCTACGCCCTCTTGGGTGACCCCGAACACCCCCTGGCCGAAGCCACCCCGCGCCCACCCGTAGTCTCGGGCAGCGCCTATCTCAAAATCGGCGACGGCTGTAACGCGCCGTGTGCGTTTTGCTCCATCCCCACCATCAAAGGCAAATTGCAGAGCCGCCCCCAGGCTGCTATCGTGGCCGAAGCGCAAGCGCTGGTGGCTCACGGCGCACAGGAACTCATCCTGATCGCCCAGGACACCACCGACTACGGCCGCGATCTGGGCCAGCCTGATGCCTTGGCCAACCTCATCCCAGCGATCCTGGCGGCCGCGCCCGACTTGCGCTGGCTGCGCCTGATGTACGCCTATCCCGGACACGTCTCCGCGCACCTGATCGACGTGCTGGCCAGTGACCCGCGTATCTGCCACTACCTGGATATGCCCTTGCAACACGGCCACCCCGCGGTGCTGCGACGCATGCTGCGTCCCGCCAACGTCGATCGGCTGCACGAGACCTTTGCCATGATGCGCTCCGCCATGCCCGATATGGCCTTGCGGAGCACCTTCATCGTGGGATACCCGGGAGAGACCGAGGAAGAATTCGCCGGCCTGCTGGACTTTCTGGCCGCGATCCAATTCGACAAAGTCGGTGTTTTCGCTTTCAGCCCCGAGCCAGGCACTGTGGCGTGGGATTTGCCAGGTCAGGTGGCCGAGGAAGTGAAAGAGGCGCGGCGCGAGCGCGTGATGACCGCACAACAGCGTATCTCGCTGATCCGCAACCAGGCGCAGGTCGGACGGACGTTGGAAGTCCTGGTAGAGGCCCACGGAGAGCTGACCGGCCACAAGGGGCCTGTTTCACTGACTCGCAGCTACCGGGATGCGCCGGAGGTGGATGGTCTGGTGATCATCCCCGGTGCGCTGCCCGTAGGCAAGATGGCCCGTGCTCGCATCACCGGGGCGCTGGAATATGATCTGATGGGGGAAGGAGAAACGAACAACCCGTAGTGGGCCGGCTGCCCAAACTACGGGTTTCTCGTTACGGTCATTCTACGACGCGGTACTCGGCGTCAACCACGTCGCCCTTGCCCTGATCCGGCGGCCGCGCTGCGGATCCCCGCGTCACGCTCTCACGATGCTGGCGGACGATGTCAGATGGGCACAAGTC
>JAPKMS010000093.1 GCA_026645775.1 Anaerolineae bacterium
CGATTGGTTGGTCATGGCGTTGGCGATGATGGTCGGATAGTCCACTGCCATCGCGATGGCCTTGCGGACCGCCGGCTGATCCAGGCCGTAGGACTTCAGGTTGAAGAAGGCGGTCGGCAGGCTGGCGCCGATGCCGTACGGCGGCTCGGGCAGGTAGGTGGAGATGGGCAGGCCGTAGTTCTCCCACAGGATCTGGATGTTGGAGTTAAACTGCTGGCTGACATCCACCTCGCCCTGGGCCAGGGCGACGGAGCCGGCTGCATTATCCTTGTAGATTACATGCGCCAGGTACTTCGGCGCCGGCAGCTTGCCCCACATGCTCTTGTCCTGGCCCCAGTAGCTGTCGTTGCGCACATAGACGACCTTGGTATCGTCGGAGAAGAACTTGCCGTAGGGGCCTGAGTAGGCCACGTCCTCCGCGGGGTCGGCCAGCATCTTGGTGAGATCGCCGCCTGAGCGCTCGATCAACTTGTCGGTCCAGGCCTTCTGGGAGACGTAGTTGGTGCTCAAGTAGGCCTGAACCTGCAGCGGATTGACCGCTTTGCCGTCCGCACCCAGCTTGGCTTTCACCACGACCGTCTGGGCGTCCTTGGCCTCGATGGTCTCAACGAATTCCTTGTTGGATTCAAAGATCGGCATGCCGTACTTGGCCGCGGTGGCCCAGGTGTAGGCGACATCTTCGGCGGTCACCGGGGTGCCGTCGTTCCACTTGGCGGCCGCCTTCATCTTGAAGGTGATCTCGGTGCGGGCGTCGTTCCACGTATAGTCGCCATCCGCCAGCAGCGGGTACTGCTTGCCGTCAATCATGTTGTACAGGTACGGGGTTTCGAACATGATGACGCGCGCATTGTCCTGCTGCGCAACGGCCATGGCGTTGTTGTTGCTGTTGGAGTACGGGTTCCAGCCCACAACTGCGCTCCACTGCTGACCGTTGAAGTACAACGTCTCGTTGCGGGGCAGCGTGTTGGCGTCAACCGGCTTGGCCGGTTCCGGCGTCGCGGTCACTACGACCTCTTTCTCGACGACTTGTGTCTGAACTTCCTTCACGACCTGGGTCTGGACTTCCTTCACCACCTGCGGCGTGGGCGTAGCGCAGGCGGTCAGAAAGGACGCGATCACCAACAGGGTGATCAGGGAGAGTACAACCTTACGCATTTTAGAGCCTCCTTGCTGATGTGAACTAGGGTTGTCTAAGAAATGGGCTGAGCAGACACTACGTTTATCGAGTTGCGCCTCCTTTTCCAATCATCACAGCGACGTGCCAGGGATCATCCCGGCGGCGCCACATGATTGGCGCACAACCAATTCCGTGGGCAGAATGATCCTCTGCGCTGCAGCACCTGCGGCAGGCCGGCTCGCCAACAGGCTCAACAACAACTCTGTCGCCGTTGCGCCCAAGCGTATAATGGGCTGGCGCACCGTTGTGAGCGCTGGCTCCACTGCCGCCGCGATGCTCACGTCGTCGAAACCAACCAGGGCAATGTCCTGCGGAATCCGCAGCCCTGCCTCCCGGAGCGTCTTCAGTGCGCCGATCGCCATCACATCGCTGGCCACGAAAATGGCCGTAGGTGAGGCTGCCAGCAACTGCTTCGCGCCGGTCATGCCGCTGCTCTCAGTGTAATCGCCGTGGAAGATCAGGTCATCGGTCACCGGGAGCTGATGCGCCGCCATGGCAAGGCGGTATCCGCTCAGACGATCCGCGCCGTGCGTCATGGTCAGTGGGCCGGTGAGGGTGGCGATGCGCGTATGTCCGAGTCCGATCAAGTGCTCGACGGCCATGCGCGCCCCACCGATGTTATCCACGTCAACGCAGTTGACGCTCTCATCCGGGTAACGCCCCACGACCACAAAAGGAATTTTGTCCTGCAACAACCGGAGGAAAACCGCGTCGGTCAAATGGGCAGAGGCGACAATGACACCATCCAGATTGCCGCTGCCGATAATGCGCCGATATGTCTCGCCCTCTTCCCCTGGGCCGTTGAAGAGAGAAAGCATCAGGTCATAGTGATGCGCATTGCTGGTCGCGGTGATCCCGTACAGCAACAGGGGAAAGAAGGGATCGGTGAAAAGCTTTGTGACTGACTCGGGGATGATAACACTGATGATGTGCGTGCGGTGAGTGACCAGGCTACGGGCAGCAGCGTGCGGCTGATAGTTCGTCTCGCGGATGATCTGCTGCACATGCCCACGGACCTCGGCTCGGACGCTGGGGTGGTCATTAATGACCCGCGACACAGTGGAACGGGAAACACCCGCCAATTTGGCAATCCCTTCCAGCGTGAGCGGCATCGCTCTATCCCTTCACCCTCTGTGCGGGCACGTCGAATGCTGAACCTGTCGTGAGGCCAACAAGGGAAACGCATGGGAGCGCTCCCATGCGTGTTCAATATAGCACAGCCCCATGTCGCTGTCAAGACCCAATTTTTGATTAAAAGTGCGTCCTGCCGCGATGCGCCGTCCGGCCGCGCGGATCAGCGAAGCTTGCCCGGGTTCTCCGCGACCCTGAATTCGACGATCCGGCGGATCAGATCCACGGGTAATGGCTGGCCCAGGGGAAACTGCACCGAGCCCTTCGCACTTTTGTAAGGCCTGAGCTCTTCCATGAACGCCTTGATCCCGCTCGATCCCGGATAGAACCCGACGCGCCTTCCATACCCTGCAAAATGCGCCAGGTGCTGGCCGTTCAGGTCGAACGTGGGGATCGCATAGCTGATCGTCTCTGTCGCCGCGGGCGCTGACGCCCGGATGAGGGCGCGCAGCGCTTCCAGCACCTGCTGCGTCTCAGGCGGAAACTCGGCGATATACTCGTCGATGGAATGGACAGCCGACCGATTTGTCATGTCATTCCCCCTGGTCTGGCGTGGAGAACAAGTTGTTTTCAGCACCACTCCGGGGAGCTGAGCCCCTCACACCTGAATCTGAGCGGCAGCTTCGATCCCCCGGAGATCCTCGGGGGGTCAGTTCGACATTTTGGCGGGATTACCCCCCGGGATCAGTCGCCTGAGATAGATTTCTATCGCTCCCGCCCCTTCGCCTCGTCGAAGCTGCCCGTCGTGCGCCAGACGATAGCGCCGCCCCGGCGGTCAACCAGCAGGACGTGGACCTCGTTCTTGCCGGGGATGCCGAGCGCCCGCATGAACCTGGCCATGTCAACGTACAACGTGACCGTGCGTTCGCGCGCCCTGGCGTTGGGGATGCCTGCCCGCATGCCCTCGTTGATGAAGGTGCGCGAGAGCGCGGGCAGCTCATCGATCGTGGGAAACTCATAGTAAGCGAGCCCCGGAATGGAGGATTCAAGCTCGTCTGCAAGGGGAATCCAGGTGTTGACGACGATCTGTTGGTACTGCAAAAACGGCACGAACAGCAGATTGAGGTCGCCCCGCAAGTCGCGCGGGAACTCGAGTTCCTGGCGGTTCAGGTTGAATCCGGAAACCGTGGGGAATTGAGCGTGATCTGCACCGACTTCCAGCCGGCTCCGGCGAACCAATATTTGCATGTCTACCTCCCCTCAGCCTTTGCGATCAGGCCCCGGCTTCCTGCAGCCGTCGGGCGATGCCGGGCGCTGACCGCTGTGCGGCGCGCCCCTCGGCGCGTTCGCCGATCGCCCGGGCCATGCTGCCGAAGATCGCACCATGGAAGGGATACATCCCGTACCAATAGGCCAGGCCCGACAACCCCCGCGACGCCATGAATGCGGTCTGGGTCAGCAGCGTCTGCCCGGCGCCGCGGGGCGCCGCCTCAAACTGGAGCCAGGCCTTGCCGGGCAGCTTCATCTCGGCGCGCAAGCGCAACAGCCGGCCCGGATCGACCGCCTCGACCCGCCAGAAGTCCAGGGCGTCGCCCACGCGCACCTCGTCCGGATGGCGGCGCCCGCGCCGGAAGCCCGGCCCGCCGACCAGGCGGTCGGCAATGCCGCGCAGCCGCCACAGCCAGTCGGCATAGAACCAACCCCGGTCGCCGCCGATCCCGCTGAAGACCGCATAGACGTCTTCCGGCGGCGCCGCGACCAGGACCTGCCGGCGCTCGATCTGCATCCCCGCATCGCTGCTCAGCTCCACCGGCCGCACGTCGCCGCAACTGGAGGTCAGGCCGTCGGCCCAACTGGTCTCCACCTGGCCCTCCCCCAGATTGGCCAGAGCCAACTGTAGAGCAGCATCATACCCCATGGGCGCGATGTCGGGAAAGAGGCGCCTGGCCGCGTCATCGCGCACGACCACTTCGTTGCGCAGCCCTTCGATGAGGGGATAGACGATGCCGGCGTTCACCGGCGTCATCCAGTTGACCCAGTGGGCCGACAGGTGCGGCGTCAGCACCGGCACCGGGATCAGCCAGCGCCGCAGGCCGCGGGCCCTGGCATACCCCCGCATCATGTCACCGTAGCTGACCACGTCGGCACCGCCGATCTCGATCACCCGACCCGCGCTCTCCGGCGTCTTCAAAGCGGCGACCAGGTAGCTCAACACGTCGTCAATGGCGATCGGCTGGATGCGGGTGAAGACCCACCGCGGACAAATCATCACCGGCAGCCGCTCCGTCAGGTGGCGGATCATCTCGAACGACAGGCTGCCGGAGCCGACGACGATCGCCGCACGGAATTCGGTCACCGGCACGCCGGCCTCGGCGAGGGCAGCGCCGGTCTCCTGGCGCGAACGCAGATGCGTGGACAGGTCCGCCGCCGGATCGCCCAGGCCGCCCAGGTAAATGATGCGCGCCACACCCGCGGCCTTGGCCGCCTGGCTGAAGCTGCGGGCGACGGCCATATCCCGCTCCCGATAGTTGGCCGTGTCGCTGAGGCTGTGGATGAAGAAATAAGCGGCCGATATGCCCGCCAGGGCCGCCGGTAGGGTTTCGGGCCGCGTCGCATCCCCCTCGACCACCTCCACCTGTTCGCTCCACGGCCGGCCTTGCAGACGGCGGGCGTCGCGCGCCAGGCAGCGCACCCGGTAGCCAGCCGCCAGAAGCCGGGGCACCAGCCGGCCGCCGATATAACCTGTAGCCCCCGTAACCAAGACCGTTCGTCCTTGTTCCATCTCAACTCCTGAAGCAGATCCCCGCCGTCTGTTTGGAAACGCTTACCTGTGACCCGCACATCGCAGAGGCGGGGCGCTCAAGTCGCCCCGCCTCTGCACCTCAGAAACCTGGATTACTTGTTGGCGATAGTGAACTTGCTGACGTACTCGTCGTAGTTGCTGTCAGCTCGCACCACCCGCAGCCGGAAGGCATGCTCGCCGTTCGGAAGGCCAATGGTGTTCAGGGTGTAGCTGAACTCACCCGGCTTCTCGCCCAAGGCCAGGAAGATCGCCGCATTCGGATCGCCGCCCGGCAGCAGGTCCAACTGCCACTTCAGGAAGGCCGGATCGCTTGCATAGCCCTTGACCTCAACCGTTCCGCTCACTGATGCCCCACCCTTCGGGGCGCTGATGCCGTTCGCCATTGCGGCGGCCGGCGCTGCGGGCGGCAGGATGACGCTGTCAATGACGTGAATCACGCCGTTGGAAGCCATCACATCGGTCGCA
>JAPKMS010000094.1 GCA_026645775.1 Anaerolineae bacterium
GCTGCAAAGTCCACCTTCGTGGACTCTGGCCCAGTCGGCGCAGGCCGACTTCGCAATGGGAGCTGCGACTTCCAGTCGCCGGTCCTCTCTCCGGCCCTCTCCCCGGGCAGCCTGGCCCTATCTGCCTTGCTGACATTGGACGAAGCAACCTTCCGCGCCCGCTTCCGCGGCACGCCGGTGCTGCGGGCGAAGCGCCGCGGCCTCGTGCGCAATGCGTGCGTGGCTGCGGGCAACAGCGGAGACCCGGCGCTTGTGCCGGCATTGATCGCATTGCTGGCCGACCCCGAACCGTTGGTGCGCGGGCACGCGGCGTGGGCGTTGGGCCGCGTCGGGGGTGCAGACGCCGAGCACGCCCTGGCGCATGCCCTGACGCTCGAAACCGATCCGTGGGTGCGCTCGGAGATTGCCTCTTAAAACGAGTTCCCTGTACGTCAGCACCGTACAGGGAACTTGGAATAGCCAGCGGGGGTCCTTCGACGCCTGTGCGGCGCCGGTCTCAGCCTTTAGTTTTGCGCCGGCGTGTTCTCCGCGAAGTATTCGTGATTGTCCGCGTTGTCAATCGCCTGGGTCGGATTTGTGATCGCGAGGTTCTTCGCACCGCTTTGCCCGTAGACGTAGTCATCGGTGCCGGCCACAACGTTGAAGTGGCTCATCTCGTGGATCAGCGTACCCGCCTGGGAATCTGTGCCCGTCAAGGGCGCGGTCCAGAATACCTTGCACAGATAGATCTTGTAGGGCTGAGTCGGGTACACGTAGGCGTAGTACGACTTCTTGCATCCACAATCAAACGTCACCGCGGCCGTGTCCATCGCGGCGGTGATGGCGTTGAAGTGAGTTGTGACGGTGCTGTAACGCGTCGCGTTGTACACACCAAACCAGGTCGTGTAGCGCAACCCCGCAGTGCCTGCCGCCAAATAAGCTTTGGCATTGGTGGAGTAGGTGCTCGCCTGGTTGCGGGCGTTCACCAGAGCAGCCTGCTGCGTCGTCGTACACTTGCTGTACGTCGTCGTGCCGGTCACTGCTGCGGGAGACACCGCCGCGTCAGGGGAAACAGCCTGCCGGCCCTCGATCCAAACCTGGACTTCATTTGAGGCCAGGCGATCGGCCACCTTGGCCGGGACGTTCCGCTCCGAATAGAGGTTCGCTGAGGAAACATCGAAGCGCACCGCGTAGTTCCCGGTGACGGACAGATCGTAATAGGCCGCCAGATCGATGTCGCGGGCCAGGCTCGCGCCGGCCTTCAGCGTGACGTAATCTTCGCCCTTGGGCTCCGGGCGTTTGTAAACCGCACCCACGTAGGAAACCGGCACGCCGTCACGGAGCACCGCGAAGAGCGGCTCTTCCACATCTTCGGCCGGCGTGTACCACTTCAGCACTTTGACCGGCCGGTTGGTCGGATTGGCGATCGTCACGTGGACAACTACACTTTGGTCTGCCGCGTACGAGGCCTGGTCGACGGCCACGGTGACAATTGCGCTGGGGTCCGACGCTGCGCCGGCAGCCATCGGGGCGATCAGGGCCAAGACCAGGACGAGGATCAGGGCGAACATGACGGATCTGTGCTTCTGCATGGAATTCCTCCGGGTATTTTAGGGTGGGAACGAAGATGGCGCAGTCTACTATTATTGGGCAGAATCTGTCAAATGATTATTTGCGCTCTGACCCTGTGGTATACTCAACGACGAAACTAACTTTGAAGGTCAGGTGAAAATGCCTATGGATTCTCCCTCCGATGTGAAGGCGCCTGTGGTGATCGTAGGCGCGGGGGCCGCCGGCTTGATGGCCGCGATTTTTGCCGCAGCCGGCCCGCGGCCCGTGCTCCTGCTGGAAGGCGGCGATCGCCCCGGCAAAAAGATCTTGATCAGCGGCGGCGGCCGGTGCAACGTGCTGCCCTCCCGCGTCGCACCGGGCGACTTCGTTTCCGATGGGTCGCCGAACACCCTGGCGAAGATCCTGCGCGCCTGGCCGCTGGCCGCGGTTCGCCGCTTTTTTGAGGAGACGTTGGGGATCCCGCTGGCGTTGGAGGCGGAGACCGGCAAGCTCTTTCCGGCGGTAAACCGGGCCCAGGATGTGCTGGACGCACTGCTGAAGATGGCCCAGGCGCGCGGCGTGACGTTATACACCGAGACGCGCGTGGCGGATCTCCGCCCGGACGGCTCTGACTGGCGCGTGGCCCTGTCCGATGGACGGGCGCTCCTGGCAAGCCGGGTTGTGTTGGCGACGGGTGGGTTATCGGTGCCGGCCACCGGCAGCGATGGGGCCGGCCTGAATATCGCCAGGGCGCTGGGCCATGCGATGACGCCGACTTACCCGGCGCTGACGCCATTGACGTGCGAAGACTCGGCGCACCATGCCCTGGCCGGCCTCGCGCTGCCGGTGACGCTCACCGTGGTGCGGCCGCAAGGCGGGCAGCCCCTCCGGGCCACGGGCGGCTTCTTGTTCACGCATCGCGGTTACAGCGGCCCGGCGGTGCTGAATGTGTCGCATGTCGCAGTGCGTTCGACCTTTGAAGGCGGCCCGCGGCCGACGATTTATGTCCAGTGGTCGCCCTTGGATGCCGCGGCGTGGGAGGAGGCTCTGCGCTCGGCGCGCGGCCCCGTCTCAACACTTCTGCGCGACCATCTGCCGGAGCGCCTGGCTGACCAGTTGCTGGCCGAGGCCGATCTGCGGCTGGCCTACCTGTCCCAGTTGCGCCGCGAGGACCGCGTCCGGTTGGTGGAGCTGCTGACCCGCTACCCCTTGCCCTGGCACGGTCACGAAGGCTACAAGGCTGCCGAGGTGACCGGCGGCGGCGTGGCGCTGGATCAGTTAAACCCGGCCACGTTGGAAAGCCGCCGGGCGCCTGGCCTCCATCTGTGCGGCGAGATGTTGGACGCGTTCGGGCCGATCGGCGGGTACAACTTCCTGTGGGCGTGGGTGACGGGGAAGATCGCGGGAGCGGCGTGTGGCGGAGATGCGTGACGAGACATCTGCCAGGGGAGCGGCGATGTTCCAGGTGGATCAGGCCCTGATCGCGAAGGCCCGGCCGGTCTTCGCGAACCGGCATAACATCTACTGGATCCTCGGCGGCGCCGGCGCCGGAAAATCGACCATCTGCCGGGCCCTTGCGGAACGTGCTGGGATCGTCGTGTACGACATGGATGCGCACATCTACGGCGCCTACTTCCCCCGGTACACGGCGCAACGGCATCCGGCAACCACAGCCTGGCTATCGGCAGAGAATCCGCTTGCCTGGGCGCTCGAACTATCGCGAGATGCGTTCGACGCCTTCAACCGCGCCGCGACGGCGGAATATCTCGATCTGCTTGCCGACGATCTCGCGGCCTGGCCCGCGGCGCACGCCATCCTGATCGATGGCGGGATTACGCATCCATCGCTTGCGGCCCAGGTGCTCGCCCCGCGACAGATGGTCTGCCTGACCACCTCAGACGAGGAACGCGTTCAATTGTGGACCACGGCCGACGAACGCGCGGAGATGCGGAGTTGGATCCGCGCGCTCCCCCAGCCGGAGAGGATGTGGCGGCAATTTCTTGCGCACGATGCGACCATCTCGGCCGTGATGGTGCATGAATGCAGGGCGGACGATATTGTTGTCCTGGAACGTCATCCGCACGACTCGGTCGACGCGCTTGCCGATCGGGTCGCACAGTATTTGGGGCTGGGCTCACGCAGCACTGATGGGCGGCGGCGCGTAGAGATCCCGTTTGATGTGTTGTTTGCGTCCAAATCGGATGGGGAGTGATAAATGCGCAAGCACATTTGTTCGGATAATTTGTCGATAGACGCGATATCAGATATACTTCGTCAAGGTTGAATTCCTATTCGCAGGCATCTACGGTTTTGTTCAACAGATGGTGGATAGAATGTCCGAGCAGATTACAATTGCGGCGAGATTTCTTACTTCCGAACGGGCTGTAGTTCATATGGGTGATTGCCTTGATTTACTCAGGACAGTACCAGATGGGGCAATCCAGCTTATCGTGACTTCCCCGCCCTACAACATCGGAAAAGAGTACGAGAAGAAGTTGAAGTTGGAAACCTATCTTGCTCAACAGGCTGCCGTCATTCGAGAGTGCGTGCGTACCCTTTCCCCACGCGGTAGCATTTGTTGGCAGGTAGGAAATCACGTTGATCGTGGCGCGATTATTCCATTGGACATAGTGCTTTACCCTGTGTTCAGCGAGCTTGGTTTGAGGATGCGCAATCGGATAATCTGGCACTTTGAACATGGGTTGCACTGTTCCAACCGTTTTTCTGGTAGATACGAAACAATCATCTGGTTCACAAAAACTGACGATTATACATTCCATCTTGACCCTGTACGGGTGCCTCAGAAGTATCCCGGTAAGAAGTATTTCAAGGGACCTAACGCCGGCGAATACTCCAGTAATCCATTGGGCAAGAATCCAGGCGATGTATGGATTATTCCGAATGTAAAGAGCAATCATGTTGAAAAAACCGAGCATCCGTGCCAGTTTCCAGTTGAATTAATCGAGAGACTGGTGCTATCGATGACCAGCGAAGGAGACTGGGTGCTGGATCCATTTCTTGGAACTGGCACATCCATTATTGCTGCGATCCGGCACGGCCGTCGTGGTGCGGGCGCGGAAATCATGCCGAAGTATGTGGAACTTGCGCGCTCCAGGATTGCCCAGGCGATAGCTGGGACGCTTAGGACGCGGCCAATGGATAGACCTGTTTATGATCCAAAACAAACCGGCAGCAAACTAACCGTCTCCCCTTGGCCTACCATAAAAACGACTGAACAACCCGTATTGTTGGAGAAAAAGGAGGGATATTCGGGCCATGAGAATAGCTGAGACCTATTCCCACTTGAACGGACTGGAGTTCTTGCTTGTGAGGAAGCCGCTGCTCTGGCAGGAGGTGGAATCGGTGATAGCTGCTGTTGACGCCAGTGTGTGCAAGACCAAGGTGTCAGCCGAAGAGCGGACACGAGGAAGGCTGTTTTATAGCCCGATTGGCATGAATAATACCTTCAAGCAGTTACTCCGTAGCCGAGGATGGTCTGAAAGCAGGGTCAGTTACTGGGTAACACGCACAGAAAAGCTCATCCGTAAAACACTCACTATGAGCCCCCAGGAGCAAAAGGCTGAAATAGAGGCTGCTGGCGAGAAACCCATATTTAGCTACAACCAGACCGACTTTGTTAAAGATAGGGTCGCAATTGAAGTACAGTTCGGGAAGTATTCCTTTGTGGCTTACGATCTTTTTGTGAAACACCTTGCTTTCTACGTTGGTGACCAGATAGATGTAGGCATAGAAATCCTGCCTATGAAGGCCCTTCAGGTCGAGATGAGTTCGGGCGTCCCATATTATGAAGGTGAGTTCTACAATGTGATTCGCCAGGGCCGCGGTGTTCCCGCCGTACCTCTGGTTATGATAGGAATCGAGCCATAGCTACTGTAAACCTTGTTACCGCGTCCTCACTTACGGTGATTCCCAACCCCACCCCATCCGGCACGCGGATTGTGCTGTCGGGGTTGAGGCTGAACCGCTCCTCGGTCACATCCTCGGCATAGTACCGCTCCGTCGCCGAGATGTCGCCGGGCAGGGTGAAGCCGGGGAGGCTGGCGAGCGCCAGGTTGCCGGCGCGGCCCACCCCGGTTTCCAGCATCCCGCCGCACCAGACCGGCACACCGGCCGCCCGGCATACGTCATGGATGGCGACCGCCTCGGTCAATCCGCCCACGCGGCCCGCCTTGATGTTGATCACCTGACATGACTTCATCTCTAGCGCCTGCCGCGCGTGCCGCGCGGAGAGGATGCTCTCGTCCAGGCAGATCGGCGTGCGGAACTGCGCCTGGAGCTTGCTGTGATCCCAGATGTCGTCCTCATCCAGCGGCTGCTCGATCAGCAGCAGGGCCAGGTCATCCAGCGGCCGCAGCGCCGGTGCGGTTTCGAGGGTGTAGGCCGAGTTCGCGTCCACCTGGAGGCGGATGTCCGGGAACGCGCGGCGCACGGCTTCCGCATCGCCGATGTCGCGGCCGGGCTTGATCTTGATCTTGATCCGGCCGTAGCCCTGGGCCAGGTAGCGGCCTACGGTCTCCACTAGCGCCGCGGGCGAGGCTTGCAGCCCCACCGACACCCCCACGTCGACCCGGTCGCGCGTGCCGCCCAGGAGTTCGCGCAGCGACTTGCCGGCCCGCTTGCCCAACAAATCCCACAGCGCCAGCTCCAGCCCGGCCTTCGCCATCAGATGTCCGCGCACCTGGCTGACGCGCGCCTGGAAATCGGCCGGGCCGGCCACGTCTTGATCCAGGATAGCCGGCACGAGAAACTCCGTCAGGATGTGCCACGCAGTGCCCGTCGTTTCGTAAGCGTAACCCGGATCGCGATCGGCCACGCACTCGCCCCAGCCGATCAGCCCTTCGGAGCGGACTTCGATCAGGATGCACTCGCGGTCGGTGATGCGGCCGAACGAGGTTTCGAAGGGCGCCACCAGCGGCATGCGCAGGTGGTGGAGGGTGATGCGGTCAAGATGCACGGGTGTTCTCCTGGGTTGAGAGTTGTTCTCGACCCAATACATACGCTGAGCGGCTTGCATCGCGCACGAAATCCGTGACGCCATAGCCCCGCGCGAACAGATCAGCAAACACCGCGCGCGTGCCCAGACGCCAGCGCAGCGCGAGGGCCGGATCCGCGGCCTTCAGCGCCATTAAGTCAGCGGGGATCTCGACCAGGATGGCGCCGGTCGCAGGCACGGTGATCGGCGGGGCCGGCGGCTGCGGCGCGCCCTCTCGGCCAGACGGGTTGACCCAGGTCGCGCCGGCCGCGAGCCATTCGGCCAGGCCACCGGTTTGGGGCGGTGCGGCCAAACGGTCCGCCACCCGCGGCGTGTTGATCCACCAATCGACCTGAAAACGATCGGAGGGCAGCCCGGCGTTGAGACCATCGCGCAGCGGGCCGTAGAGGTCGGGCAGATACGTGTTGCAGACAGCGCCCAGCCGGGCGATGTTGAGCTGCGCGTTGCGGGCCAACAGCGGATCGTAAGTCCATGTGATCAGATCGATGCCCTGCGCCTGGCAGATGCGGCGTTGGAAGCATTTCAACGCGCGGCCGATGCCGGCGCCGCCACAGGCCGGGAGCACGCCCAGTTGGTGCGAGCAGAGCTTGATGCGTGGCGGTGACACACGATCGTCCAGCCCCAGGAAGCCCCAGGTGAACCCGATCAGTGCTCCACCCACAAACGCACCGGCCACCTGCCCGCCGTTGTGCGCGGCGGTCAGCAAAACGTGAGCGGGCACGATCTCGACAGCCTCGCCCGGCCAGATGGCCTGTTGCAGCACCTCCGCTTGCAGCATTTCTTCGGGCGTGTGGAGCAAACGAATATCGGCGCCGGTCATCGCGGCTCCAGCGGTTCAGGATCGTAACCGCCCCACTTGGAGTTCACGGTCAGCGCCAATTGCACCAGGTCATCGGTTTTGGCGCGCACCACTGCATCCTGGGTCACGGCCTGGCGGGCTTCGGCGGCGGATTGATCGGGGTCGCGCTGGCTGCGCGTCACAGACAGGATGCGAACTTCCGCGCTGTCGGCTCTGTGGTATGGCAGGCGCGCGCCGATAGGGCGCCCCATGATGGCTTGCGCCAGCGGCGTGCTCGCGCCCAGGAAGCCCGCGGCGAAATCGGCGGCACGGTCGGGCACGATGTCGAAGGTCAACTGCTCCGTCTCACCTGTCTCGGAGATCAACTCGACCTCGACGTGCGTGCCCAGCGCGACCAAGCCGGGGGGCGGGTCATAACGAGACCTGCCGAGATTAGGACGCTGATTCACCTGATTTTCCTGATTTTTCGAGTTGTTCCGCCTCCCACTCGCTGCGGAGGATGGCGTAGGTTTCGACCGTCTCGAAGACGCCCCGCGTGAACTCGTGTTCGCGCAATGTCCCTTCGTGCCGCATGCCAATCTTCTGCATCACGCGGCCCGAAGCCGGGTTGCGCGTCAGATGGACCGCAAAGAGGCGGTGCAGCCCCAACACTTGAAAGCCATGGTCACGCAGTGCGCGAGCGGCCTCGGTGCAATAGCCGCGCTCCCAGTACGGCACACCGACCCAGTAGCTCAGCTCGGCACGCTGATGTTCCGGTTTCAGCATCAAGCTGATCGCACCGCACAGTTCGCCCGTCTCAGTCAGCATCATGGCATAAGTTATGCCTGTATCGTCGGCCAGCCGCGGCGGATGGGTGTTGATCCAGGTCTCAGCCATCCCGTCCTCGTAGGGATGCGGGATATTGGGGATGTTGGCTGCAACCTTGTACGCGCCGACGAGCCGCTGCACATCGGCCGCGTCGGCCAGGGTGAACGGCCGCAGCGTCAGGCGCCGGGTGTGAAGGATGGGCTGCTCGATCAAAGGTGTTGCTCCGAAATGGTTAGATGGTCCTGCGGGAAGTATACGAAGTATACACTGGGCCAGGCCGAGGCGCCAACTGCGAATTCGCGTAAACCTCCACTGAAAATGTGCGCCACCGCGATCCACCGCAGAGACGCGGAGCACGCAGCGGAATTCTCGATCTCAGTCTCCGCGCCCTCTGCGTCTCTGTGGTGCGGCACATTTCCTCTCGAAGCACGATCTGTCGGAGCGCTCCAAAGAAGCGTCTGCGGGGCTGTTAACACCCGTCAAGGCGGTTTGTGTGCCGGGTGTCAAATACACGAGCCGTAGCAAGCCGACTTAACACGTGCGCCGTGGCGGCCATCTCAGAGATGACCGCCACGGCGCACGTTGTTTGTTGGATGAGGGGGCCAACCTGCGGCTGCGGCATCCTGCCCGGATCCACTACTGGATCTTGAGCACCACCGGCGCTGCCTTCCAGAACTCTTCCAGCCGGTAGAAGGTCCGGGCTTGCGCCGAGAAGATGTGGACGATCACGGTGTTATAGTCCAGCAGCCACCATCCCGACTCGACTTCGCCCTCGGTCGAGAGCGGCGCCGCGACCTGTTCTTTTTTGAAGTCCTCGATCAGGATCTGCTGCAAGGCCTTGGCCTGCCGATCCGATTCGGCGGTGCAGATCACGAAGTAGTCGGTGAACGAGGTGACCTCGTGCATGTCGAGCACGACGATGTTAACCGCCTGATGCTCTTCCAGTTTGTTGACAGTCAAGTTTGCCAGTTGTAGGGCTTCCAGAAGTTCCTCCCGTCGGTATGGCGTGAAGCCGGCTGTTGCGCGCTGCCGGCGGCCATCTGACTTTCGGCAACGATTTTAGCACACGAAGCAGCCCAGGGCAAACAGACGCAGTATCGGCGTAGGAACGCCCATGCACCCCCATCCACACGTCTCCATTTTTTATCGCTTCCCGATCATGCTACAATGGCGTCGTACGAGAAATCCCAGCCGAAGCGGAGCCGCAATGCCATCACGCGTTGTCTATTCCACCGATCCCGATCCTGTGGAGCTTTGTCCCCGGTGCGGCCACGTGCCATGCGTCTGTCACAAGATTGACCTGGCGCCCCGTCAGCAGACTGCCTACGTCAAACGTGACCGGAAAGGCCGCGGCGGCAAGACCGTCACCGTGATCTACGGGCTGCAGCACACCCCGGCCACCTTCAAGGAGTTGCTGACCGCGCTCAAAGCAACATGCGGCGCAGGCGGGACGCTGAAGGAAGGGGAGTTGGAGATCCAGGGCGATCAGCGCGAAAAGGTTGCGGAGAAGCTCAAGGAGCTGGGGTACAAGGTGAAGCTGGCCGGCGGGTGAGGCGCAGGCATCACTCCCGATTTGCCCAGCGTTCCAGCAGTGTCAGGATCAGCCACACCAGCCCGAACATCCCCGCGCCCGCCGACAGGCAGACCAGCCCCAGCGCGGCCGCCCCTCCGCCGTAGATCAGCGCGATCAACGTCCCACCCACACCGACCAGGAAGATCACCACAGCCAGCGCCAGGTTGCGGTCGGTGCGCCGGCGGAAGGCGCGATAGTCGGTGGGCAAATGGCTTCGGGTCCGATCACTCATCGGGTATCGTCTATCCTCGGCCTCTGATGGCCTTCAAATACCGCTTGAGGGTCTTGATGACCGTATCCATCTCAAGTTCAACATGACCGCGCATGGTGGATTCAGCGAAAATCCAAGCCCCGGTTTCGTCGCGGAGGTGAAAGTGATGGGGAAAGCTGGCGAGCTGCTTGATACGCTCCACATTTTCATGGGGATAATCATCCCAACCCAGGATACGTTTATCGCCAACAAAGGACGAGGCTAAGTCAATCAACGCGTAGGAATAACTTCCGCTGGTTGGATCATAACTCGAGTTTAGACTAACAAGGCGGGCGGTCTGAGTTTTGCGCAGACCGCCCATCGGCAGAAAATAGGGGTA
>JAPKMS010000095.1 GCA_026645775.1 Anaerolineae bacterium
TGGCAAGAAGCGCCCCTACGGCGTGTACTCGCTGCGCCAATACCTGGCCGACGCCGCGTTCGTTGTTGCCGTGCACAGCCAAGATGTCGCCCTGCTGGCCGACCTGGCGGCCGCCCTGCAAGCGCCGGTCTGGCCGCTGTACCTGGGCCGGCGGGCGTGCGTGCCCAGCGTCCCGATCTACGGTGGTCTCAGTGCACACGCGGACCTGGCCGCGGCGCTGGCGGCCTGGCCGCGCCTGGTCCCCGCCGAGGGGCCGGTGCTGGCCGAAATCGAGTGCCTGCCGGATGCGCCGGGCGCCCAGCGCCGGGATGATGCGCTCGTGAACGCGCGGGCGCGCTGGTTCGGGCCGCGCTGGGTGCGTTATGTGACCACCACGCCGGAGGAGCCCAATGCCTGATCTCTATCTCAGCCGTTTGCAGTTGCGCCCGCAGCCGCCCCCGGAGCGCCGGCTGTTGGCCGATCCCTATAGCCGACATCGGTTCGTGTGCCGGCTGTTTCCGTGGGCCTTTGCGCAGGGGCGGCCCCTGTATCGGCTGGACGGGCGTGATCTGCTGATGCAGAGCCCACTGCAGCCGGATATCAGTGTGCTGCTGCCGGATCAGCGTTTGGAAACGCGCCGGTTCAACCCCGAGCTGGCAGTTGACCGGCTGCTCAGCTTTCGCTTGCTGGCGGCGCCGGCCAGGCGTGAGACGGTCAGCCGGCGCCTGGTGGCCCTGATCCGGACCGACGAGCTGGCGGATTGGTTGGCGCGCAAGGGTGCGGCCGGCGGCTTCGCCGTGCTCGAGCAGTGCGTGGCGCGCCGGGAGCTGTTCGCCGTGCGGCGGTCCGCAGATGAGGACGCGCCGGAGCGCGGCGAGCTCCTGACGTTCAACGCGGCGGAGTACAGTGGCGTGCTGCGCGTCACCGATAGCGCCGCATTCGCGCAGACGCTGGCCAACGGTTGCGGCCGGGGGAAGGCGTTCGGATTCGGGCTGCTGTCGGTTGTGCCGTATCGGGCGTAGACCGCTCCGAGGGCTGTTCGTTTTGTGCGGATCCTCGTTCACCCCGTACGCGCGGGGGTAGGCCGGCGTGCAGAAAGCGGGTCGTCTCCAGCGACTCGTTCACCCCACGCGTATGGGAGTAGACCGGTCGGCCACAGACGGCGGGCGGAGTTCACCCCACGCGTATGGGGGTAGGCCGCTGTGCTCGCCCACCAATCACTCGCTGAGCCCGTTCACCCCACGCGCGTGGGGGTAGGCCGGTTCCGCCGGCCGTGATCACCGGGCCCAGGTAATTCACCCCGCCGGCGCGGGGGTAGACCGCCGGCAAGTTTGAGGGGGGTGGTTATCCACAAAGTTCACCCCACGCGTGCGGGGGTAGACGAACGCGCACCGCCCGGCCAATGTGCACCGCCGGAGGCCGTCCCCGCCCGCACGGGGGTAGACCGCGTAGCGGTGTCGAGGGCCACCCTGCTTATGCGGGGGTAGGCCGACGTGGGTCTTTGGCCCGATTTCTCCGCGCGCCTCCCCCTCACATGCAGGTGGGGGTAGACCATGGGCAGCGAACTTGCGCGCGTCCGTCAGTTAGTTCACCCCGCGTACGCGGGGGTAGACCGGTGCACAAACCACCCTGGGTCGGTCCGACGGGGTTCACCCCACACGCGTGGGGGTAGGCCGCTTGGCGCAGCAATTAGGTTTACGGGACGCGTATGCACCCCACCCGCGTGGGGGTAGGCCATGTAGAGGCGTTGAGGCCCCCCCGCCCGCGCGGGGGTAGACCCGTCGTTGGACGATAACGGCCGTTCAGGCTGTTCGCTCACCTCGCCCACGCGGGGGTAGACCGCCGTCGCCCCACAGACCGCCGCCCTGGTGCGCGTTCACCCCGCGGGCGCGGGGGTAGACCGAGCTGGCTGGCGTTTCAGATCGCTTGGACAGTCGTTCGCCCCACGCAGGTGGGGGTAGGCCGTGCGCCTTCTCGATGATCTCGCGCGTCCGATCCATCTCCCCGCGGTAGCGGGGGTAAACTATCAGGCAGAAAGGAGCAAGTCATGAGCTGGGCTGCCCAAACCGCAGAATTCCTCGCCGCTTACGAAGGCCACACCCACGCGCACTATCAGGGCGGGATTGCGGATCAGCGAGGCGCTGGCGCTGCAACTGGGGGACGTAGAACTCGGGCCGCGGTCCGGCCGGGTGCTGATCCGGCCGGGCAAGGGCAGCAAGGCGCGGGCAACGCCGCTCTCCGCTGAGGCACGGGCCGCGCTGCGCGCCGACCTGGACGTGCGGCCGGCGGTCAGCCACGAGCGGATTTTTGTGAGCCGCTCAGGCCGGCCGCTCTTGGCGTGTGGCGCGCAGCGCCTGATCAGCGGCGCCGCGCAGCGCGCCGGCATCAAGACGCCGGTGACGCCGCATACGCTGCGCCACACCTTTGCCACGCGCTTCCTGGAACAGCACGCCGGCGATCTGCGCACCCTGCAGGATCTGCTCGGCCATGCCAGCCTCACAACGACCGGCTGCTACCTGCATCCCAGCGCGCAGCGGGTGCAGGCGCTGGTCGAAGACCTTTGAGCGGGCTCGAGCAGTTGGCGGCGCGACACCAGCCGGGTTAACTGCATTGCGGGCGTAGAGGATCGCGCGCTGGGGAGGGCGGCGGTTATATTTGAAAATCTACCATCATGTAATATAATGCGTAATACATAGATATGTACCATGAACCATTAAAGAACCCACTGCCGCACCGAGGACACACCGCATGGAGACTCTGGAGATCATCCGCCAATTCCGCACACTGCCCCCTGCCGAGCGCCACCAGGTGCTGACTAGCGTTTTCTGGTTGGCAACGTGCGCGCGCCTGCTTAAGCGCCGGGCAGCCGATCCAGCAGCTTGCGAATCAGAGCTCGCCCTTGTGGCCCAAGCTCTTGGAGATACCCCAGCAGCTCAGCCTCTTCGCTAGCGGCCGCCGCTTCCGCCGGGGCCGGCGGCTGCTGGAGCACGCCCGGCTTGCCAACCGTCAGATCGCTGGCTGCGTCCTGGCGCGTCACAAACAACTGCATCAGAGCTGGATCCCCGGCGACCGGGGACGTCGCCTCACTCGTCCAGACACGACACAGCTCCAGGAACGCGACGAGCACGCGCGCTTGATGCGGGGAGCCATTCAGCTTGCGATAGGCCGCGATCAGGAGGGACTCGTCTGCCGCCAGCCCTTCGTCCAGGCCCAGCAGCGCCGCGACACGGAGATTAAGCAGGTCGGCGAGCACAAACAGGGTATCGATTTGAAAGGGTGTGCGACCGCGCTCGTAGTGGCCATAGGTTGGACGCGTGAGGCCCAGCCGCGTCGCGACATCCTCTTGGCTCAAGCCGGCGCGCTCGCGCGCCGAGCGCACCTGTTGTGCGATCATCTCGGTTCGGGTTAGGGGGCGGATTGGCATTATTTCCTCCTGGGGCACAGATCAACAGTGGGCTGCCACCGGAAACCGCAGTACCTTCGAAGATCAAATTTGACACTTTAGTTACTGTGTGTTACTATAATGACGAAAATTTGATAATTGCTCTTTTTTTTGCCCGACGATGCTCAAAATTATTACTTATTAGTAAATTACAGTTACTATCCGTGGGGTCGTATCATGGACAGCAAGGCCATTCGAGTACTGCGTGGCCTGCGCGGCGTTACCCAACGCGAAATCGCGCGTGCTGTACAAATCTCGCCGGCGACGCTCAGTCTGTTGGAAAACGGCCAGACGACCGTGAGCCAGGAGACCCTGGCCAAGATTCTCGCTGCGGTCGGCTACACCGCAGCAATGGAGTCCCACCTGGGCGCGCTCATCGCGCTGGCCGGCGACGATGAATCATACTACGCCCAACAAGCCGCCAGCAATTGCCGGCCCCAAAGATACGGGACAGCCGCTGCGAGCCCGCCCGGCCGCGGCGTTGACAGTCGAACAACGCCTGGCGCGCAGCTATCGGTATCTGCTGACTCCGGCCAAAGCCAAGATCGGAGCCCCCAATTGATCCGAAGCGACCGAGCCGGCGCTTTTCTTACGCAGTTTCTGTACATACTGGAATAGGAGCGGTCCCATGATTCGGCTGACACTGCGCCTCCCCAAATCGATCAGCGACGAAGTCCGCGCGGAAGCCACGGCCCGGCGGCTGAGCATCAATGCGATTCTTGTTGAGCGCTTGCAAACGGTGCAAGACGCAGCCGCAAAACTTCCGCCGTCAGCGGCGTGCCAGATTCCCAAACAGCTTCTTGGAGCCGCTGCAACACCTCCAAACGGGCAATCGCCTCCTGATTAACCGAACGTCTATTCCGGTTCGCACTGGTCTGGATGGCTTCGTAAAGCTCCTTTGGCAGGCGGATCGAAACGGGAACGATATCACTATCAATGCGTGGTTTGGCCATGCTAGCTCCTCCTATGTGAGGGATAATCATACATGAAAAAACATTGTGGTGCAAGTACTAGCTGGCAAGACGCCGAACGCGTCGTCGCGCGCCGGTTGGCCGGCACGCGCTCGCCGAATACCGGCCGCGCGACCGCCGCTGTGCGCAACGGTCAGCTGGCCGTTGCGGTCAAACAGCGGCAAACGCGGCCAGCCTGGCTGCTGGACGCCGTGACGCCGGCCACGCGCAACGCACCCGCGACCCAGCTGCCCGTCGTCGGCCGCCACCAGGCGGCCACCAGGAACTATCGGGCGCTCATGCCGCTCGAGGTCCTGGAACACTTGCTGCAGGAGGCCCAGCCCCCCACCCTCGGTTAGCCTGGCCCGCTACGCAACCCGATCTCACCCCAGCGAAAGGATTTCACCATGTATCAGTCAACCACAATTGTCGGGAACGTCGGCCGGGACGCAGAAATGCGCTACA
>JAPKMS010000096.1 GCA_026645775.1 Anaerolineae bacterium
CACAATCGAGAACGAAAATGCAGTGATCAGGCAATCAGGTGCATCTGCGTTATCAGCGTCCCATTTTCGGGTTAGTGCAACATAGGAGACATCTCCATGAAACATCGTGACCGCGTGCGCGTGGCCCTGGACCACCAGAGGCCAGACCGCTGCCCGATGCAGATCAGCTTCACGCCCGAGTTCGCAGCGCGGCTGCAAGCCGACATGGCCCGCGGGGAGAAAACGCTGAACCTCTCCCGGCCGATCCACAATCCCCACGGCGGCGGCAACACCTACGAGTTGGAGCGCGCGCTCGGCGTGGACATGTTGCAGACCTCCGTCGGTTGGGCCAATGGCTACTACGGCGCCGGCGACGAATATACTGATGAGTGGGGCGTCACCTGGCGCTCAGCGCCTTACGAAACCCCCTTCGGCATCGGCCATTACACCGAAATGGTGCGGCACCCCTTGGCTGATGCGGGTGCGATCTCCCGGTATCATGCGCCGGATCCCAACCGGCCGGAACTGTACCGGGACGCCCAATGGACGCTCGAACAGTTCAGGGACGAGTATTGGATCACCGGTGTGACCGTGACGACGATCTGGGAGGCGGCGTGGGGGCTGCGCGGATACGAGCGGATGTTGACGGACCTGGTGACGGATCCCGACCTGGCTGAGACGATCCTGGACATCCCCTTCCGCTACCACCTGACCGCGGCCAGGAAGCTGGTGGAAATGGGCGTGGACATGATCTGGATCGGCGACGACGTGGGCGCCCAGCATACCATGCTGATCTCGCCCAGGCATTGGCGCAGGTTTCTCAAGCCGCGCATGGCGAGCTTCATCAGCGAGATCAAGGCCATCAACCCGCGCGTCAAGGTGGCGTACCACAGCGACGGCAACATCCTGCCCATCATCCCGGAGCTGATCGAGATCGGCCTGGACGTGCTGAACCCGATCCAGCCGGCCTCCATGGATCCCGCCGAGCTCAAGCGGCTGTTCGGCGACCGGCTCTGCTTCTGGGGCACGATTGACGAGCAGGACACGCTGCCGTTCGGCACGCCGCAGCAGGTGCGCGATGAGGTCCTGGCCCGGCTGCGGACCATCGGCCAGGGCGGCGGGCTGATCATCGGCCCAACGCACCACGTCCAGCTCGATACGCCGATGGAAAACTTCTGGGCGATGGTGGAGACGATCACGGGGACGCCGTACGCGGCGCTGTAAGCCGCTAGAAACCCGGTTTCTGCGAGAAACCGGGTTTCTTCTCCCAAGAGGTGCTATGCCATGAACAACCAGGAACGCTTCAAACGGGCCATCAACTGGCAGCCGATAGACCGGATCCTGACCTACGACTTCACCGACTGCGGGCCTTTGCTGGAACAACTGGGCGGCTACAATCCTGCTCGCTCTTACTCTTGGGAAGAAACCATAGAGGTGAACGCCCTGGCCTGGAAGAATGCCGGGCTGGACGTCACCCGCTCGGTCTACGATCCGGTCAACCACTGGATGGGCGGCAAGATCGTCAACTGGGTCCGCTTCTTCGGCGTGAACCCGGACGACTGGACGGTGGAGCAGACCGGCGGCACAGCCTGGATCGCCAAGCGGCCGTTCACCGACCTGCGCGGCCTGGAGAAGCACATGCCGCAGCTCCCGAAATACGAGGAGGTGCGCGACTGGTACGCGCCCGCGATCAAGGAGATGCAGGAGACGCTGGCCGAGCACGACATCGTCTTCATCGGCGCGGTCGAGGGGCCGATCACAGATGCTTACACCTTCATGGACATGGAGCTATTCTGTGCGGCGATCTACGAAGCGCCGGAGTTGGTGGCGCATGTCATGGATTGCTGTGGCAAGTTCTCAGCCTACATCGCGCAGACCTATGCCGAGATGGGCGGCGCCCCGCTGCTCTTCATGGGCGAAGATATTGCCACGACCACCGGCCCGATCTTCAAGCCGAGTTGGGTGCGCCGAGAAGGGCTGCCGCGGTGGCGTTGGATCTCGGATCCGATCCAGCAGGCTGGCATGAAGTTCTTGTTTCACACCGATGGCCGCTATGGCAGCTTCCTCCCGCTCATTTTCGATGAGCTGGGCGCCGACGGCCTCAACCCCATCGAGCGCAACGGCTGCAACGACATCTTTGAGATCCGGCGCCAGTATCCGCACAAGCTGCTCTTCGGTAACGTCTGCTGCGCGCAGACGCTGCCCTACGGCACGCCCTACGACGTGGAAGACGAAACGCTGGAGCTGATCGAAAGGATCGGCCCGCAGGCCGGCATCCTGATCGGCTCCTCCAGCGAGGTGCACGACCTGGTGCCGGTGGCGAACGTGGTGACCATGTATCGCACCGTACACGAGTATGGGGGATATCCGATCGACGTCGAACGCATCCGCGCCCGGCGCGCCGCGCTGCGCCGCAAAGGCCAGCTCCGTCTGCGGGCCGACTTAATCCGATAGAATTCATCAGGGAGGAGTTTCCTTATGTCTCACATCGAAACCATCTTCAATGCCGTGCTCGAGGGTGACGCCGCGGGCGCAAAGACGGGTGTCACTGCCGCGCTGAACGCGGGCATTGCCCCAGAGACGATCCTAAAGGAAGGCCTGATCGCCGCGATGGGCGAGGTCGGCCGGCTTTTCGAGGAAAACGAGTATTTCGTGCCGGAGATGTTGGTGGCAGCGCGGGCGATGCAGGGCGGGCTGGTGCTGCTCAAACCGCACCTGGCCGCTGGCGGCGTGGCCGCGATGGGCAAGGTCATCATCGGCACCGTCAAAGGGGATCTGCATGATATCGGCAAGAACCTGGTGGCGATGATGCTCGAAGGGGCCGGCTTCGAGGTTATTGACCTGGGCACCGACGTCGCACCGGATAAGTTCGTCAAGGCTGTTTTGGAGCATAAGCCCCAGGTACTGGGTATGTCGGCCCTGCTCACGACCACCATGCCCAGCATGGGCCATACGATCAAAGCCCTGCAGGAGGCCGGCGTGCGCGACCAGGTCAAGGTGATGATCGGTGGCGCGCCGGTGACCGATGCGTTCGCCAGACAGATCGGCGCGGACGGCTGCAGCACGGACGCCAGCTCCGCAGTCCGCCTGGCCAAGTCGCTGATCGGGTAAGTTCTGGGCGCGCCACGCAAGCCAGTATGTGGTTCATGGGCCGGCAGCGCCTCAACTGCCGGCCTGGACGAATGGCGAAACGGTACCCACGGAGCGCCTCGTGTCCCTGCGATATATCCAAAAACAGACTGAGGCTTGCGGCTCGATGCCCGGCTCTTTGAGCACCACCGCATCTGGCGGACAAATGCCGGGGAAGCACCCGTTGGTCTGACCACATCAGGGTAAGACGGTTATCGAGAGGAGTTGGCTGATGCGTTTTGCGATCATCGGGATCGGCAGCATCGCGCCGATCCATGCGGCAGCCATTCGCGGCGTGCCGGGCGCTGAGCTGGTGGCCGTTGCCACGCGCAACGAGGACCGCGGCCGCGCGTTCGCGGCCGAACACGGCGGAGCGTGGTACGCCGATTACGAGGAGCTTCTGGCGCAGGCGCAGGCCGACGTTGTCGCCATCTGCACGCCCCACGATCTGCACGCGCCGATGACGCTGGCCGCGGCGCAGGCCGGCGCTCACGTGCTGTGCGAGAAACCGATGGCGCGCAATGTGGCCGAGTGTGATGCGATGATCGCTGCGTGCGACCGGGCCGGTGTGAGGCTGGGAGTGACCTTCCAGGGCCGCTTCGAGCCGCTCTCAGACCGCCTGAAGGTCGCGCTGGACGCCGGACGGCTGGGCCGCCTGCTGTGGGCCAGCGCCAATACCCTCTGGCACCGCACCGACGCGTACTACCGCAGCGGCCCGTGGCGCGGCACCTGGGCGCACGAGGGCGGCGGCGTGCTCATCAACCAGGCCATCCATGCCATCGATCTGCTCATCTGGCTGGCCGGGCAGCCCGAGCGGGTCACCGCCAGGACGCGCACCCTCAACCACGCCATCGAGGTCGAGGACGCGGCCCTGGCGATCCTGGAGTACGCCGACGGCCGGCTGGGCTTGATCCAGGCGACCACCAGCGCGCACCCGGGCTATCCCGAACGGCTGGAATTCTTCGGCTCGTCCGGCAGCGTGATCTACCACAAGGGCGCGGCCCGGCTCGAGTGGCATCTGACGGACCCGGCCGAGGACCGCACCGAGGAGGCCGCGGTGAGCAGCGGCGCGGCGCGGCCCATGGATATCTCCGCGGCCGGCCACACTGCGCTCTACAACGATTTCGTGGCTGCCATCGGCGCCGGCCGGTCATCCCGGGTAGACGGCCGCGAGGGGCGGCGCAGCGTCGCGCTGGTGGAAGCGATCTATCGATCCGCCGCGTCAGGGAGCACGGTCGCCCTGGCACCTTGCCACGTTGATCTTGATGGACGGTCGTAACGACTGAAGTCGCCACTACGACCCCCCAAATTCTCGGTGGCGGGGTACTGGAGTGAGCGCAGATGCGTGAGGGCCCGTCGCGCGGCGGTGTCGGCATCGGGGCAGGGCATGAACTCGCCCGAGACGAAACCATCATAGCCGAGGAGCGGCAGAGCACCGAGGATGCGCGCAAAGTCCAGGTGGCCGGCGCCGGGATGCCAGCGGTTCGAGTCGGCCACGTGGACATGGAACAGCCGGTCGCCGGCCGCCATCAGGCTCTCCTCGGTAAATGGCTCCTCGATATTGGCGTGAAACGTGTCGAAGAGCAAGCCCAAGTTGTCAGCGCCCACGCGATCGATCAGTTCCAGTCCTTGGGTCACGTTATTGACCAGCGTAGTCTCGTAGCGGTTGATCGGCTCCAACGCCAGGCGCACACCGACCGTCGCCGCCTCCGCGCAGCACTCGCGCAACGCGGCGACGGTCCACTCCAGCGCCTGGGCCAGGCTCACGCCCGGCTGGACCAGGCCGCGCAGCAGGCCGATGATGATGAGGGCATCCAGTCGCCGCGCGACCGGGATGTGTGATTTCGTGCGCTCGATGGCGGCCCGCCGGACAGCCGGATCAGGATCGGAGTAGGAAAGGTGTTCCTCGCCCCACGCCTGGCCCGTGCCGATGGCCGGGACGGCCAGCCCATGCGCAGCCACGCAGGCAGCCAGCGCCTCCGCATCGACGGACCGCGGATCACGGACCGCCAGCTCGACGCCATCATATCCCCACCCCGCGATCTTCGCCAGGTTAGCTTCGAGGTTGCCCTTGAAGGCGACGGCCTCGAAGCGCGCCTGTTGGATGGAGAGAACGACGCTAAGCTTCATCGGATTCATTGCAGGGGCGTGGTCCCACCCGCTATCTCAGTGGATCCAAAATCTCACGCAAAGCCGCCAAGGTCGCTAAAGCCTTCTGATCCCTTGCGTCTTGGCGTGAGCCACAGAACTAACGAGTAGTTGTGGTAGACAAACGACGCTTGTACGAACTTCATGGGCCCCGCTTGTCGGGCTCATGCCATCCCGGCCAGGTTCAACTCATCAGCGCGATGGCAGGCGGCGTAGTGACCGGGCGTGATTTCTCGGTAAGCGGGCGCTTCGGTCTTACAGCGGTCGATGCAGTAGGTGCAGCGCGGGTGGAAGTAGCAGCCCGAGGGCGGGCAGGCCGGGCTGGCGACCTCGCCGGGCAGCTCCACGTTGCCGGTCTTGATGCGCGGGTCGGCCACCGGCAGCGCGGCCAGGAGCGCCGCGGTGTAGGGGTGCCGCGGCCGGGCGAACATCTCCTGCGATGTGGCGGTCTCCACGATCTTGCCGACGTACATGACCGTGACGCGGTCGCAGAGGTGCCTGACCACGCTCAGGTTGTGCGAAACGAACAGGTAAGTCAGGTTCAGACGCTTCTGCAGGTCGAGCAGCAGATTCAGCGTCTGGGCCTGAACCGACACGTCCAGTGCGGAAACCGGTTCATCTGCGACCACCAGGCGCGGATTCAGAGCCAGGGCGCGCGCGATGCCGATGCGCTGGCGCTGCCCGCCGCTGAACGCATGGGGGAAACGCTGCATGAATTCGGGACGCAGCCCCACCAATCGCAGCAGCTCGGCGACGCGCTCTTCGCGCCGCCTGCGGTTGCGCATTCCGGCGATGAGCAGCGGCTCGCCGACGATATCGAAGAGCGTCATGCGGGGGTTGAGCGAGCCGTAGGGATCCTGGAAGATCATCTGCATCTGCGCCCGCAGCGGCTTCAACTGCTCCCGGTTGAGCTGAGCCAGGTCGACCACGTCGCCGCTCGCGGTGCGAAACAACATCTGCCCGGACGTCGGACTGAGCGCGCGCAGGATGCAGCGCGAGGCAGTGGTTTTTCCGCAGCCGCTCTCGCCGACCAGCCCCAAGGTCTCGCCTTCATTGATGAAGAAATTAATATCGTCGACAGCTCGGACGTACCCGACTGTCTTGCGCAGGAATCCTTTCCGGATCGGGAAGAACTTGCGCAGGTCTTTGACTTCAAGCAGCGGCTGAGCGGCTGTTTTCATCATGCCATCACTTCCCGGTTGTGATACATGAAGCAACTCACCAGTTGCTTCTCCCCGACCGGCGTCAGCGCCGGAGTCTGCTGGTCGCATGTGCCGGGCATGAACTCAGAACACCGCGGGTGGAAGGGGCACCCGGCCGGGCGGTTGAACGGATGCGGGATCGAGCCGCTGATGGTCGGCAAGTCCACGCGCGGCGGTGTGTCAACGCTGGGAATCGACTCCAACAACGCCCGCGTGTACGGATGCTTGGGGGCGTGGAAGATTTGATCCACCGGGCCCTGTTCCATCACCAGGCCCAGGTACATCACCGTGACGTAGTCGGCCATCTGGGCGATAACGCCGAGGTCGTGGGTGATGAAGATGATGGCTGAGTTGCGTTCCTGCTGCAGCCGGCGCAGCAGCCGCAGCACCTGCGCCTGAGTCGTCACGTCGACGGCCGTGGTCGGCTCGTCTGCGATGAGGATGAGCGGATTGCACGAGAGCGCCATGGCGATCATCGCGCGCTGGCGCAGCCCGCCGCTCATCTGCCACGAGTATTGATCCAGACGTTGCTCCGGCGCGGGAATGCCGACATCCCGGAACTGTTGGAGCGCGATTTTGCGCGCCTCGCGCGCGTCGACTTCACGGTGCAGACGGATGGCCTCGATGATCTGATTGCCGATCGTATGCACGGGGCTGAAGGCAGCCATCGGCTCCTGCGGGATCAGCGCGATCTGGCCGCCGCGGACATGGCGCATCTCCGTGCCTCTGGGGTCCAGCTTCACCAGGTCGACCAGTTCGGTCTTGCCATCCCGGCCGGTCTGCCGCAGCAGCATCTCACCGCTGACAATGCGTCCGGGTGGCTCGACAATGCGCAGCACCGCCTTCATGGTCACGCTCTTGCCGCATCCGCTCTCCCCTACGATGCCGAACACCTGGCCCGAGTGGACGTCGAGCGAAATCCCGTCCACCGCTTTGACCACCCCTTCATCCATGAAGAAATGGACCTTGAGGTCTCGAATTGACAACAGTGGTTCGGTGTTTTGGTTCATATTAAACTCATGATTGCACAAACCGGGTTTCTCGGAGAAACCCGGTTTGTTAACTCAATGGCTGTAGGGATCGGCCGCGTCGCGCAGACCGTCTCCAACAAGATTGAACGCCAGCACCGCAACAATCACGCCGAGGCCCGGCATCATCAACCAGGGCGCCTGTGCGACCGTCTGAATATTCTGAGCCTGCTGCAGCAGCACGCCCCAACTGATGGCGGGCGGCCGGATGCCCAGGCCCAGGAAGCTCAATGACGTCTCGTTGATGATCATCACGGGGATGGCGAGCGTGCTGGTGGCAATGATGTGACTCATGAACGCGGGAACCATGTGCCGCATGATGATGCGCAGCCGGCTGGCGCCCGACAGCTCAGCGGCCAGGACGAAGTCCTCCTCGCGCAACGACAGGAAGCGGCCGCGCACTTCGCGAGCCAGGGTCGTCCAGCCGATGAACGCGAGAATGATGGTGATCGCAAAGAAGACGCGCGTCGGCGGCCAGTCGCGGGGGAGCGCGGCCGTCATGGCGAGCCAGATGGGAATCGTCGGCAGCGACTGCAGGATCTCGATGACGCGCTGGATGACCAGATCGGCGACACCGCCAAAATAACCGGACACGCCACCCAAAAGCACGCCCAGGATGACGCTCAAAAGAACCGCTATGAGGCCCACAGTCATCGAAGTCCGCGTACCATACATCAGGCGCGACCACTGATCGCGGCCCAGGGAGTCGGTGCCCAGGAGAAAGATGTGATCCGCCTCATTCGGGTTGGATAGTCCGAGGAGATGGAGGTTGGTCTTGAACAGGCCCAGTGGCTTGTACTCGAAACCACGAGCGAACAGGCGAACGCCAATGCGCCGGCTGGGATCGACCGTCCACTCCATACGCAGTGTTACCGCGTTTCGTTTGCCGACGATCGCGGGCGCAGACAGGAATTGGCCATCGCGAAAGAAGGCGATCCGCTGGGGTGGGATGAAACTCAACTTTGCACTCGTGGCCTCCGGGTCTTGGGTGGCGAAAAAGGCGGGGACGAGCACAATGGTGTAGAAAAAAATGAGCACGATCGCGCTCAACACGGCCAGGCGATTCTTGCGGAACCGCCACCACACGAGTTTCCAATTAGGCGCAACCGAGACGCGATCCTCGGCCTTGGATACCGGCGCAATCTCGACGGTGGAGGCGTTCGGAGAAGCTTCAGTCATCTTAGTTGCCTCCCTCCATGCGAATGCGCGGATCGGCAAGCGCCAGGAGAATATCCGAAATCAGCGTGCCGATGATCGTCAACAGACAGTAGATCAGCAGGATGCTGCCGGCCAGGTACATATCTTGCTGCTGCAAAGCCCGCAAAAGGAGCGGGCCGATATTCGGTATGTTCATGACCGTAGCCACGATCAGGCTGCCGGAGAAGAGCTGCGGCAGGTACCAGCCGACGGTGCTGATCAAGGGATTGAACGCCAGGCGCACCGGGTATTTCATCACAAGCCGCCACTCCGACAGGCCCTTTGCGCGCGCGGTGGTGACGTACTGCTTGTTCAGCTCATCGAGCAGGTTGGCCCGCATGACACGCGTGAGGCGCGCCGTGCCCGCGACGCCCAGAACAACGGCGGGCACCCAGATATGTTTCAGCAGGTCGACAATACGGGCCCAACTCCACGGCGCCTGGACAAACGCGGGCGAGAAAAGCCCCGTGATGCTGATGCCAAGGCTGCTGAATGCAAACCACATCAGCACCAGCGCCAGCATGAAGTTCGGCGTAGCC
>JAPKMS010000097.1 GCA_026645775.1 Anaerolineae bacterium
CGGCCCGGCACGCACCAGGACCTCTGTTGCAGCGTTCAGAGCTGTGTTCTGGATAGGACTCATCCTAGACATATCGTTCCTCCTGTTATCGTTTTTTGCTCTCTCAACTTGCGCGCGTCCGCGGGGGGCGCTGGGTCCGCAGCGCCGTCTGGTCCAACAGGCTGACGTTGCATGACATGCCGACGTCAGATCAGCCCCACCTGCTTCCCGACCTTCTCGAAGATTTCCAGGGCCCGGTCGAGCTGGTCGCAAGTGTGGGTCGCCATATAGCTGGTGCGCAGCAGCTCGCGCCCCGGCTGGACTCCCGGCGATAGCACCGGGTTGACAAACACCCCCGCGTCGAACAGCAGCCTCCAAGTCATGATCGTCTTCTCGAGATCGCCGATGATGATAGGGATCACCTGCGTGACCGAGGCGCCGGTGTCGAAGCCGAGCTGCTTGAATCCCTTGCGCATGTAGGCCGCGTTCTCACTCAACCGCTGGACCCATTCCGGCTCTTCACGCATCACCTGCAGAGCGGCGAGAGCCGCGGCCGCGTTAGCCGGCGGGATGCTGGCGCTGAAGATCAGGGAGCGCGCGTGATGCTTGATGTAATGGATGATCGGCTCATCCCCCGCGATGAAGCCGCCCAGCGAGGCGAACGACTTGCTGAAGGTCGACATGATCAGGTCGACCTGGTCGGTCATACCGAAGTAGGCTGCCGTGCCGCGCCCGCCGCCCAGCACCCCCATCGCATGGGCGTCGTCCACCATCAGCCGCGCGCCGTACTTCCGGCAGAGCGGCACGATCTCCGGCAGGGGGGCAATGTCCCCTTCCATGCTGAAGAGGCCATCAACCACCACCAACTTGGCTTTATCCGCCGGCAGCTTGCCGAGCGCCCGTGCTAACTCGACCATGTCGTTGTGCGCGTAGCGCTTCGTCTCGCCGAAGCTCAGTTTGGCGCCATCGACGATGCTGGCATGGTCTTCCTTATCGAGGATCACGAAATCGCCGCGTCCCACCAGCGCGCTGATCGTGCCCAGGTTCACCTGCATGCCGGTCGAGAACACCAGCGCAGCCTCTTTACCCACCCATTCGGCCAGCTCCTGTTCAAGCTGTTCGTGCATCTCGAGGGTGCCGTTCAAGAAGCGCGAGCCGGTGCAACTGGTGCCGAAGCGCTCGACAGCGTCTTTGGCGGCTTGGCGCACCTTGGGGTGGGTGGTAAAGCCCAGGTAGTTGTTCGACCCGCACATGATCAGCCGGTGGCCGTGGCAGGTTACCTCGGTCCCCTCATTCTCCGTCAGGGGGATGAAGTATGGATAAGTCCCTGCCGCGATGGCTTCCTTTGCCTCGGTATAACCGTAGCATTTCTCAAAAAGGTCCACGAAAGCCCTCCTTCCAATGAAGATGAGAGTTCAGGCGCGGCGCCTGGCCGCTGCCCGCCTTCAGGCTGTGGCCGTCGTCTGAAGTTTCCTCTCGAAGATGCGATAGGTTTGGTAGCGCTGCCCGCCCAGGTTCTCGATGATGCAGTTCACCATATCGTTGGATTCCAGAATCCGGGAGCATTCGAAGCGCTTGTACTGGCAGGCGCGCCGACTGCGAGCCAGGCCAGCAACACGATCACAAACAACAGCAATACCGGCTCGTGAAAAGATGCGTGGGTCCCTGTGACCGGCCCAGCAAGCCGCGCGCGCCGCACCGGCACGATCAGCATGATGGGGGACAGGCCGGCTGCCAGTCCCATCGTCCACAGCGGTACGCTTCCTTGCCAGACCGATAACGCCAGCAGCGCCAGGGCTGCCAGCAGTAACAGGATCAGCAGTGCGTGGGTTGCACGAGGACCGATCCGCGCGGCGGTGTGGTTGACGCCTGCCCGCCGGTCGCCGTCCAGGTCGCGCAGTTGGTTGAACAATTGGCCGTACATCGAGATGGCGACGACAAACAGGCAAGACGCCAGCCAGGGCTGCCCACCGGGCTGGGACGCAGTGTAGGCGCACAGGAATTGCAGAGCGGCCAGCATCAGGACGTGGGAGAGCAGATCGGCCAACGGGATGGCTTTGAGCCGCACTCGCCGCCACGAGTACAACAGGCCCAAAACCAGGCATAGCCCGCCCAGTGCAAGTGGCCATCCGCCCAAAGTCGTGTACAACGCCAGTCCACAGAGAGCTACTGCGAATGAAGCCACGTATCCGGCCCGGGGCGAGAGACGGCCGGCCGAGATCGGGTTACGCACAGCTTTGGCTGGGGTCAGGACGTCATCGGGGGCGTCCTCCACATCGTTGATCATAAAGGCGAATGCGACAACCAGCAGGTTGCCCAGCAGCACAACCAGCAATCGCATGCC
>JAPKMS010000098.1 GCA_026645775.1 Anaerolineae bacterium
CTGTGGCTGGCGAGACATGCGCTTCTTCAGCTACCTGTTTGAGTGTTGTTACCACGATGGCTCATTCCCTAGATATGATTAACCGTTTGCGGTATAGCGTTTGATATCAAACGCTATCATAATGCCAGTTGAGTAACTTGTCAAGAGGGTAGGTTCGCAAAGTCGCGTAACTTTAAGATATGGCGTTGATCCCCGAGCGGCGTTCTGAAACAGGTTATAAGACATGATCATGCTCCTGATCGGCCGGGCGGCGCGTGCGGTGCGGTCGGTCGCAAGGCGCTGGTGACAGGCGAGTTCACCGCGGCGCACAGCAGCACGCTGCCGGCGTCGGTGTGGCGGCGGCTGGAGGAGATCAGCGGGGGGGAACCGGTCGGAGGGGGTGTGGCGGCTGGCGGCAGAGCGGCGAGCCGTGGTCAAGGAGTAGCCTGGCTGAATGCTGATCCCCACTGTCCCCGCGCGCCGGGTCGATGATGGACGCACCCGCTTGGTTTTTTGCGCGCTTTAGCAGAATTAGTTCCATCTGAGATACTATTTCAAATAGGACTGATTTGCATGGAACTACCTACCAAACAACTACTTACTATCCCCGCACTTCTTCGGAAATAGTGCCGGGCCAGGCCGCACGCAGGCGCCTGGTGCGGTTCCGCCCCAACCCCGGGCTCCGCTCCGCCACTCCTCCGCCAGGCCCAACTGCTCCGCGATACGCGCGGCCGCGGCCGGGATGAACGGCTCGCAGTACACGGCCGCCAGCCGCAGCACCTCGATCAACGTGTACAGTGCGGTCGCCAGCCGCGCGCCAGCCGCGCCATTCCCGGCCGCGGCCGCCTTGGCCAGCGTCCAGGGCGCGGCCTCCACCACGTACTTGTTGGCCGACCCGATCAGCTCCCAAATGGCTGCCAGCGCCTCGTGCAGAGCCAGGCGCTCGATCGCGTCATGCACCCGCGCCGGCAGGGCTGCGCCCAGGTCGGCCAAGCGCTGCGCAGCCGCGTCGAGCGACCCGGCCCGAGGCACGACCCCGCCGCAGTACTTGACCACCATGCTCACCGTGCGGCTGAGCAGGTTGCCCAACTGGTCGGCCAGCTCACTGTTGTACGCCAGCTCCAGCCGGGTGCGCGAGAAATCGCTGTCCTCGGCGGCTGGGGTGTGGCGCAGCAGAAAGTAGCGCAGCGCATCCGAGCCATAGGCCTGGGCCAGTTCTAACGGGTCGATCGCGTTCCCCAGCGACTTGCCGATCTTCCGCCCTTCCACCGTCAGGTAGCCGTGCACCAAGATCGTTGTCGGCAGCGGCACGCCGGCGGAGAGCAGGAAGGCCGGCCAATACACCGCGTGGAAGCGCAGGATGCCCTTGCCGATGACGTGGACCCGGTTAGGATTCTCGGCCCAGTAACGCCGGTAGCGCGGCCCTTCGTTCGCGTAATCCAGTGCCGTAATGTAGTTGGCCAGCGCGTCGTACCACACGTAGATCACCTGGCCGGGATCGCCGGGCACGGGGATGCCCCAACCGTGGGCGCGCGCCTGTGAGCGGGAGATGCTGAGATCGGCCAGCCCGCCCCGGATGAAGCTCAGCACCTCGTTCTTGCGGCCGGCCGGCCAGACCCGCAACTGGTCGCTGGCGATGAGCCTGGCCAACGGTTCGGCATACCGAGAGAGCCGGAAGAAGTAGTTCTCCTCCTCGATGACTTCCGGGGGCGTCCGGTGCTCCGGGCAGAGGCCGTCCTCCAGCTCCGCCTCCGTGTAGAACTGCTCGCAGCCCACGCAATAGAGCCCGCGATACGTGCTCCGGTAGATGTCGCCGCGCGCGGCGCATGCTTGCCATAGCTTATGCACCCCGGTCGCGTGCCCCGGATCCGCGCTGGTGCGGATGAACCCAGCGTAGGAAATGGCAAGCCGTTCGGCCAGCGCGCGGAAGATGTCGGCGTTGCGATCTACCAGCGTGCGCACCGGCAGTCCCTCCCGCTCCGCCGCCTGCACGTTCTTCAGGCTGTTGTCATCGGTGCCGGTCTGGAACCAGACGTCGGCGCCGCAGAGGCGCTGGGCACGTGCCAGGGCGTCCGTGATCACGTACTCCATGGCGTGGCCGATGTGGGGCCGGCCGTTGACGTACGGAATGGAGGTGGAGACGAAATAGGATGCGGGTTGTGGGTGCATGGCTGTCCTCCCAGAGCCCAGTGCAGGCCAAACAAAAAGGCCGTCCACTCCGGACGGCCCTGGCGAAACGAGCAGGATGACGGATCAGCCGCGGGGTGGCAGCATCAAACGGATGCGCAGCAAGCTGCGCATCGACATTGTCATGGTGTCCCCGACGGTTCTGCTGATGAAGTTGATTCGCATCGGAAGCCTCTGGACAGCAGTATAGCGCAATCCTGGGCGGCGTCAAGTCACGCGTCACCGTCCAGGGGCAGGTCGCCGTACTCCAACCGGTAGCCCTGGCCATACTTACGCACCATCCGGAAAGGCAGCCGGGCTGCGTGCAGCTTCTTGCGCAGTCCCGCCGCGGCGATCTCCAGGGCGTGTTTGACCGCCGCCGGCTCTTGATTCCCCCAGATGGGGCGCGCCAGATCAGCGTCCGGTACAAGCTGACCGAGCCGCTGGTACAGCGCCAGGAACAACTGCCCGCTCCTGGTGTGCGGGCCAAGGCCCATTTCGGCCAGTACGCCGTGCGGCGCCGCGAGCGCGGCCGGCGGCAGGGCGGGCGCTGGCACGGCCGGCTCGGCCGCGCGCCGGCTGGCGAACGCCGCGAATAACGGCGAGAAGAACTCCAGACGATCCGGCACGGCCGGATCTTCCGCAATGATGGCCTCATCCTGCAGTGTGCGGATAAACTTTTCTCCGGCCACCTGGTCCCACCTGGTCTGCGGATCGCAATATACCGGCAGGAACTGCCGCAGCTCGCGCGCCCAGCCGTTCCAGAGGTATTGAAAGATGACTTCCAGCGCGCTGTTCACGGTCTGCCAGATGAAGTTGCGGGTCAATGGTTGGCCCGCGGTCGTGCGCAGGTGTTCGTAGGCGGCCGCTGCCGCCCGCATCAGGATGTACGGATGCCGGCCGACCAGCTCCAGCAGCAGCGCCTGGTCCGGCGGGCTGAATTGCAGTTCGGCAGCCGGCGCGACCAGCGCCTCGGCCGCGGTCTCAGGCTCCAACAGTCCGACGTTCAGGCGCTCCAAGCGATACAGCAGCGGCGACCCGGCCAGACCCGGGAAGATGTCGACGAGCGGGCGTCGCGTGGCCAACACCAGTGAGGCGTATTGCGTCAGCTCCGTCACGTATTGGGTGGACTCCGCATCGGCCAGCAGCCGGGCTTCATCCACACGATCCAGGCAGAGGATCAGCCGCAGACCATGCGCCTGGGCCGCTCTGGCCAGGGCAGTCAGGCGCACCTGCGTGCCGGCCCGCGCGAGCTGCGCCGTAGTTTTGTCCAGCTGAAGCTCGTGGTCCAGGGCGCGCAAGTCGCAATCGCCGCGGCGTTCGAGCGCAGTCAAGACCGCCTCGGCCAGGTCGGCGAAGGGATTGCCGGGTGGGCGGCCGGCCAGATCCTGGTAGATGGGCAGCAGACACTCCGGGGCCAGGCCCGGCCCGATCACGGCGCTGAATGGCGCGCGGTGCAGACAGCCGGCCGGCGCGCCGAGATCGCGCAGGATGGTGGTCTTGCCGATCCGACGCGGGCCAACCAGGTTGAGGCTGGCCGGGTCGCCCGCGGTGAGACGGCGGACCATCTGTTTGAGAAGCTCACGGCGGCCATACGCCTGCGGCGGCACGCAACCGGGCCGCGGCAGAAACGGATTCTGCCAGTGCTCGCCGGCGTTCGATGAAGCAACATCACCCATGAATCAAGTCTCCTCTGGCGCTGCCGCCGGTTGATAGGCCGCGGCCCAGGCCGCAAAGAGCGGGATCCGCAACTGATAGGCCGGCGCGCCGTTTTCAGTCACGCCGGCAGCCAGCACATCGAGCCGCAGCAGGGCTGCCAGCAGCTCACGCGCGGCGGCCGCGTCGGCGTGGTTCCGCGCGCGCGGCAGCAATTCCGGCTCGGAGAGCCAGGTTGCCGGCCCAACGGCGCCCAGTCGGCGCAAGAGCTGCCGTGCGCCCGCCGCAACAGGCGCGCCGGTCACATGTCTGAAGTAGAAGTCAGCATGATGGTCCGGCGCGATGCTGAGCCTGGCCGCGCGCTCGGCATCGGCCAGCTCGAACACGCGGCGGTCGGTGCGCTTGATGTGCTCGACCGCCTGGTAGCCGACCACCTTGAGCAAGTAAGGGTGCCGGCCCGTTACCGCTGCCACATGGTCAAGGGCCTCGGCGCGCCAGCTCAGGCCCACTTTGTCGGCCTCAGTGGCCAACAAGTCGTGCGTTGCGTCCGGCTCCAGGGGGCCCAGCGGCAGCAGTTGGGCGATCTCCAGCAGGCCGGCGCCGGGGCCGGTGAGAGCCCGCATGCTGGCCAGAACGGCCGACTGCACCACGAGCACAAACGCCACATCCAGCGCGCCGCCCATTAGGTAGCGCAGGTCGTCGAACACCCGCGGGTCGAGCCGCCCCTGGCGCACCTGGTCATCCAGTGAGCTGAACTCGTCCATGAGCACGACCAGTCGGATGGCGCGGCGGCTGGCCAGGGCCGCAGCCGTGCGCCGACAGAACTGGGCGAACACCCCGACCGGGTCCACGGTCAGTTGTTGGTGCTCTTCCGCCGTGAGATAAGTCAAGCCGCCGCTCAGGAGATCGGGCACCTGGGCGAGGCGTTCGGTGGTGGCCCGGATCACCTCGCCGAGCAGGCCGGCCAGACCCGGGCCGCGGTCGGGCTGGCAATCCACATACACCCCGACCCACGTATCGCCGATGCCGCTGCGCTCCAGATGTCTGAGGAGCGAGGTCTTGCCGATGCGCCACGGCCCGTACACCACCAGCGGGCCGGCCGGATCGGGCCGCGCGATGAACGCCTTGATCGCATTCAGCTCAGCCGCGCGGCCGAGAAAATCGCCCAGGCGATAGGCCGGCAGGTTGAAACGGTAGGGGTTCTCGCTGGCAAGGCGCCGTCGCAGTTCGCGCACCTCTTGTGGCGTCATGGCCAGCGGCCGCGCGGCGACCTCCCGGATGCCCGGCACAGCCTCGATCGCGGCGGACAGGGCGTTGGCGTCGGCGCTGCCGCGCACCTCGGCCAACACCTGGATGTGGGCCACATCGTCGGCGAGACGCTCCGCCAGCACCCGGTGCAGGGCGTGATTCTGGGCATGGAAGGGCTCCAGCACGTCGCTCAAAAGGCGTTTGCGATCGGCGCCCAGCATGCGAAACTCGTGGAGGGACTCATCCACCGGCGCGTGCCAGACCAACGCCATCGTGCGGGCATCCTGCGGCAAGCATTCGCAGGATGCCTCGTGGATGGTGACCCGCTCATGCGGTGTTTTGGGCTGGTAGAAGTGGCCGGCGATGGACACATCCACTGCCGGCCGGCAGCATTGGGCGACGCGGACGCGCTCAGCGCGCAGGCCCAGGGGGCGGCCGTCGGGATAACCGACGCGCTGCGCCACCTCCTGCGTCGCGATGCGCAGCGCCACCGCCGCCGGCGCGGGCCGGCCGCTGACGACCTGCTGGTAGAGGGCCTCGCTATCGCCGCACTGGTACCAATGGGCGGCTTCAGCCAGGTAGGCGCTGAGGCGCACCTTGCTCAATGTGATGCCCAGGCGTTGGCACTGCTGCGTGACTGCCTGCTCCAGGAGCTGCCTGCCGCGCTCGGCGCCCTGTTCACGGTAAGCCAACGCCTTCTGAATGCGGGCGGCCGCCGCCGGCGTCTGCACCGTCTGCAACCACTCGCGGCGCAGGCGCGAGGGCAGGCGCGGGTCAAACCGGACGTTGATGATGTCGGCGTTCGCCAGGAGAAAACCGACAGACACCTCCGCGCCGTTGACCTGGGCGCCAACATAAAACTGCCCGCGCTCCGAATGCAACTGAAAAGCAAAGTCGACCGGCGTGCTTTTGCAGGGCAGCGTTTGCAGTTCGCCCAGTGGTGTGAAGACGAAGGTTGGCTCCGCGTACGCGCCCGGCTCACCGCCGCGCAGGATGTTCAGCTCGCGCTCCTTACGGCGCCACCAGGCCTGGCCAAGCTGAGCCGCGGCAGCGGGCCCCAACTCCCACTCGGCGACACGGCCCCAGTAATTGCAGTGTTGCGCCGCGGGAGTGCAAATGAAGAAATCGACGGCGGGCCGTTCGCCGCGCCGGGTTTCAATAGCGACGGTGGTATGAAGCATGCGGTAGGCGTTGGGCTTGGGCGAAGCCAGATAGTCGCGCAAGGTGCCTATTACGTGCCGCCCCAGGCGGTGCAGGCAGCCCAGGGCCAGGTAGCAGGCGGCCTCATCAGGCGCCGTCACCTCCAGTGCCAGCCGGCCGGCCAGCGCGCGTGCGGCCTGCTCACGGTCGAGGTCCGGTCCCAGGTGTGGGTAGGCGCTGCTCTGTTCGAAAACCCGCGCCACGCGCACCGGGCGGATAGTCACGGCCACCGCGGCTGCCTGGTCGGGCAGGCCTTCGCGCAGCGCGGCCGCCACCAGGTCACGGACCTCGGCGCGCCGCGCGTCATGCTGCCGGATCCAGCTTTCGATCCGGGCGGCGCGGGCCGGCTCCTGGAGCCGGATCAGCGTCTCAGCAGCCTGGCGTTGCGCCTGCCACAACCCAAAGTGCTCCAGCACCGGCAGACAGGCCACGCGCAGTTGTTCGGCCTGGGCCGGCGCATCCGCCGGCGGCTGGCAGCTCAGCGCTTCCAGTTGCGCCAACATATGCCCGAGGGCGACGAAGGTGACCGGCTCGTCGGTGAAGGAGGCGATGAACAGCTTTTGCAGGTGCTGAAAGCCCGGCCGCGCCTGCTCGGTCCGGAAGCGCGGCTGCGGGTAGCTGGCCCGGTTGAGGGCCTGAAAGCGCTGCACCAGGTCTGCCACCGCCGGCGCCACCGGCGCGGCGATCAGGGGATAGGCGTCTGGGGCGGCGAATGTGGGCAGCGCGACCAGCCGGGCGGCGGCGCACCAGGCCTCCGGGCAATGCCAGGCAGCCAGCAGGTCGGCGGCGCGCGTCGAGACCCGGGCCGCGTGCGACGCGGCGGCGTCTGCAGCGGCGGTTGCATCAGCCAGGCGCGCGGCGGCTGCCAATAGTGCGCCCGCTGGCTGTTCGACGCCTGGTGGTTCTACA
>JAPKMS010000099.1 GCA_026645775.1 Anaerolineae bacterium
ATCGTGATGCTGATTGCCGCGACGATCGTGCAGTTCGTGGTCGGCTGGCAGTACTACGTCGGCGCCTTCAAGAGCCTGCGCGCGGGCGGCGCGAACATGGATGTCCTGATTGCCCTCGGATCCTCGGTGGCCTATGGCTACAGCGTGGGCGTCGTGGCCGGACTGATACCGAGTCCCAACGTCTACTTCGAGACGGGCGCGGCGATCATCACGCTCATCATGCTCGGCAAATTCCTCGAGGCGCGCGCGCGCGGCAAGACGTCCGAAGCGCTGAAAGCATTGATAGGCCTGCGGCCCCGAACCGCGCACGTCATCCGCGACGGCCTTGAGACCGAGATCGATGTGGACCAGGTCGTCGTGGGCGACACCCTGCTCGTGCGGCCGGGCGAGAAGGTCCCCGTAGATGGCATCATCAGCGATGGACGATCAGCCTTCGACGAATCGATGCTCACCGGCGAATCGATGCCGGTAAGCAAAGGCCCCGGCGATGAGATCATCGGCGCGACGATCAACACCGAAGGGCTGATCCGGTTCGAAGCCAGCAAGGTGGGTAAGAACACGACGCTGGCCCAGATCGTGCGCATGGTGCAGGAGGCTCAGGGCAGCAAGGCGCCCATCCAGAAGCTGGCTGACCGCATCAGCGCGTATTTCGTGCCGGTCGTCATCGGCATTGCGCTGCTGACGTTCGCCGGTTGGTTGCTGTTCACCCGCGCCGATTGGTCCGGTGCGATGATCAACGCGGTGGCGGTGCTGGTCATTGCGTGCCCATGTGCTCTCGGCCTGGCAACGCCGACCGCGATCATGGTCGGCACGACCAAGGGTGCAGAGAACGGCGTCCTGTTCAAGAACAGCGAAGCGTTGGAACGAGCCGGCCGGGTCAAGGTGGTGGTGTTGGATAAGACCGGCACGATCACCCGCGGCGAACCGGCAGTGACGGACGTCATCGCCGCGGACGCCCCGGCCGCCGGCCCAACAGCTTTGACGGCTGAGGAAGTCCTGCGCCTGGCTGCCAGCGCGGAGCGCGGATCGGAACATCCCCTGGGCCGGGCGATCGTCGAGGCCGGCACAGCGAGGGGTCTCCGGCTGGTGGATCCCCTCGCCTTCAAGGCGGTCAGCGGCTTCGGCATACGCGCCACCGTGGAGGATCAAAGCCTCATCGTCGGTAACCCGCGAATGATGCAGAACGAAGGGATCGCGATCGACCCGCTGCAGGGGGATATCGCACGGCTGCAGTCCGAAGGCAAGACTGCGATGTTGGTCGCGGTGCGCCCTGCGAACAGCGAAGAGGCTGCGCGGCTGATCGGGCTGGTGGCAGTCGCGGACACGGTCAAGCCCGGCTCGCGGGAGGCCATCGCGGAACTCCGCCAGCTCGGCCTGGACGTCGTCATGATCACCGGCGACAACCAACGCACCGCGGAAGTGATCGCGAGGCAGGTCGGAATCGAGCGCGTGCTGGCTGAAGTGCTGCCCGGCGACAAGGTCGCCGAGGTCAAGCGGCTCCAGGGCGACGGGGAGGATGGTCAGGCGCACCAGATCGTGGCCATGGTAGGAGATGGCATCAACGATGCGCCTGCCCTGGCGCAGGCTGATGTCGGCATCGCAATCGGAACCGGCACGGATGTCGCGATGGCCGCGGCCGGCATCACCCTGATCGGTGGCGATCTCCACGGCGTGGCGCGCGCGATCTCGCTGTCGCGCGGTACGCTGCAGACGATCGTGCAAAACCTCTTCTGGGCCTTCTTCTACAATGTTGTGCTGATCCCGTTGGCGGCCTTCGGGTTCCTCATCCCGATGGTCGCGGCCGGCGCCATGGCATTCAGCTCGATCTTCGTGGTGACCAACAGCCTGCGGATGCGCGGATTTGACGTTCACAAGCTCACGAAACCGAAGCCGCTGGCACGCCAACTGGTCGAATTGGCGCCGCGCCTGGTCGTCCCTGCCGGCGCGCTGGCGCTGCTCATCGCACTTTCTGTCGGCTGGCTGATGCCGGCCCAGGCGAACGAACAGATGGTGAAGAGCACGACGGGGCGTAACACCAACGCCTACCGGGTCTTCATCGACCCGGCGACCCCGATTGTCGCCGGGAAATCCACGACACTTAACATGGAAATCCTCGATCAGTTCGGCAAACGCCTGACCGACTTTGAGGTGAGCGCTTTTGGCAGGTCGGCGTCCTATGCGTACTTCGCGGTGGTCCCCCGCGATCTGGCCTCACTGCAAGCTGCACCGTTGTTCTTGAAATCCCTGGGCTCAGGCAGTGTGGGGTCGGGCATGGGCATGGGCGCGGCGCCGGCGAGCGCCCAGCCGACATCGGCGAAGCCCACCGTCCCACCTCCGTCGTTCGATGTCCGCGCAGAGCGGCCACAGGTCGTGTTCCCGGCAGAGGGGCAGTATGTCGCGTTCGTTGAGTTCCAGCCGCTCGGGGGCCAGCCGGTGACCCTGGCCGCGCCCATCGACGTGGGATCTGCGCAAACACCCGCGGCCGTCCTGACGCCGGATCCGTCACCCACGCAAACAATCGCCGGGGTGCAGATCACCCTTAAGACCAAGGGGCCGTTGGTGGCGGGGCAAGATAGCGCTGTCTACTTCGAAGCGATCGATGAGGCAGGCGAGGTGCGCACGGGCGAAATCGAGATGGAGTCTGGGGCATTCTGCCATCTGTATGTCGTCGATGAACAGCTCACGACCTTTCTGCGCCCAGACTTCACCGATCGCAATAACCTGGAGTTTTCAGTGAATTTTCCAAAACCCGGAAAATACAAAGCCTGGTTTGAGTTCAGGTTTCAACGGAAGTCCTTACAGCTTCCGTTCGTTCTCGAGGTCGGCTAGGCGCACCGGGAGGTGATGATTGAGTGCGGTGAAAGCGACGGACGTCCAGGCAACGGTCCGTGACGCGCCGTCCACCAGCGAGCTTTTCGTGAGCTTTTTGCGCTTGGGCGTGACCGCCTTTGGCGGCCCTTCGATGGTCGCCTATATCCGCAAGCTTGTCGTGGAGCGCAAGAGCTGGATGAGCGCGCGGGAGTTCAGCGAAGGTGTGGCCTTCTGCCAGATGGTTCCCGGCGCCACCGCGATGCAGACGGCAGCCTACGTCGGGCTGCACCAGGCAGGGGTCGCGGGCGCCGCGGCCAGCTACATCGGTTTCGGCCTGCCCGCCTTCGGCCTGATGCTGGTGTTCGCGGTGCTCTACGCCCAGACCGGATCGCTGCCCGCGGTGGTTGCCGTATTCAGCGGCCTGCAGGCTGTGGTGGTGGCCATCGTGGTCAATGCTGCCATCGCCTTCGGGAAGACGACCTTGAAGCACTGGCTGCACTGGCTGATCGCCATCGCCGCAGCGGCGCTGTTCCGGCTGAGCGTCAATTCGCTGTTTGTCATCCTGCTGGCGGGGGCGGCCGGTTGGCTCCTGTTGCGCGGCCCGGCCGCCGCCATGCAGCAGGAAGGGAGATCGACGGGCATCCCGCTTCATAAGCACCCCCTGATTCTGATCTTGGCCGCTGCCCTGGGTGTGCTGGCGGGGCTCTATTTTCTCGCACCCGAGCTGTTCCGCCTGGCGGCGCTCATGGGAAAGGTCGATCTGATGGCGTTTGGCGGTGGGTTCGCCTCGGTGCCCATCATGTATCACGAGGTGGTGGAAGTCAACGGCTGGCTGGCCGGCCCAACATTTATGAACGGGATCGTCCTGGGCCAGGTGACACCGGGCCCGATCGTGATCACGGCCACCTTCATCGGTTACATGCTGGCGGGCGTGCCCGGCGCCTTCATCGCGACGCTCGGAATCTTCCTGCCCTCGTTCCTGATCGTCATCGGCGTTGCGCCGTTCTATGGCCGGCTGTCTGCGTCCCCTGTGTTTCGTGGCGTCATTCAGGGGGTGCTGTGCTCCTTTGTGGGCCTGCTGGTTTCGGTCGCCCTGCGTTTTGGCTCGCAGGTCCACTGGGATGTCATCCATATTGTGCTCGGCGCCGGCGCCCTCTTGGCCCTGCTCCGGCGGGTGGACATCCTGTGGGTCGTGTTGGGCGGGGTCATCCTCTCGATCGGCTTGATGCCCCGATAATCGTTCACCATACCACGGAGGAATCGGATGAAAAACTACCAGACCGTCCTTGTGGCCTTGCTGCTCACCGTCATCCTCGTAACGGCGTGCAGTCCCATCCCTGCTGTGCAGGCTCCAGCAGCACTCACCCCCGCGCCCGTCGCTCCGGCGACGAATGTCACGCTGAAGGTGTTTGCACCTTCCAGCATGACCGATGCGGCCAAGGAATTGGCGTCTGCCTTCGAAGCTGCGAATCCTGGCGTCAAGCTCGCCATCGAAATCGGCCACTCGCCCACCCAGCGGCTGCAACTGACCCAGGGGGCCACCGGGGATGTCTTCATGACGGCGAGCCAAAAGGACATGGACGACGCCATCGCCGACAAGTCCGTTGCCGCCGGCGCAGCCAAGGTGTTTGCGACAAATCAGCTTGTAGTCGTTATGCCTCCTCAGAATCCTGCCAAAATTCAGAAACTGGAGGACCTGGCGAACACCGGCGTCAGGCTGCTGGTTGCAGTGGTGGACACGCCCATCGGCAAGGTCACCCTGACCAGCCTGGATAAGATGGACAAGCAGTTCGGTGCGGGGTTCAAGGATAAGGTGACGGCGAACATCGTGTCCAATGAGGCCGGGGTCAAACCCATCGTCTCCAAGCTGCAGTTGGGCGAAGCCGATGCAGGCATCGTGTTCGTCACCGATGCCGTCGCTGCGCCTGCCCTGAAAACCGTGAGCATCCCGCCCGAGCTCAATGTGATCAGCCAACTGAATGTGGCGCCCCTGGCCGCAGCGCTCCACCCGGAGCACGCGGCTGCTTTCACAGCGTTCGTGGCTTCAACGGACGGGCAGGCCAGCCTGAAGAAGTGGGGATTCATGCCCGGAAAGCCTTGACGGCCTGGCTATCCCGCGTGAAGCTGTGGAGTGATGCAAAGATGATCCGAGATACCGTGCGCATGGACACGATTGCCGGAAGGCTGGCTCCGAACCAGAAGGCGCTGCGTGGCGTCACCGATGTGGCGTACCATCAGAAGATCCACCGGGTGCGGCCCCTGGCCGGCTTCTTTCTGGTTGGCGGGCTGGGCGCGCTGCTGCTGGCGATCCCGATAGGGGTATTGCTGTGGCGCGGCGTGGACGCCGGCTTTGCGGGCTATCTGGCGAATCCGTCGGTGATCGATGCTGCGCGGTTGAGCATCTCCACCAGTGTTATCAGCTTGCTGGTCACCCTGCTGCTCGGGACGCCCCTGGCGTACGTGTTGGCGCGTTGGTCATTCCGCCACAAGGCCGCGGTCGAAACCGTCATCGATCTGCCCATCGTCCTGCCGCCCATGGTGGCAGGCATTGGGCTGCTGCTGGCCTTCGGGCGAAACGGGCTGTTCGGCGCGCCACTGCATGCGCTCGGCATTCACCTGCCCTTCACGACTGCGGCGGTCATCTTTGCCCAGGCCTTTGTTTCCGCGCCCCTCTATATCCGCGCCGCACGGCTGGGTTTTGCTGCCGTGCGGCCGGATTTGATCGAGGCAGCCTACACTGATGGCGCCACAGAATTGGAGATCTTCAGGCATGTGATGCTGCCTCTTGCCGGCCGGTCGATGCTTAATGGGCTGATTTTGAGTTGGGCGCGCGCCTTCGGCGAATTCGGGGCGACCATCATCTTTGCAGGCAATCTGCAAGGCTTCACACAAACGATGCCACTGGTCATCTTCAATGGCTTTGAAACCAACCTGGGGGTTGCTCTGAGCATCTCGCTGTTGCTGATAGTGATCTCGGCCTTGATTTTGCTTGCGCTGCGCACCATCGAGAAGAACACCAGCCTCAACGTGTAGCCGCTCTGCTGGAGTTTCTCTTTCCTGCCACGCACCCTCCGCCTCAGCCGACTCGATTTTGGATTGTCCCATCCTAACGAGACTATCGGTGCAGCGCTGCGGCGCATGAGCGGCCGCGCTGTGGTTCCGCTGCCCGTGGTGGCGCGCGACGATCCCCGCCGCCTGCTGGGGGTACTGCGCCGGGTGGACCTCGTGTGCGCCGCACCGGCTCGACCGTCAGTAGCGCCTCGTCCGGCATGACCCGGTACCGTGTTTATGGTTGACTGAGGACACACGTTGCAGGCCGGTTTGGTTTAGCCCAGCGAGGATGATACAATCGCTGTATAGTTATTCTCAGGTTTCCCTAGTCAAGGGATCAGTTCGGGAGGAAGGGTTTGAATTCTACGCAAACCACCTTGCGCTGCAGCGTCGGCGTGACCGCATACAACGAAGAGGCCAACATCGGGCCTCTGCTTGATGCCCTGTTGGATCAATACCTGCGTGAAGTCGCCATCACCGAGATCATCGTCGTCGCGAGCGGCTGTACGGATCGTACCGTATCCATCGTCGAAACCTACGTTGCGCGCGAGCCGCGCGTCAGGCTCATCGTGCAGCCAACACGCGAGGGCAAAACGGCAGCCGTTAATGTCTTCCTGGCGCACGCGCAGGAAGACATCTGTGTGCTCGAAAGCGGCGACACCCTGCCACATGAGGATGCGGTGGAGCACCTCGTGCGCATGTTTGCCGATCCGGCCGTCGGCATGACCGGCGCACACAAGATGCCCGTCAACGCGCCTGATCACATGGTGGGCCTGTTCACGCACTTGCGCCTGCGCCTGGAACACCAGTTATGCCTGGAGATCCCCCGCCTGGGCGAGATGATCGCCTTTCGTAAGGTCTTCGACCACATCCCGCCCGACATCGCCATGGACGAGGCCTTCGTCGAGTCGTTGGTGATCCAACGCGGCATGTCAGTGCGCTATTCGCCCGACGCCATCGTCTACAACACGGGTCCAGACAACATCAGCGATTTCGTCAGACAGCGGCGTCGCAACCACGCGGGCCATCTGTACCTGCGCGCCAAGTATGGCTATGCCGTGTCCAGTCTCCAACACGGGCGCGTCGGCCTGGTCGCTCTGAAAGAGGTATGGGAAGCGCTGCAACTAGTCTGGACGTTGGTGCTGCTGGCCGTACTGGAGGTCTGGTCGCGACTGTTAGGCTGGTATGATTTTGCGGTCAGGCATGACCGCCATGTCGTGTGGGACATGGCCTGGTCGCAGAAGGCGGATGTGGCAGCCGAAAAGGACGCAGGCTGCACCCAGGACGACAGGCGTGCGACTGCAGTGGCAGTGAACGCGAAGCCGAAACCCTAACAAAACCCGATTTGGCGCGCTGTTGGTCAGTGTTTTTAACTGGCATCAGCGGCGCCACACGGCGGCCGAGCTGAAGCAGAGGCTCGCCCAGCACGGGTTCAGAGTCCTCCGCGTGTCGTACAAGAACTTCTTTGTGTTCCCTTTGGCCGCGTTGCCGATCCCAAGCTTACCCCCCCCGCATTTCCATGCCGAAGCCTATCAGGTCGAGATGGAGCCGACGTCTCGCCGGTCAACAGACTGTTGGCTGTCGTCGGCCGCGTGAAGGCGCATCTGTTGCGCCTGATGTCGCTGCCCTTCGGCACATCGTCGCCATCGCCAAGCGACAGAAGACAATAGGCACTTCGCTCATTCGCTCAGCGTGATCAACCTCTGAGCCGAATGAACTGTGCGGCCAGCTTCAATAGTTGGGCCGGCCCGCTCTTGATCGGATGCACACGGCGGTAGATGGCGTAACCCTTGTGCAGCTTGTGCACCCACCAGAAGATCGAGTCGGTCGCGCGGTTGTGTGGCAGATTGATCAGCCGGCGGATGAGTGGCGCCAGCCACGGCCACTCGACCCCGATGCCAAACAGGCGCTGCAGGTGTTCGACGCGCGTCTTGGCCTCCTCACTTTCAAAGATCAGGACGGAGTGCTCCCAGGCAATCTCACTGAAGTCATCCAGCGTGCCGGGTACTAGCCCCTGGTCCCGCGCATACTGACCCAATTCGGTGCCCGGATACGGCTGGAAAAGGAAGGCGTGCGCGTAGCTGATGTGCGCCTCCGTGTTCAGGCGCATGGTAGCAAAGTCGTCCTCGAGCGTGCCGGTGGGCAGCCCCAGAATATTGGTGGCCGTGACTTGCAGCCCCGCGGCGCGCGCCTGGCGGCCAGCCGTCACGATCTCCTCGCGGGTCATGCGGCGCCGGAGTAGCTGATCGCGTATCTCATCGTTGGCCGATTCGATGCCCATGCTCACCGTGTGGCAGCCAGCCTGCTTGAGCAGGGCCAGCAACTCGGGCTGCCTGGCCACCAGGCTGGCCTGCACGTTGCAGAAGAAGGGCAAGCCGACCGCCGCCGGCCATTTCTCAGCCAACTCTTCGAGCCAAGCCTTGTCGACGATGAACAAGTCATCCACAAACACGACATGCTCCAGCGGCCAACGGGAACGCACCATCTGCACCTCACCGATCACGTCGTCCACGGTCCGGCGGTAGTGCCGGCGCTCGCGCGGATAAAGCTCGTGCAGGGCGTGGTTGAAGCAGTAGCTGCAGTTGAACGGGCAGCCGCGCGACGTGATGAAATGCTTGATGGCACTCTGCGCGAGCTGAGCATGGCGGTCGTAGATCAGGGCGCGGTCGGGGGTGGGCAGGCTTGAGAGCTCGTGCACCAGAGGCCGCACCGGCGACTTGACGATCTGGCCGTCCAGCTTGAGCCACCAGTTCGGCATCTCGGGGCGGAGCGCGCCCTGGGCCAGGCAGTCGGCCAGATCGAGCAACGCTCCCTCCCCCTCCCCGCGGCAGACGCCATCGACGCCGGCCTCTTCGATCATCTCAGGGAAAAACGTGGGATGTGGCCCGCCAAAAGCCGAAAAAACCGGTCGCCTCCCGGCCGCGCGCCGCGGTGCAGCCAGCGCCTCACGCAGCCGCTGGTTCAGGGCCAAGTAGCCTCTCTGGGATCCGGTCATGACGCTGAAAGCCAGGATATCGGGCTGATAGCTGACGGCCCGCGCCACCGGATCTTCCTCGGTCGCCACGACGAGCGCCACCTCATGCCCGGCCTGCTTCAGCACTGCGGCCAATGACATGACGCCCTGAGGTTCGTAACTCAATTCCTGGGCAACAAACAGAATCCGCGACCTCATTATCATATTATCCTCCAACTGAACCCCTCACACACGGGCAGGACAAATAAAAAAGCCAACACTGCCCCTCTCCCGGGGCGTCGTGTTGGCTTACGTGGCGGCTGATTGGTCCCCGGCAAGGGACCAATCCTCCTCTCTATCTGCCGTGAAGTGGTTATTCGATTAGCGCCAGCAGTCTAGCATTGCGAAAGCGATCCGTCAAAAGACATGCCCGGTCGCTGGCGGCAACTCTTGCAGTTTCTTACAGGGATATCTGCTCCGCGCTGCTATTTGCGGAAGCGAGCCTCCAGGTCCTCAGCCAGGGTCAAGACAAGAACCTGCTCGCCTGTGCGAATGCTCAGATCAGCGTGCAGGCTGATGGTGGACACGCCGGTCAGAGCCTGGATTGCCTCTTCCAGAACACTGCGACTCGTCTCAATCAAGCGCATGCGCATCTGCTTCAGCATGTATCGTCCGTTCGAGTCTGACTTCAGCTTTTCCTCGGCCGGGGTCAGCACGCCCTTGAGACGGATGAGGATCATGTCTTCGATGATCCAGGCGCGCACCTCCTTGGGACCCCGCCCCAGCTGTTCCCGCACAAACGTGCCGGTCAGCGCTGCAATCCTGGACTCTACCTGGCCCTTGGTCTGCCCATCAGCCATTATTGCCCTCCAGTATGCCAAGCCCTGCGATTTGAACGCAAGGTGTCGCGATCAGGGACCCTCAGAGGAAGGGCGCTTCGGCAAGGGCGCCCAAGGGCCTGACAAACCGCACCACGGTGTCCAACAAGCATGCGCCCAACGAGCCCCCTGACGCTGATGGCTCTACATCGGCATAGCGTTGCCAGAATTGTACAACGATCTTCAAAGATCATTATAGCACTTTACGTGTCCAAGGTGATAAAATACTCCACTGGAGTGGAACGTATCTCAACTTCTGGCCAACAGGCTGGATTTCTATTCGGGAGACGGGGGTGCAAAAAAATGCAGACGCGCAAACTCGGCAACCCCACCTGGGGTCTCGGCCCTGGGGCTGGGCTGCATGCGGATGACCTACGGTGACGCGCCTATCGGCGACAAGCAGGAGATGATCGCTAGCTCCGACATCCGCAGCCGCAATCCCCGCTTCACACCGGAGGCGCTCCGGGCCAAGTTGAACTAACCTCAACTCATCTCAGCGACATCGCCCAGGCCATGTCACAGATCACCGTGGTCGGTAATCGTTCTTAGGGAAAGGAGATCATCATGAGTCAAGTCTGGTTGATCACCGGCGCAGGCCGCGGCATGGGGGTGGATTTTGCCAGGGCAGCGCTTGCCGCCGGTCACGCGGTTGTCGCCACGGGGCGTAAACCCGACGCTGTGGCGCAGGCTGTGGGTCAGGCGGAGAACCTGCTGGTCGTCAAGCTGGACGTGACCAGCCAGGCTGATGCCGAGGCGGCCGTGCAGGCCGCCGTGGATCGTTTCGGGCGCATTGACGTGTTGGTCAACAATGCCGCCAACTTCTACGGGGGTTACTTTGAGGAGTTAACCCCGGAGCAGATCGAGCGGCAGTTGGCGACCGGCCTCATTGGCCCGATGAACGTCACCCGCGCCGTCCTGCCGGTCATGCGCCGGCAGCGCTCCGGCCACATCATCGCGATCTCGTCGGGCGCGAGCCTCATGGGCTTCGAGTTCAATTCGGCCTACTGCGCCGCCAAGTTCGGCCTCGAGGGGTGGATGGAGGCGCTGGCGGCCGAGGTTGCACCGTTCAACATCCACGCCACCGTTGTCAACCCCGGGTTCTTCCGCACCGAGCTCCTGACGCAGGAGTCGGCGACC
>JAPKMS010000100.1 GCA_026645775.1 Anaerolineae bacterium
GCTGGACATGACATTTTCGATGCAGGTCAGCGATGGGAACAGGCGGATGTTTTGGAAGGTGCGGGCGATGCCCTTGGGGACAATCTGGTGCGGCTTGAGCGCGGTGATGTCCTCACCCATGAAGAGGATGCGGCCTTTAGACGGGGGGTAAATACCGGTGATGCCGTTGAACAGGGTGGTCTTACCGGCGCCGTTTGGGCCGATCAGGGAGGTGATCTCGCCTTCCCGCACATTGAGATCGAACTTATTGACCGCGACCAGCCCCCCAAAGTGGATGGTGACCTGCTGCGTCTCCAAGACCTTGCGCTTCTCACCCGGCGGAACGGCAGCCGGGCGGGCAGCCTGGGCCGGGGCGGCCGGGCCCCGCGCTGCGATGGCCTCGATGTACTGGTTCTCATCGGCTGGCAGGTTGGCGATACCCAGGCCGCCAAACCCGGCCTTCTCTCGCCGGCGGGGCCAAATGCCGCCCGGGCGGAACACCATCATCACGACCATGGCCGCACCGAAGAAGAGCAGCCGGTAGCTGGCGAATTGCCTGAAGATTTCCGGAAAAACGACAATGATTGCTGCGCCAAGAACGTTGCCCGGGATCGAACCCAGGCCGCCCAATAACACGATCACGAAGATCAGACAGGACTCCATGAACGTAAAGTTATCGGGTGAGATGATCATCATCTTCGAGCCGTAAACATTCCCCGCCACACCGGCCAGCGCCGTGCCGAGCAGAAAGGCGACCAGTTTATAGTGGCGGACGTCGATGCCATTGGCCTCGGCGGCAATCTCGTCTTCCCGGATGTAGTTCCAGGCCCGGCCGATCCGCGACCTTTGCAGGTTGATCAGCCCCACAATGACGAGACCCACAATGATCCACACGTAGTAGAAGAACTGGGTGGGAGTCCTGACCGAGAACAGCCCGAAATCCGGGTTGCCGATGCCGGTGATGCCGTTGGGCCCGTTCGTCAGGCCAAAGGGGTTATTGTTGGCGACGATACGGATGATCTCACCGATGCCGATCGTTACAATACATAGGTAGTCGCCCTTGAGGTGAATAATGCGGGCGGTGACCAGGTAGGCAAACCCGCCGGCGACCAGGGCGCTGATCGGCAGCAGGAGCAGGATCGGGACATGCAACTGGGTGTAGAGAATGCCTGTCGTGTAGGCGCCGATGGCGTAAAAGCCTGCCTGGCCCAGGTTAAACAGGCCGACTTCGCCCAGCACGATGTTCAGGCTCAAACCGAGCAGGACATAGATCCCCACGTAAAAGCCAACGTCAATCCAGTAGTTGGAGATGAACGGCAGGTAAGGGAACGCCAGCATCAAGCCGATCAGGACGATGAGCAATATCCGCTGCTGGCGCTTGTCCTTGAGGCGCGCGCCTCTGCCGGATTGGAAATCGTTGATGCGCTGGGTAATCGTGCGGGTAATATCGCTCATGCGCTATACCTTCTCTGCGATCTTCTCGCCGATCAGGCCGGTCGGCCGCACGATGAGAATCACGATCAGGATCACGAACACAAACACGTTTTTCCAGGCCCCCGAAACGTACCCCTCGAAGAGCGCTTCCATCAAACCGAGCAGCAGCCCGCCGAGCATGGCCCCCGGGATGTTGCCGATGCCGCCCAAGATGCTGGCCGTAAACGCCTTGAGGCCGTATACCCAGCCCAGATTGAAGATGATCCGCGAGTAGTTCAAACCCGCAAAAACGCCGGCCAGGGCGCCCAGCGCCGGGCCGACGAAAAAGACAAAGCGGATAATCTTCTTGAAATCAATGCCCATCAAGGTGGCGGTGTCTTTGTCCAGCGCCGATGCCCGAACGGCAGCCCCGAAGGTGGTCTTTTCGATGACATAGTACATCAGCGCCATCAATGTCAAAGACACCAGGATCGTGGCAAGCTTGACATAGGTGACCCGGACATCACCGAAGAGGAGCAGGTTGCCGGTTGGGATCCCCGCCTGCGGGTAAGCCTGGTAGCGGGGGCCCCAGGCGGCCATGATCCCATTCGAGAGAAAAATCGAGGCGCCCAGGGCGGATACGACCAGAGGCAGACGCCCGGCCTTATAGACCGGGTTGTAGGCCACTTTTTCCAGCACCAGCCCGGCCAGGCCAATACTGATCATCGCCCCCACGAGCGCGACGATTACCCCGCCCCACACGCCAAACGTGGCGGAAGCCCACCCAGAGCCGATCACCAGGATGGTATAGCCCACGTACGCGCCCAGGGTGAAGAGGTCGCCGTGGGCGAAATTGATCAGTTTCATGACGCCGTAGACCATGGTGTAGCCCATGGCGACCAACGCGTAGAAAGAGCCAATGGTTAGACCATTAATCAACTGCTCGAAAAACATCTCCACGGGTTGTATCCTCTATACAAACCGGGTTTCTCGGAGAAACCCGGTTTGTATGAATGGGGTATCCCCTCTACAGAGGAACACCCTCCCCTTTGGTGACATAGGAGAAGGTGCTCCTCGTGGTTAGAAGATTATCTGAATCGGCAACAGCAAGTTATTTCTTGTAGAGCTCCAGGACACCCTGGTCGTTATAGACATACGCATAGTAGGGGATGTCTTTCCGGTCGCCGCGCTCGGTGAACAAGAGCGGGCCGGTGATGCCGGTGGCGTCGGTCATGCTGCGCATGGCGGCGGCCACTTTGTCGGGATCGGCGCTGCCGGCCTTCCCGATGGCGGCAACCAGTGCATTGAGCGCGTCACCGGCGTAGACGGCCCAGATCGACCCGGGCAGCTCATTGTACTTCGCCTTGTAGGCATCCAGGAACGCCTTCGATTCCGGGAAGCTCAAAAACTGGGGCATGGGCTCATTCAGATGGATGGAGCCAGCGATAACCTTCGCCCCGGCGATCTTTTCGAACTCGGGGGTCGGGACCGAGTTGTTGCCGATGAAGATGCTGGTCACACCCGCTTCGCGGCCTTGCTTGAGCAGCAGAGCCGCCTCAGAGTAATAAGCGGTATAGAACCACACATCCGGGTTGAGGGCCTTGATCTGGCTGACGACCGCGGAGTAGTCGCTCTCACCGGGTGTCACCGCATCGTAGTACACGACCTTGACCTGGCCGGCATCGACGTAAGGCTGCAGGAACTTGATGGCGTCTACAGCCACGCCCTTGCCGTAGTCCTGGTTGTCGTGCATCACGGCGATCGTCTTGGCGCCCAGGGTTTCCACCGCGA
>JAPKMS010000101.1 GCA_026645775.1 Anaerolineae bacterium
GACGACCTTTCAGGACAGCTCCGGCGCGCAGCCGCCCCGCGAGGGCGCATGCGACAGCGGCGCGGGCCGGTGTCCGGTTGCCGGGGAAGCGGGGCGCTCCGGCTACGCTCTGCATTTCGACGGCATCAACGACCTGGTCACGGTGGAGCACGCCAACACCGACAACCCGCAAGTGCTGACGATCGCCGCGTGGGTCTATCCCGACGCACTGCCCGCGCGCGTGATGCGCTTTGTCTCCCTCGGCGGCGAAAAGGCCGTGCTGCGCTACGATGGCTCGGGGGCGGGCGGGCCGGGGCAGCTGCACTTCTACATGAAGATCGACGGCAGCCTGAAGGGCGTGCGCGTGAACGATGCCCTGACCGCCGGCGAGTGGCAGTTTGTGGCCGGAACCTACGACGGCAGCGTCATGCGCCTCTACCGCAACGGCGTCCAGATTGGCAGCCTGGCGGTGTCCGGTAAGGTGAGTGGAAGCGATGGCTTGCGGCTGAGCGACTCGGGCAGCGCGTCCTTCGACGGGCTGCTCGATGAGGTGGCGCTCTATCCTAAGGCGTTCTCCTCCCAGGAGATCGCCGAACTCTACGATAGCCCCATCTTCCACATGCCGTTCGATGAGAACAGCGGCGCCACCACCTTCGAGGACGATTCCGGCTTCCACAACGACGCTGCCTGCACCGGCAGCCGCTGTCCGGCCTCAGGCCAGCCGGGGATGAACGGCAACGCGGTGCATCTCGACGGCGGCGACTACGTGGCCGTCCCGGCCTCACCGGTGCTGGATTTGAGCAATAAAGATGACGGCTTCACCCTGTCGGCCTGGGTCTACCCGGAGGGTACGCCGTCCCTCTCGGCCTGTCCCTTCCTGGGGGAGTACTTCGCCAGCACCAACTTCGCCTATCTGGTGGAGCGCAGGTGCGATCCCTGGCATCTTTACCAGAAGGTCTACACGGGCAAGACCACCTCGCAGCGCTGGACGGGCACCTTCGAGTTCGGGGAGGGGGACTACACCTTCGAGATTATCATCGACGAGGGCTATCGCATCTACCTCGACGACGACGTGATCCGCGAGGACTGGGACAAGCTGACCCTCACGCACGTGACTTTCAGCCAGTACATCCAGCCCGGCATCCACACCTTGAAGGTCGAGCACCGGAAGACCGCGAACATTACTCCTCACGATCAGGTGGTGGATGTTATGGTGTCACCGTCGCCCCTGCCTCAGGCGCAGGGCATCCTGGGCGCGGCCGATTACCCCGCGCTACTGCGCGTGGGCAACCGCCTGCGCCTGGATCTGAACGACGACACCCGCTACACGACGCCCGGCGACGTGCTGACCCGGGACGCCTGGAACCACGTCGCGGCTGCCTTCGATGGCGACACCATTCGCCTGTCGGTGAACGGCGCGCAGGTGGGCGAGTTGGCCACGCCGGGCCAGACCGTCGAAAACGGCACGGCGTTCGATGTCGGGCGTGCCACCGCGGTCACGCGGCTGGAGCTGCGCACCTTGAATGTCGTCGAGACAGGTAAGGACGCAAACCTCAATAATGGCCGCGAATACCGCCTGCGCTACCGCGAGGGTAGCGGCGCCTGGCAGCAGATCTGGGCCGGGGATGGCCTGCGGGAGGACGACTACGTCACGCTCAACGTCACCCGGACCTTCGGCAGCGACGCGACCCTTTGGCTGATCGAGAACGACGAAGGCGAGTGCTTTGGCTATGGTTCTTGTTTCGACGACGACGCGCAAGACGACGACATGGGCACGGTCACGATCCCGGCGATGTCGGCCAGCCCCTACGAGACCGTCAGTCACTTCGAGAGCCGTTGGGGGGACAAGGCCGACCTGATCTGGTACGCGACCACCGACGCGACCCCCTTCCAGGGCAAGATTGACGAGGTTGCCATCTACCCCCGCGCGCTGGCCGCCACGGACGTCCAGGATCTGTACGACGCCGGTGCGGTCGTCCTGCGCCTGCCGCTGGACGACGCGCCCGGCGCGACCCAGTTCGTCGACGCGCTCGGCCAGCGCAACGGCGCCTGCTCGGGCGCAGCCTGCCCCACCGCGGGCGTGCCGGGCCGCCAGGAGCTGGCCGTGCGCTTCGACGGTGCGAACGACACCGTGACCGTCGACGACGCCAACACCGGCGACGTCCAAAACCTCACCCTGGCTACCTGGGTAAAGCTCAATAGCCTGCCGGCCGACGTCATGCGTCTCGTCACCGTCGGGGACGAGAAGGCCGTGCTGCGCTATCAGAACAACGACCTCCACTTCTACCTGAAAGACACGGACGGGGCTATTCACAGCCTCCAACCCGGCGCAACGCTGCAAACCGACGTTTGGTACCACGTGGCCGGGACGTATGACGGTCAGGCCATGCGCCTCTACCTGGACGGCGCCGAGGTCGCGACCCGGACTGTCACCAGCACGCTGACTGCTGGCGAGACCGTGCGACTGAGCCATGCCACCGAAACCCTGGATGGCAGCCTGGATGAGGTAACGCTCTATCGTCGTGCCCTGACCGCGGCCCAGGTGCAAACGCTGTACCGCGCCGCGCCCGAGCTGCTCTTGCGCCTGGACGAAAGCGAAGGCGCGACGACCTTCGAAGACGCCACCGGGGACGGCCACAACGGCGCTTGCTCTGGGAACCATTGCCCTAAGGCAGGTGTGAAGGGCCAGATTGGCCTGGCCGCTGATTTCGACGGCGTCAACGATGCCATCGAAGTGCCGCACAGCGCCCGGCTGAACCCCGGCGACGATCTGACCCTGGCGGTCTGGGTGAAGCTGACCAAGGCCGATGTGGACCAAAAGCTCATCGGCAAGTCCACCTATAGCGACGGGTACGTCCTGGGCATCCAGGATGGCAAGCTGTATCCCGAAATCTGGAACACGGACGGGACGCGTTACGCCGCCGAATGGGGTCAGATCAACGCAGACTACTGGACGCACCTGGCCGTCACCTGGAAACGCGGCGGCGACATGGTCGGCTACATCAACGGCAATGAGGCCGGCCGCATCTCGGCCGGCAGCAAGGCCATCAAGGCCAACACCAACCCGTTGCGCGTGGGCATCGCGCCCTGGAACGCGTCCGCCAACCCCGCCAACGGCCGGTTGGACCACGCCACGCTCTACACCCGCGCGCTCTCGCCGCGCGAGGTGCGCGATCTGTTCCGCCTGCAGGCCAAATGGGTAGAGGAACGCCAGATCACCGAGGTCACAGTGGACGCCGATGCGCCCGGTTCCACCCTGGTCTCGGACGAAACCTATCGGCCCAATCGCGACGCCGTGCTGCTCGTCAAAGCCGCGGACGCCACGACGCCAGTGACGTTGGTCGAGATGGGCGCCAGCACGGATGGCGGGGGATCTTACGCCTGGGAGTCCGCGGCGGCCTGCCAGGATGCCCAGGCCAGCGCAGCCTGGTGCCCGACCTTCGAGCCGACAAACGGCGAAGGGCGCTATCTGCTGCAATTCCGCGCGACCGACGACGTGGGCAACCGCGAGACCCCGACCCAGGCCCACACCCTGCTGGTGGATGACACGCCGCCGCAGCTCGGCACGGCTATCGCGGCGGGACAGATCCTGCCCGCGCAGCGCAATGCCAGCTCCGAGACGGCCTGGCTTGTCGGCTTGAGCGCCACCGCGGACGATCCGCCGGTGGCCGGCAGCCCCGGCAGCGGCACGCAGAGCGTGCTGCTCAAGCTGACCGACACCGATCCAGTGACTGACACCCTGAAGCCTCAGGCTGCGACGCTGAACGGCGGCGCCTGGACGGCGGATTACCGCCTGCTGGCCGCCGATCCCACCGGCACGTACACCCTCACCGCGCAGGCCGCGGATCAGGTGGATAACACCACGGACTTCACCACCCTGGTCACGCTCGGCGTGGACGCCGCGCCGCCCGAGGCCAGCCTCGACCCTGTCTCCGGTCCGTATTCCATCACCATCACCTCGACTCTACAACTCACCGGCCGGATCACCGAGACGGGTGTCATCAGCATCGGCGTGGCCGGGCTGCGGGTGGGCCTCCTCCCGGCCGCGATGGCGAGCCTGAGCGGGACCGTCGCCGTGTTCCACCTCGATGACCCGGCGGGCGCGACGCGCTTCGCCAGTGACACCGGGCTGGGCGCGGCCACCTGCGCCGGCGCGGCCTGCCCGACCGCAAACGCTGGCGGCATCTGGGGCACGGCCGCGGACTTCGGCGATGACGATTCCCTGGTCGCCGACTTCGTTTCCCAAAACATCACCGGCGACCACGGCTTCTCCTTTGGCGCCTGGGTCTATCCGAAAGCCGATAGCGATCAAGTGAGCGCGATCCTCGCCTTCGACGCAGCCGGTGGGGATCACCGCAACCGGCTCCTCCGCTGGTACGGTTCATCCTTCTGCTATTCCGATCCCCAGGTGGGAAATCAATGCACTGGTGCGGAGGTCTTCCCCGACGACCGCTGGTACCACCTGATGGTGGTGATCACAGAAGCGGGAGACGGGACGCTGTTCATCAACGGGCAGCCTGTAAAGACATTCCACACGAATGTGCGCCCGGACCCGAATGGCGGCTTCAGCTTGGGCCAGAACACGGGCAAACTGGACGAAGTGACCGTCTACGACCGGGCGCTCTCGCCCGCGGAGGTGCGCAGCGTGTACGCCGACGCCGCGCTGGACAATTCAGGTCAGGGGATAATCTCCACCGGGTGGCGGTACAGCGTGCCAGAGGGGTTGGATGGGCTCTATCAACTCAATCTCCGCCCGGCCGACGTCTTCGGCAACTCCGCCCGCCGCACCGATTGGCCGGCCTGGACCGGGGAAATCGATACGGCCGCGCCGACGGTGGCGCTGACCATCAAGGAGAAAAGGGAAACCGTCGACGTTGCGGGCAAGAACGCCTTCACGGTCAAGACCACCTACACCTGCTGGGCCCGGGACTTCAATTTGGTGGCCCTCTCCGTGTCGTATCCGGCGTACAACTTCGATTGCCCGTGCGATACCGTGGCGCCGACGTCCACGACCATCACCAACACCTTCTACCACGAGGTCTCCCCGTGGTACGCCGAGGTCTTCAGCGACACGACCCGGCTCTACGAACGCACCGCCACCTGCACCGTGCCCGGTCTGGCGACCGAGAACTTCATGCAGGCCTGTGATGCCTACGGCCGCTGCACCAGCCAGGTGGCCGATGTGGATGAAGCATTTTCGGTGATCCCCGTCGCTTACACCCTCGTGCTGACCCCGGTGCATCAGGCCATCCTCACCGCCACGGGTAGCACGAACGTTGAAGCGAAGGCTTATGCGCGAGACCGTATCAAGCTGGTGCAGATCTATGATGGCACGACGCTGGTCGGCACGAAGAACATCGATACGCTCTGCACCGGCAACATCACCACCACCCAGTGGACGCAGGCCTGGATCGCCACCCAAGGCAGTCACAACCTGAGCTCTCGCGTCACCCCATGTACTGGATCCATGGCTTCTTCACTGAGCAACTCCGTGCAGGTGGATTCGCTTCCGCCGCTGGCGCCCACCTGGCCGATCGCGCTCAACCGGCAGCAGCGCATCTCCTACGGCCGCGTGGCCCTCTCCGGCCAAGCCTCCGACGCGCCCCCCGGCACCGGTTTGAAGCGCGTGGAGGTCAGCGTGGACGGCGGCGACTGGGCCGAGGCGTCGCTGCAGGGATCGGATTGGCGCTACGAGTGGTACCTGGGCGAGGAGCCGGACAGCGCGCATTATAACGTCTCGGTGCGCGCCTCTGACCGCGCAGCGTGGAGCACGACGATCGCCCATGCCGTCACCGTGGACCTGGATGTGCCCAACCCCATCACCTTGACCCTGACCAGCGACGCGGCCGGGGGCGGCGAAGTCCCCGCCGGCACGACGCTGCGGCAGATCCCGGCCACGCTTGACCTGGCCTGGCAAGCCAGCGAGCCGCCCGACAAGCTGTTAAACTACAACGTGCTCTGGGCGGTGAAGACGGCCACTCAAACCCTGCAAATCCCGGCAATCGTGCCGCCCGACGGGCCGCTTTCGTCCACTTACCTGGCCGCGTTCGATGCCCAGCGGATCGAGCCCTCTGTCACCAGCGTCTTCAAGGATGGCAACACGCAGGTGGACGATTGGGGGCCGGTCTATGTGGACACGCCGCTGACGCCGGACATCATCGCTTTTCCCTCTTCCGCAGCCGGGGGAGGGGCCGGGGGTGGGGGCATCTACCGTGGCTGGATGGAGTCCGGCTGCTCGGCCATCGGCCTCGACCGCCGCATGGCCGAGGCGGTCCCGGACGGTGTCAGCCTTAACGCCCCGCAAAACTTCTACGTCACCTGGGACTCTGAGGCGCTGCGGCTGGCCTGGACGGGCGCGAACTGGGACTACAACGGCGACCTGTTCATCTACATGGATACCCTCACCGATCCAACGGTCCCGACGACCGCGTACAACCCGTATTCGGACACCCAGGATATCGTCCTCAACATCCCGGGCGCGCGGGCCTTCATCTGGGTGCAGGATTCGAATCTTGCCACGCTATGGCACTGGGAGCACGGCTGGCACAGCACCAACCTTAGGGAGGGCCAGTACCGCTTCGACACCGGCCTGAACGGCGGCACGACCGACCTGTACATCCCCTTCGACCTGATCGGCATCGACAACCCGGCAACGACCCCATTGGTGCTTTACGCCTTCGCAACCGATGAGGGCGCTATGCGCCTCTGGGCGACGATGCCGGCGGGCAACTCGCTGAACAGCCCGGATGTCGTCGAGACGACCCTGTACGCCGGGGCCGAGCAGGCGCTCGAGTGGCTGCACGTTTACTCGTGGCCGAGCCTTGGGCCCGGGCTCTGCCCCAACAACTCGATCGGCGTGCTGCCGGCTTACGAGGACAGCGACCTCCGCTTCGAACTGGCGGCAGATCCCGTAGGCGCCACCTACGGATTGATGAGCAGCGACCTGTTCTGGCTGACCGAGATTCTGACCGACCCCAGCCGACCCATCAGTCTGAGCGAAACCTTCGCGTTCATGGACGTCGACCATCCGCCGGTGGGCGATGGCGACACCGTCAACTACACGGTGAGCTACGCCAATCACGGGACCGAAACTGCCACCGGCGTGACCCTGCAAGCGACCGGCCTCTGCGGCATAGACCTACTCGGCGCGATCAGCGGGACATTGACGGTAGCGGTGGGCGAAATCCCGCCGGAAACAACCGGCAGCGTCACCTTCTCCGGCCTCGTGAATGTCGCCGGCCATCTCGGCGGCTGTCACGATTGGGCTGCGGTCCAGACGATCATTTACGACGATGCCCACGGCCCTCTGGGCAACCCACTGGACTGGCTCTGGGCCGATCACCCGGTGGACAACGAGCCGCCGGGCAACCTGAGCATCACCCAGCCCGAAGGCTTGATCGGGGCGGGTGACAACATCCTCATCGGCTCCGTTAGCGACGCTTCCACGGTGCCCCTCATCACCCTGGAGGCGCAGGCGCCGGCCGGAGGCACCCACCAGACCCTCTGCCCGGATGACACGCCTGCTGACGGGCAGTGGGCCTGCCTTTGGAACACCACGGCCGCCAACGGCGGCGCGGCGCCTGCGGACGGTGACCAGTTCCTGGTCCGCCTGCGAGCAACTGACAACCACGGCCTGACCAGCGATTGGTCCGGCTGGCAGGCGTTCATTGTGGATACCGAGCCGCCCACCGTCACCTTCAGCGTGGAAACCACCCAAACCTACAGCGACACGGTGGTAAGCGGCACGCGCTTGAGTTTCTCCGGTCAGACGCACGACAACCACGCGGCCGGCCAGGTAGAGGTGTGCCTGCGATCGGAGGGCGAGCCCAGCGACACTGACTGCGCCTGGGCCAATATGCAGTTGGAGGGCGGGCAGGACGGCCAGTGGTCGCATATCGTGATCCAGCCGGGTGGGCAAGACGATGTCACGCAGACTGTCAGCATTCGCGCTGTTGATCTTGTCGGTGGTTGGAGCGAAGGGAGCAGAGTTAGCAACTTTGCGAAAGTTGCTAACTCTACCAACTCTGCCCAAGACCTCACCTTGCGGCTGGACAACGTCGCACCGGTCATCACCGTCACGGGGGCGATCACCGAGCTGGAAGCCCTGCCGAACCGGCCGCCTCTGACCATCATCTCGGGGACTGTGACTGACGGCGGCGGCGTGGGCACACTGTATGCGATGGTCCGCACGCCTGCAGGCGACATGCAAACCCGCTTCGTCGGTCGCGATGACAGCGGCGCCTGGTGGTATGATCTGCCGCCGAGCCCGGCCGGCGAGTACGCTCTCTGGGTCAACGCCGTGGATCCGGCGGGCAATACCGCCACCTTTGGGCCGCACTATATCGAGTTGACCTGCCGAGCTGCCGATCTGACTGCGGCCCTTATCAACGCTGAAACAGCGATTGGGGCCGGCAGCCCGATCGTCCTCACCGCGCGCGTGAGCAACACCGGCGGCAACGCAATTCCCGCCGGCCTGCCGGTCGCATTCTACGCCGGCGACACGCTCATCGGCGTTGCCGTCACTGCGCAGCCGCTCAACGCGGGCGGGTCGGAAGACCTGACCGTCGCCTGGGCTGTGGAGACACAAGGCGACACCGAACTTACCATCGCCATCAACGATGACGGCACAGGCGCCGCAGTTCAGGCGCTGTGCGCCGCGCCGGCCGATGCGCAGCAAACGATCTCCGTCCTGGACGTGCCCCTGGTCGAGTCGTGGAATCTGATGTCCAGCTATGTCAGCCCTATCAATCCCGACATCACCGTCGTCCAGCGGCCTATCAGCGGCACGTACTTTGTGATTCAGGGCTACGATGAGGCCGGGCTCTCCTACTACCCGCATCTGCCGCCTGAGATCAACACCCTGCACGAGGCGGACGCCGAGCACGGGTATTGGATCAAAGCGAACGAAGGCGTGTCACCCACCTGGCGCATCGTGGGTCAGACGCTGGCCGAGGACGCGCCGCTTGAGTTAGCCGCGAACTGGAATCTGGTCTCCTACCTGCCGCGCACGTCTCTCCTCGTAACACAAGCGTTGGCCGGCATCGAGGGGCAATACCTGGCCGTGCAGGGCTTCGATCAGGGAGCGTTGTCGTTCTATCCTGACCTCGATCCCAGTTTCAACACGCTGACCGAGATGAGGCCGCGGTTCGGTTACTGGATTCAGACCACGGAAGCGGTCACGCTCCAATATTCCAGCACGATCGGGACGGGCGGCGTGACGATCGCCGGTCAAACGCCGGTGACGCTCACGGCGCCGATCATCGAAACCGAGGTCGGCACAGCGCCGGCCGAACGCCTGGCCCAACTCCGCCAGGCCGAACGCGCGGCCGGTGTCAGTCCCACCAACACCTGGCAGGACTTTTATGGTTCCGCGGTCTGGCCGGATGCGCCCGGTGCGCCCCTGGCCGCGAACACCTTAGTCACGGCCATTGATCCGGGGGGTGTGGTTTGTGGCGCCACCCTGGTGACGCGCGCCGGGCAGTATGGGCTGCTGCCCTGCTACGGCGACGACCCCAGCACGCCGCTCGATGAAGGGCGCAGCCCGGCGATGTCATCCGTTTGATGGTGGATGGGCAGACGCTCGGCGTGGCCGGGTGGACGGGCGATCGGGCGCGGCGGTGGCTGCCCCTGGGCCCGATGGAGGACCTGCAGCGGCTGTATCTCCCGCTGATCTTGCAAGAATGGGAGACTCGGACAGCGGCGCCGGAGCCGCAGGAGGCCCCGGTGACGGACGTGGAGCAGGAAGAAACGCCTGCGGCGCACCCGCCATTGCGGCAATGGCTGCCGGTGATTCTGGGCCGGGAGAACTCGGAATGAGAAGGAAGACCGGGCGACCGAGGTCGCGGCAACCATTGCGAAGTCTGCCTGCGCAGACTGGGCCCATCCTGGCCGGAATCGAGCCTTTAGGCGGTTTGGCGGCCCCACCGGCGAAAGCCTTGAATCCGGAAGCGCAGGGAGAAAGCGCGCGGACTGAGCCCGCATCAGGGCAATCAGGTCAATCTGCGTCCGCTGTTCTCAGAGCAGATGCCCATGCCGCGTGCCACGTCATAACCCATGAGAACCGATCCACCAAGGGCCACGAAGGGCCACGAAGGTTTTTTCTTAGTGTGTTTTCGTGTGTCTTTGTGGATACAATGATTTTCAGAGCGCAGGGGCTGTGCAGCGGGCGCGCCTTGCTGCGTTGGGTCACGCTTCTCTTGAGCGTAAGCCTTGCAGTGTCGGGCTTATCCTCGCCGCTGGCTGCGTGCAGCGCTCAGGCGGATGGCGTGACGCCGACGAACGCGTGGGTGGACATCTACAGCACCGCCAGCACGCTCGACGGCCAACCGGTACCGGTCGGCGCCGTGATCGCCGTCTTCGATCCGCAGGGCGTGCAATGCGGCGAGTTCACTGTGACGAAATCAGGCTGGTACGGCCTCATGCCCTGCTACGGCGATGACCCGCACACGGCCATCGACGAGGGGGCCGTGTCGGGAGACGTGCTCAGCTTTGCGATCAACGGCCGGGCCGCGCTGACCGAAGCGATCTCGAAGAACGGCGCGTCGGTCCCACCAGGCACGGCGGTGGCGTGGCTCGGTCACGGCACGCTATGGCAGGTGGACCTGCACGTCGCGGCCGTGCTGCCCGTGAGCATCGCCCAAACGGGCGCGCCCGTGACCTTGGGCTGGCGCCACGAGCTCCCCCAGATCGCGACTTACGAAGTCTGGCGCAGCTCGGAGCCCTACATCGCGCCGGGGACGCCCGGCGCCACGCGCCGGGCCACCCTGGCGCCTGACGCCGGGAACGAGATGACCTGGAGCGATCCCGACACCGCCGGCGATCCTGTCACACATTACTACTATCATGTGCGCGGCATGGATGCTGCTGAACAGCCGGTGACAACCTCCCAGGAGGTCGGCCGGTTCACTTTCAATATCACGCCTCCTTAGGCTGGGGAAACTATACTCAATCTGGCGAGCGGCATACTGTTCAACGGGATGGGCTGGACGATCCAGCGCCGAAATGAGAAGGTAGGAAAGCCAATGAATACACATGATCGTCGGTTCATCGGCAGAGCACTGGGGATCGGGGGCCTGGCGGCCCTGCTATGGATGCTGGCTCTGGGCATCGTCCGGGGCAATGGTGTCATCCCCACCAACACCTGGGTGGATTTCTACAGCCTCGAAAGCTCCTATCAGGGCGCGCCCCTGCCTGTTGGTGCTGTCATCGCAGCCTTCGATCCCCAGGGCGTGCAGTGCGCCCAGTTCACCGTCAATCACGCCGGCTGGTACGGCATCATGCCCTGCTACGGCGACGACTCCACTACCTCTGGCCGGGATGAGGGCGCTTCGCCGGGCGATGTGTTGTCCTTCACTGTTAACGGACATGCGGCCACCCCAGAGCCCGTGACCTTGAATGGCACGTCCGTGGCACCGGGAACCGCGGTGACCTGGACCAAGCGGGGCGACCGGTGGCAGGTCAATCTGAATGTGCCAGCGCCCGACACGCCGACGCCGACCGAGATGCCCACGGCTACGCCGGAGCCAACCAGCACGCCGACGGAGACGCCGACCGCCACGCCGGAGCCAACCAGCACGCCGACGGAGACGCCGACCGCCACGCCGGAGCCGACCAGCACGCCGACGGAGACGCCGACCGCGACGCCGGAGCCAACCAGCACGCCGACCGCGACCCCGACCGCGACGCCGGAGCCGACCAGCACGCCGACCGCGACC
>JAPKMS010000102.1 GCA_026645775.1 Anaerolineae bacterium
CTGATACTCGGCGTGCGGCTGTGGCGCGGCCAGCGGCAGGCCCGTTTTCGCGCGCTGGCGGCGGAGCTGGGCTTGACCTGGGTGGCCGTCGACGATGTGGGGCTGCGCCGCCAACTGGCCGGGTTCGAGCTGTTCGCGCCGGTGGCGGCCTCGCGCGCAGATGGATTGCTGGCGGGGAGCTACGACGGCATCCCGGTCCACGTGCTGAACTACGACTACGGAAACTTCGTGAGCGGCGGCTTCACGCCCTACATCGTGGTGATCTTCGCGGCCGATCCGGCGTGGCCGGAGTTCTATCTCCGCCCCCGGCGGTCGCTCAACAGCCTCAGGCCGGCTAATGACGCGGCCGATCTGCTGGTGGACTTTCCGGAGTTGGACGCCTACGTCCTGACCGGCAGCCCTGGCCCGGCGGTGCTGGCGGGCTTCGCCCAACTGGCCGGCCAGGGACGTTGGCCTGCGGCTGCCCACAAGGCCGGAACGCTGATCTACTACGAACCCTTGCGGACGCGACCGACGGCGGCTGCCCTCCACGCCATTCTGACTGCCGGTACGGCGATCTACCGCGGGATGCTGACCGCTGCAGCGAGGTGATGCATGGTTGATGCAGACGCAGGTCCTGCTCCAGACATGTTGATCATCCGGGGCGCGCCGGGGAAGCACGCGCTGCTGGCGCTGGGGTCGCTGGCGTTCGTGGTGGTCGGCGTGTTGATGCTGATCCTACCGCCGCCTGCACAGTGGTCAGCGGGCAAGGCGATCTTCGGCGGGGTCCTGGCGTTTCTGTTCGGGCTGACCGGCCTGGGAACGGCCGCCTATGCAGCGACACGGCCGCTCCTGCTGCTCGACCCCGACCGGCTGGTCGACGTCCAACGCCGGCTGACGATCCTCTTTGTTCAGATTCGGGAAGTCGCGGTTATCCCGTCGACCGGCGGGTTTCTGACTCGACGGCTCAGCCCGCAGTGGCTGCTGCTGTTCATGCACGATCCGGACAAGTATGCCCCGCTGGAGAGGTTGAGCAAGCGCAGCGGGTTGACCGATGCCGACCTGACGCTGGACTTGAGCCTGGTCTCGGCTGCCGACTTCAAGCGGGCGCGGCAGTGGATCGCTGATCACCTGGCAGTGGAGGCGGCGTGAGCCAGCGGAAAGCCCGTGACACAGACGGTAAGAACGTTGCCTGGTATTGCCAGGTCTGCGGCCGCCGGGAACAGCCGGCGCAGGCGCGGATTTGCCGCTGTGGTCAGAAGATGCAGCGCTGTTCCCGCTACGAGTGGTTCTTGATTGACGAACTGCAGCATCTGCTGACGCTCAAGGAGCGTGACTTCCGGCTGCATCCGCAGTATCCGCTGCTCGATCATCGTGGTTTCGTCTGGCACTTCGATATTTACGTGTGGGTCAACGGAACTTCGCGTTACGGCGGTTATGGCGAACTGATCGAAATCAACGGCCCGGATCACGCGCGCCAGCCGCGGTACCGCGGGCCGGGAGGCGGCTACACGCGTGACGAAGACAAGTACTGGGCAGCTATCGTTCATCGGCGCCTATACCGGCAAGGCATCGAATTCCGCACCCTGACGAATGCTGAGTGCGCCAGGCGGGGCGATGCCGTCTACTACACA
>JAPKMS010000010.1 GCA_026645775.1 Anaerolineae bacterium
AACGCCGCCAGCGGTGAGGACGCGGGCGGGACCTCGACGGCCGATCAGTTCGCTAATATGTGGCGCGACTCGCGCAAGTACGGCATCTGGCTGCACCTGGTCACGCAGTCGCCGGCTCTGATCCCGCCGGGCATCCTGGCCTCCTGCAACAATCTGTTCGTCACGCAGATCAAGAACGGCAAAGACCAGGACGTGCTTCTGCCGGCCCTGGCCCGTTCGCCGAAGGGGTTGGTGGATGAGCCCTGGCGGCGCTTCATGGGCTCGATTCCGGTCGCGCGTGCAGTGGTCAAGCTGGGTTACCAGACCGACCGGGCGCGCCTGGAGCCGTGTTACATCCAGCCGCTGCTGCTGGACGCGCATGAGCCATCCGATAACGACATCCTGGCCCTGTTGGGCCCGATCGCGCTGAATTAAAGCCGGGTGCCGTCGCGCCTGGCTTGATTTGACATAAGAAGGGGGCAAGCCATGACAATCGCACTCGATCTTTCGTCGCGCGCCACCCGCCGCCTGCTCGGCGTGTGTGCGGTGGTGTTAGCCGTTCTCGTCGCAGGCCTGGGGCTGACGAGTCAGGCCCGCTCCGCTCCCGGCCCGGCGGTGGGGGGGCGCGCGACCGGCGTTGAAAGCGCGCTCGCTCCGTCATGCACCCCAGTCCACCCTGACGGGGCCAGCCAAACGCGCAGCACGCCCGCTGGCAGTCGTGGCGCGGCGCGGGCTGCCAGCCGTACGCCGGCGCCGGCCGCGCCGGTGATCAAGCCGGACCAACCGGAAGCCACAGCCCGGCCGGCTCAACCGGCCGCGCCGGCAGCCCAGCCGACGCAGGCGGTCGCGCCCCCGGCCCGGCCGGTCAAGCCGACCCGGACGGGCGCGCCGCTCAAGCCAGATCGGCCGCGGCTGGTCCCGGTGCGCCCAGGGGCGGCCCGGCCGCCCGTGGCGACGCCGGAACGGCCCCCGAATTCGTGTGTGTATGGCCCCGGTCGGTATTGCCCCGATCCGGCGCCGGTGGCGCCAACATGGTGAGAAAGGAGGCGTAGACAATGCAATTCAGACGGATTTGGCAGCGCGGCGATGTGCTGGGCGTGCTGGTTCTGGCCGGTTTACTGCTCATCCTGGCCGCTGTCGCCGAGCGTGGTTTCGACCGGCCGGTAGGCTCCGTCGCCGCGCCCTTGCCGACCGAGACGCCGCAGCCGACGCCGACCGACGGGTGGTGGGACCAGAGCCTGACGCCAAATCCGCAGCCGAAACTGCCGGCCCTGCCCAGTGTGCCGGCCCTGCCGAATCCCGGCGCGGCGGCGCCAACCAGCAATCAGCCCGCGCCGGTGCCGTTCACGACGCTTGCGTGTCCGCAGGCGACGGTACGCATCGCCCAGATCGTCTCCGGGCGGCCTGGCTGGTGGCTCGTCACCGGCACGGCCGTCCACCCAGAGCTGGACTACTGGAAGATGGAACTCTCTGCGGACGGCCAGCACTGGACGCTGCTCTATCGCCACGCCGTGCCGGTGACCGGCGGCCAGTTGCTGGACTTCAACACGCGCACCGTGCCGCCCGGCGTGTATCAGCTGCGCCTGGTGGTGGTGGACGAAACCGGCAATTACGCGGCGCCCTGCACGGTGCAGGTGACTTTAACACGGTAGAAGCCATGCGCACACCTTTCGTTCCCGGCCTTGCGCCGGACACACTCGAACAACTTGTGACGCCCACAATCATGTTGGTCATGGTCAACGATGCGGGCGCCATCCTGGATGTCCGTCACGTCGATTCAACCTTCCTGCTGGCGCAGCTCGCTGCGCAAGCGCAGGCCACAGCCACATCTACAGGAGATCCCACTCCATGCAACAACAACAAAAAAACCGCCGCTGGGCGCTTCCCCTGGCTCTCGGGCTGATCACCGGCCTCCTCCTGCTGGCCGTGCTCTGGCCCAAAGATGCGCCCCAACAAATGGTGGTGGTCGCCGCGCGCGATCTGGGTGCGGGCCAGACGATCACCGCTGCCGACCTGAGCGTCGTTGAGCTGCTGGCCGCCCAGGCACCGGCTGACGCCGTCGCCGATCCCGCGCAGCTTGCCGGCCAAACGCTGGCCGTGGTGCGCTTCGCGGGCGAGCCGATCACCCTGCGCCACCTGGGCGCGGCCGTGAGCCTGCAACCGGACGAGCGCGGCATTGCCTTGCAGGTCAAGGCCGACACCGGCCTGGCCGGCATCTTGCGCCCCGGCATGACCGTCGGCGTGATCGCGACCCTGCCGGTCAAACCCGCGGCGGCCAGCCGCACGGATCCCAACGGTGAGTTGTATCCGACGCTGCCAGGCAACTCCCTGTACGCCAAGACGGTCCTGGAAGGCTTGCGCGTGCTGTATGTGTCGCCGGATTTCCAAGCGCGGCCCTACCAGCCGGCCACCGCTAGCGCCAGCGTCAAGCCGGGCGCGAGCACGAGCGGCAGCACCGAAACGGCCACCTACAACAGCGGCACATCCGGCACGGTGCGCGAGGGCGTGCTGCTGTTGGCAGCCAGCACCCAGCCGATTACGCTGACGTACCCGCTGGCCGCACCGGCGGGCTCAGCCGCCGTCAGGGAGCCGACCTATACGTTCGTGCCGGTCGAGCTGCTGGCGGCCCTCAACGCCGCCGGTGGTCAATTTGCGCTCACCCTGGCCCCGGACCTGGCGCAGCCGTATACCAGCACCGGCACGGCGTTGGACGCGCTGCTGGCGCCGACCGCCGCCGAGCCGGCAGGGGGCGACCGATGACCGGTGATTGGAACCTGCCGGCGGCGCCGCCCGCGCCGACGCCGCTGCCCGACAACAGCGACCCCGTCCGCTTGCTGATCGTCGCCCAGGCCGCCCGCGCGCAGGCGCTGTACACGCACTTTGCGAGCGACGCGCGGTTCGCCGTCCAGGCGATCGCGACGGATCCCGCTGACGCGCGGGCCAAGCTGACGTACGATTCTGAGGTCGCGCTGGTCGAGCTTGTCACCTTCGCCGGGCCCGCCGAGTTCGGCACGACCTTCGCCGCCTATCGCGGCGCCGTGGCCGCCCTGGCGCCCGCCACCCTGCCCGGCAGCGACGTCGAGGCCGTGCGCCAGACGCCCTGCGTCAGCCAGGTGCTGCCGGAGCAGATCAACTTGCCGGAGCTGGCCGGCGTGCTCTACGACACCGCGCGCAACCGGCGGACCGCGCAGAACGGCAACGCAGCCAGCTTTGCGCCGCTGCGCGGCGGCACGGCCACCATCGGCTTTCGCTCCCTCGCCGTGTGGTCGCCGCAAGGCGGGGTGGGCAAATCAACGCTGGCCCTGGCGCTGGCCCTGGAGGCTACGCAGCGGCGCATCCCGACCCTGCTGGTCGGCCTGGGCGCACCCGACGGCATCCCGCTGATCCTGGACGGCATCCGACCCGACCCGAACATCCTCACCTGGCAGGCCGCGCCCAGTCACCCGGACGGCCTGCGCGCCGCGATCCAGATCCACAAGCGCACCGGCCAGCACATCCTGGTCGGCTTCCGCGCGCCGACCGACGTGGGCGGGTTCGAGGCGTTTACCGGGCCAACTTCCCTCAGCAACCTGGCCTTTCAGGCGTCGATGGCCGGCTACGCGTTGGTGGTGCTGGATGTGTCCACCCAGGAGCTGGCGCCGGCGGCCCTGAGCGCCGCCAATACGCTGGTGCTCGTCGGGCGGGCTGATCTGCCCGGCATCCGCTCGATCCTGGAAGGCGTGAGCCTGGTCAAGGACAAAATGGCGGGGCAGCACGCCATCCCGGATGGCGCGATCCACCTGGTGCTGAACCGGGTGCGCGACACGACCCTGCGGCCGGACGAAGTGATCGCCTACGGCAAGCGGGAGCGGCGGGACTTTCCGCCCCTGGCCGCGGTGGTCGCCGACGATCCGAACGTCGAGGTGGCCATCAACCGCATGGAGCCGGCTTACTATGGCTCGGACAGCCTGCGCCGGGCGGCGAAGTCGCTGGGCAACCTGCTGTTCCCGGCGGTGGTCAGCGCAGCGCCGGCGGCCGGCCAGCCGGCGAAGGTGAAGCAGATCGGCCCGCTGCGGATCAAGCTGTAGGAGGCGCACGTGGCAAACTGGTCCAATGTCCAGGCGCCAGCTAACCCGGCGCAAATCGATCAGTTGGTGGAACAGGCCACCCGGGCGCTAGGCGGGCTGCCGCTGAGCATCCTGCGCAACCGGCGGGAGCTGGGCACGCGCGCCGACCAGGCGGTGCGCGACGCGCTGCGCAGCTTCCCAGCGGTCAACCTGTCGTCGATGCAAATCCAGCACATCGTGAGCCAGGTCATCGCCCGCGTCGGTGGCCTGGGCTTTCTTGACGCGTTGCTGCCGCCAAACTCCAACGAGTTCACCGACCTGGCGCTCAACGCCGATGGCCGGGTCTGGGGCCGCCGCAAGGCCGGCACCGGCAAGTTCGAGGACCTGGGCCTGCGGCCCAGCAAAGACGAGGTGTGGCGCGCGCTGGAGGCGCTGCTGGCGCCCGAAGGGCGGGCCTGCTCGGAGTCCACGCCTTCGGTGGATGTTAAGCTGCCGCGTGATCAGGAACTCAACTTCGGCGGCGCGCGCATCAAGGCCATCCATCCGGCGCTGGCGCCGGGCGCTGGGTATCCGGTGCTGGCGCTCCGCCTGTTCGAGGGCGCGCCGGTGACGCCGGATCGGCTGGTGCGCTGGGGCGTGTTCCCCGAGGCGGTGGTGGACAGCCTGCTGGAAGCGGTCAGCAACCGGCTGCGCGTGCTGGTGCTGGGCGGCACCTCCACCGGCAAGACCACGCTGCTCTCGGCGCTCTGTCACGGTGTGCCGGCGGACGAGCGGATCGTGAAGATCGAGGATCCGGAGGAAATCTGGCTGCCGCATCCCAACGTGGTGACCCTGGAGGCGCGGCCCGCCCCGCCCGGCTCCAGCGTGCCGCCCTATGAGGTTAAGGACGGGGTTGACGACGCCATGCGCCTGGCGCCAGCCTACCTGATCGTCGGCGAGGTGCGCAAGGGGGACGCGGCCCTGGCGCTGTTCCGGGCGCTGATGTCGGACCATGCCGGCCTGACCACGTTCCACGCCAGCCACCCGGAACATGCGGTCAAGCGGCTGAGCATCATCATGTGGGGCGACACGCAGACCCCCCAGGCCGCCGTCAAGGAGCTGTTCGCCGAAGCGCTTGATCTGGTGATCCAGATCGGTTGGCGCGGCGGCCGGCGCACCGCGCTCGGCGTCTGGGAGGTGGCCGGCATCGCGGGCGGGGACGTGAAGTTCCGCCCGCTGTGGCAGCCGGGCGACGCGCAGTTGCAGCCGCTGCACCGGCAGCGCGATTGAGGAGGAGCGCATGTCTGACATCACACTCATGATCACCCGGCTGCTGGTCGTCTTGTGTGCCGGCGCGGCGGCCGGCACCGTGGCCACAGTGCTGGCGCGGGTGGACCTGCGCGCCTCGACGCGCAGCCGGGCCCTGGCCGCCTATCAGGCGGCGCCGCCGGCGGAGCAGGCGCGCCTGGAGATCAACACGGCCCTGGGCCTGGTCCAGCCGGCCTATAGCCCGTTTATCTCCATTGGCGTGGTCGCCGGTGCGCTGGTGGGCCTGCTGGCGCTGGGGCTGCCCTTCGTGCCGGCGCTCGGCGGCGCGGCGCTGGCTTATATCCTGGCCGCGGAGTTCCTGAAAGGCCAGGTGCGCAAGGTGCGGCTGGGCATCGAGCAGGAGTTGCCCACCTTCGTCAGCCGCCTGGGCGGCATGTTGCTGGTGACGAACGCGCCGCGCCAGGCGCTGGAGGAGGTGACCGGCACCCTGTTGGAAGGCCGCCCGCTGCGCATCTGGCTGGAGCGGCTGCTGGCGCAGTGGAGCGCCGGCGGTGACAGCGTGTTGGCGACCGCGCACCTGGAAGCTAATCGGATCAGCCCGCTGCTGGGGCTCACCGTCTACCAGATCCGCCGCCTGACCGAAACCGGCGGCGCGGGCTTCACCCGGGCCTTCGCGACGACGGCCGAGGAGCTGTCCGCGATCCTGGAGGCGCGGGCCGTGGCTGGGTCGAAGGCGGAAGGCGCGCGGCAGAGCGTGCTGACGATGTTGGGGATCATGGGCGTCATCCTGGTGCTGATGCTGTCCGCCCCGAGCATTCGGACCGGTTATGCCAGCCCGACCGCCCAGCTGATTGCGGCGGTGGCGTTGGCCATGATGGGCTTCGGCTATCTCTATCTGAACAGCATGATTGCTGATGCGTTGGAGGGTTGAGATGCTTGATCGTGTTCTCGCGCTCACGCTGCTGGCGGGCCTGAGCGGCGCGCTGCAAACCAGCTTTACCCGGTTGCTGCCGACTGCCGCCGGGGCCAGCACGTTCACGCCGCGCTTTTATCTCGTCCTGATCGCCCAGGTGTTACAGCTCCTGGCGGTCGGCGGCGTGGCGGCGTTGGCCGCGGCGCCGCGCACGCGCTGGCCGCTGCTGGCCCTGGGGGGCGCGGCGGTGGGCTTGCTCGGCCAGGGTCTGGCGTGCTTGTCTGTCGGCGCGGCCGGGGTCTTGGTGTTACCGGCGGCGCTGATCACCCTGGCCGGCGCCGTGCTGTATCGCCTGCTGCTGCCGGCGCCCACCAGGCCGGACGAGGAGGAGGCGTGTCATGTCTGAACTGTCAATGACTGATGTGGGCGCGTTGCTGGCCAGCCCCTGGCTGCAGCGGCTGCTCGTCGGCCTGCTGGCCGTGCTTGCGGGCCTGTTTACCCTCAGCGTGTTTTCCCGGCTGGAGCTCTCCTGGGCGGCGCGCGGCACGCAGGCGCTGCGCGCGTACACCACTGAGGAGATTGACACGCCGGTCGAACGGCTGGGCGCCTGGGTTGTCAAGCGGTTTCCCGGCCTGAGCAACCTGTTGGGCCTGGCGCTGCATCGGCGGTGGCTGGCGCTGGTGGGTCCGGTCTGGTCGCCGGCCGCGACCGTCGGCGTCGCTCTGCTGTTCGCGCTGGCCGGCCTGGCGCTGTTCCTGCTGGCTCAGCAGCCGCTGCTGCTCGTTGCGCCGGTGATCGGGTTCCTGCTGCCGTTTGTCCGCCAGCGCAGCGCCGCCGAAAAAGTGAAGCGGCAGGTCCAGAACACGCTGCCGGATCTCTCCGCCATGCTGGCGGCCGAGATGGCCGCCAATAACCCGCCGGATCGGGCGCTGGAGCGGGCGGCCGAGTTGGGCGGCCCGTTGGCGGCCATCCTGAAAATCGCCATTCAGGAAAGCAGCGTCAGCGGGCGGCCGTTGTTCGGCCGCGGCAAGGTGTCGGGCCTGCTGGTGGACATCGCCGGACGTTACCCCCTGCCCGCGCTGCGCGCCTTCGTGGCCCAGATCGATATGGCAGCCAAGACGGGCGCCGCCGGCCCCGAGCTGATGTCGAGCCTGGCCCACACCCTGATCGTGGAGTACAAGGACCGCGCGCTGCGGGAGGCGGAAGCGCTGGACAGCCGGCTGGCGGTGCCGACGGTCGGGTTTTTCTTCCTGCCGTTTATGTTCCTGATCCTGGTGCCGCTGCTGCTGCCGGTGCTCAACGTCCTCTAGTTTTGACGGATCATGTATGAGGATGTATCATACATTATAATGCACTAGGAGGCCCCGATGTACACCATTGCGGAGCGTGTAGCGCTACAGCGACGGTATCTTGCGCAGGTCCGCCAGCGGATGCTGGCAGCCAGGGCGCAGCCGGCGGTCTTTTTTTGCCCCCGTGCGCTAACTAAAGTTACATTATCGCGTATTCTTGTAGCAAATGCAACCGAGGTGTGCCGCCAGGGCGCTAACAGGTTATCTGGCGGCACGCCGGAGCACGCGGGGGCAGGCGGGGGACCCACCGTGTGCTGAGTCACACTGTTGGAGTTTAGCAAACTGATGTTCCGCAACAACCAAACCCTCCTGCTTCTGGCGCTCTTGTTCGGCGGTATTTTGGCGGCCCCTGGCGGCGTGGCCGCCGGACCCGCGGCGCCCGCCTTTCTGGTGCAGATCGCGGACACCCACGTGTCCGCCTGGAACCCAGGACTGGGCAGCCACACGGCGGCGCTGCAAAACTGGGTTGCGCACGTCAACGCGCTGCCGGCGCCGCCGGCTTCCAGCGTCAACCTGGGCGACCTGGTCGACGACGTGAACACCAGCGCCGAGCAGTCTTTTGCGCTGTACTTTGCGACGGTCGGCGCGTTGACAGGGCCCCACCTGACCGTCCCCGGCAACCACGATTACTTCAGCTTGGATCAGAATGGCTATGACCAGTTCGGCTACCCGACCGACGCGGCCGGCGCGAGCGCGGGCTTCTGGCTCGTTGGTTCGGATGTCACCAACAACGGGCCGATCGACTTCGCCCGCCTGGAGGCTGGCCTTGCGGCCGGTGCGGGCCGCGCGCCGGTGGTGATCCTGCA
>JAPKMS010000103.1 GCA_026645775.1 Anaerolineae bacterium
AACGGGGCTGCGCGACCGACACGGTGCAGGGAATCGTCCCCGGCGGCACGGTGGATCATCCGTTGGACTGGGGGCCGGCTATCGTCGACCTTGCCCGCTGGTATCACTGGCGGGATGGCTACACGCGGCTCATCATTCCCGTCGCGGATGCCGGTCCGGAGAATGGCTCTCCGGTAGAGGATCCCGGCGCAGACCGGGACGCGGTGAACCTGGCGGTCCAGGTTGCCGCGAGTCGGGCGGTCATCGTGTCACCGATCCAGGGCAACGATCCGGTGGCGTCCGCTTTGGCCCCGCAGGGCGCCCCGCCGGGTGTCGAGCAATTGATGCGGGACACGGCGACCGGCACCGGGGGCACGTACAGCCACTTGGTTGATCCCGCAAGCGATATCGGCGGCGTCGTGTCCTCCGCCGCAAGCACGGCATCGTTCACGCCGGTCATCCTGGGCCTGCTGCCGGATTGCGACGTGGCGCCGGCGGCATCAGTGACCGTTGAGGGTCAGAATTTCCAATCCGGCGCGGCGGTGCAGTATCGCGCGGTGGGAACCTGGCTCCCTGCGCCGGGCGTCACGGTATTGAGCGCCGGCCGGATCCGGTTCACTGCGCCCGCGTCCCTCGGATACTACGAAGCCCGGGTGGTTAACCCTAACGGACTGGCCAGCGGAGGGGTCAAGTTCGGAGTCGGCCCGAACACCTGCGGCGCGGTGTGCCCGGCCGTCCGCATCTACACGAGCGATGCGGATTTCGATGAGGGTCAGCTCGTCAATGTTAACCATGACACGCCCGCGCACAATCAGATCCAACTCAACCCCAAGGTGATGCCCCTGCCGTTTATCTGGATCGCGGCCTCTTCGCGGGGTACAGTGCTGCGCCTCAATACCGAGACGGGCGCCATCCTCGGCGAATACCTGTCCGCGCCCGACGGCCGGGCCCGCAATCCTTCCCGCACGACCGTCGATCTCAACGGCAACGTCTGGGTCGGCAACCGCGATGAGGCCGGAGGTGGCCGGGGTTCGGTCGTGCGAATCGGGCTTCGGGAAAACGGCCAGTGCGTGGATCGCAACGGGAACGGCGTGATCGACACGTCGAAAGGGCTCGGCGACATCCGCACCTGGCCCAACACGGGCAGTGTGGATAGTAACGGCGGTGTGAGCACCGCCGCCGACGAGTGCATCATCGACTATGTCCGCGTCAATGGAACTAACGTTCGGACGGTTGCAGTCGACCGCAACAACAACGTCTGGATCGGTGGATACGGCAACCATGTGCACGATTTATTGGACACGACGACCAAGGCGATCGTGCGCACGATCTATCCAGCTTGTGGTGGCTACGGCGGGTTGCTTGACAGCAAGGGTGTGCTGTGGTCGGCCGATTCCGGCTCGGGCAGACTTTTGCGCTTCGATCCTGCGAGCGGGGATCAGAGGTGTATCAGTGTCCCTGGCGGATACGGCTTGGGCGTTGACAGCGCCGGTTACATCTGGCACAGCCAATACGGCTATGGAATGGTGGTCAAACTGCGCCCCGACGGTTCGACTGAGGGCGCCTTTGCGACAGGGGTCAGCAGCCCCACCGGCCTCGCCGTGCGCGTCATGGATAACAGCGTGTGGCTGGCGAACCGCTCCCACTCAAACGTCACTCGGCTTGCCAGCAACGGCAGCGTGATCGCCACCATCCCGGTCGGGAACTCCCCCACCGGCGCATCGGTCGACGCGGTCGGCAAGGTATGGGTCACCAATCTCAGTGACAACACTGCGATGCGGATCGATCCCGCCACAAACAAGGTGGATCTGACCGTCAGCCTTGGCGCAGGCGCAGGACCCTACAACTACAGCGACATGACCGGCTCCGTCATTCTGGGTAACCCGCCCCAGGGCAAATGGCTGGCGACATACGACAGTTGGGAGCCGTTGACCGGGTGGGGCACGATTGCATGGCACAGCGATGAACCTGCGGGCACACGCATCCGCGTTCGCGTGCGCAGCGCCGAAAACCGGGTGGACCTGGGGGACCAACCGTGGCACGAGGTGTCCAATGGCGTGCTCTTCGCGGATGTGCCGGCGGGCCGCTACCTGCAGGTGGAAGCCCAACTGACCGGCACTGAAGCCGGTGCAACCCCCATCCTCCATGACTTGTCCGTTGCGCCGGGCTGCCAGGCGCCTCCCGAACTCACGCCCACGCCAACAGCCACACCGACCGCGACACCGACTACGACGCCGACGCCCAGCCCCTCTCCCACGCCGACGTGTACGCCCTCTCCGACGCCCCCGCCCGGCGTGCCGGTGGTGACTGATGTGCGCAGTTGCTATACGGGTTCGTATTTTCTGGCCGGTGTGTGGGCGCCCAATCGCTATGACGCCACCGTTGACTGGCAGAGCCTGCGGCCCGCACACGTTGACTTTGCCCTCAACGGGCGCACAAGCGCCGAAGGGTACGTCCAGAATCCTACATCGCACGTCTACAACATGGGGACCGACTTGCGTTACGGGGTCTTTGGCGTTCGCAACGAGCTGGCCGTCACGGCTGTTGCCGCGCTGGGTCAGACCTCGCCTGCTTATACGGCATATCCGGTCGGCGTCCTCCGGCCGCCCTGGCTGTTTGTCAACCCAACAGTGCTTAATCCGGCGTGCATCGGCAAGACCCTCGCCTTCGGGGTGAAGATCCTCTACCCTGAGCCGCCATTCACAGGCAAGGTTTCGCTCCCTCAGGGAATTCCGGCGGTCGGTGGGCACCCATTCGGGCTAAAAGACACGCAGGTAAGCCTGGAATTGGAGGGCCGGAGCGACGGGACGGGTGCTCTGGATATCGCCGGGGAGACGGGCTTCACCGCAGCCGGACAGGAGGTGTTGGGCAAAGCGCACGGCGAGGGTGAATTTCGCATCGAAGAAGGCGGCGGCCTCCAGGTAACGGATGCGTCGCTGGGATTGGGTGTATCGGGCGAGCTGAAGGGGGAAACCCCGCTGCTCGATCTTATCTGCAAGGCCTTTACGGCCGGTGCGTGTCCGCTCAAGGAAGCCGAAAATCTGCCGGTGATCGGGGGCGTGATAGCCTGGTTCAATGACAAGGCGCGTGTTGAGTTGAAAGTGTCCCCTGAGGTGGGGGTGGATGCAAATTTCGAATCGACGCCCGATGGTTGGAGATGGAAAGGTCTCACCGGCGACATCAGCGTGGAGATGATGCTGTCGATGATCCTTGACGTGATGAAGGATGCCCTTTCTGCCACTGTCTACGGCGGAGGCGAGCCATCGATGACCCTCCAAGCGCCCCCCGATCCATCGTATCTCAAGGAACTGGCTTTCAAGCTGTTCGGGGGCGTCAAGTGGACGGTCTGGCGCTTCTCCGAGGAGTATGAGGTCTCCTACACTTGGGACTATCAGCCTGGGGAACTCCGGACAGCCGCTCCGGAGTTGGCCACCGTGTGGGGCCGCGCCAGCGGTTGGCACATCATGCCGCGCGACTACGCCGCGGCCCCCGAACGCTATGCGACTTTCCTGGGTAACGGCCCGTCTGCCGGCGCCTGGGCCGCAGCGGGGGATGACGGGGCGCCGACATCCGAACTGCTGCTCGCGTCGAACGTTTTTCCGGAATCGCACCCCGCATTGGCCACGGGCCCCCAATTGTTGCTGCTCTGGGTGCATGACGACACGGCCAAGCCGCTCATGCAGGGGGAGGAGATTCGCTACTCCACCTTCTCGAACGGCGCGTGGACGACGCCCGGGGGCATCACAAACGACCGCCAGCAGGACTTCCAGCCCCAGGTGGCGTACGACCTGAACGGGAAAGCGGTGGCCGTTTGGCAGCGCAACCGGCAAGTCCAGACAGACCAGACGCAGCTCGACGTCGCGTATGCAAACGCGTTCGAGCTGGCATACTCGACCTGGTCGGGCCAGAGCTGGACAGCGCCGGCCTACTTGACGAACGATGCCGCGTTGGATCATGGTGCGGTGTTGGCGCGTGGACAGGACGGCCGCCTGCTGTTGGTCTGGCGTCGCAACCCCGGCGGGGCGTTGGTGGGGACCGCGGATAACCCCGATGGGTTCTTGTGGCGCACATGGGATGGCGCGGCGTGGAGCACGGGCGCCGCGCTGCCCTCAGTCGATGGCGCGGTGCTGACGATGGCCGCGGCACGCCTGGACGGTCGCGACATGGCAGTCGTATACCTGGTCGATCGCGACGGTGACCTGGCGAGCACCGATGACCGGGAATTGGCCTTGACTCGCTTTTCCGGAACGGCCTGGAGCGCGCCGCGGCGGCTGACCTTTGACGGACAATCGGACAGCCATCCTTCCCTATTCTATGACCCGAACGGCGGGCTGCGCCTTGTGTGGCTTAAAGGCGACACCTTGTACGCGCTTGCGGGAGACCTGGTTGGCGCCCCGCGAGCGCTCGTGGCAGCGGGCGGTCGCGCACTCAGCCAGGCGTCAGCACAAGCGCCGGACGGAGACCTTGTCGTGATGTGGCAAGATAGCCAGGCAGAAGGTGCGGACATCCACTATCTCACTTACGACCACGCCACGGACGACTACAGCCTGGTCCGGGTGCTCACGCAGGACACAGCGGTCGAGAAGTTTATGGCGCCGGCCTACACGGCCGATGGCGAGGTGATCGTGGCCTATGGCAAGGACGCACTGGTGCGCCGGTCCATCGTGGTATCGCCCACCCTCACCATCCCCAACGTTACCACCATCGGCGAAAGCAACCTCTATGTCGCCCGCCATCGCCCCGGGGTCGACCTGGCGGTCGCACCCGGCTCGATCCGCATTGACCAGGGCCTCACGCCGCCGGGCAGCAGCGTGCGTTTGAATGCAACGGTGGCGAATCGGGGCGACATGCCGATCGCTGCCGCGCAGGTTGCTTTTTATCTGGGAGATCCCGCCGCAGGCGGCAGCCTGATCGGCACGCGCACGGTTGGGGTGCGGCTGAGCGGCGGCATGACGACGACTGTGGGCCTCGACTGGCAGCTTCCCGCCGGCGTTGCGGGGATCGATGCGAGCGGTCCGGTCCTGGTTTACGCCGTCGCCGACCCAGAAGGGCGAATTGCGGAGTGGGATGAAGCAAACCAGGAGATGGGGTATGTGACTGGCCCGGATCTGGCCGTAGGCTGGATGGAGGTCGCCTACGGCGTCAACGGGGACGTGTCGCTCAGCGTCCCCATCGTAAACCGAGCGCAGGTCGCGTCACTCACCGTTCCGCTCGTCCTCAGGCTGGACGACGCGACCGTCGGCCCCACTGTCGCCAGCGCGGCCGTTCCGCCGCTCGCCGCGGGTGCGTCAACAACGTTGCAGTTAACATGGGACAGCACCACTGCCTCCGCCGGCTGGCACAAACTGTTTGCGGTTGTGGATCCGGGGCAAACGACTTACGACATGGACCGAAGCAATAACCAGGGCTGGACCTCCGCCGGTCTGCTGGCGGACCCGGCAATCGATCCAGCAAGCGTCACCTGGCAATCCGGGCCGGCCGGCACAACCGTAGCGTTTGAGCTGACCAACCTCGGGAATCGGGCTGCAACACACATCCTGGTTGGTCTCTACAGCCGTCTGCCCGATCGGCAGCTTGCGCCGCTCACGTCTGTAGAGCTGGACTTGGCCGCGGGACAGACGCGCACGGTTATCCTCGGGCTCACCGGGGCAGTCCCCGGCTTTTATGCCGCCGTCAACGCGGATGTCCGGGTGCAAGAACGCGATATCAGCAATAATGTGGTGCGGGTGGGCCGGCCCATGCAACAGGTGTACCTGCCGCTCGTGGTGCGGAAGTAGTTTTCGTGATCTTGGGGGATGATCATTTTCGCAGATAGCCTTCTCTGTGCAACCATGCTTCGGTGCGCCGCATCCCCTCGGCAAAATCCACCCGCGGCGCGTAGCCCAGCAGGCGCCTGGCTTTCTCTATGCTAAACTGCGACGGGTTGCGGCGGAAGTGCAGGCTCCACGGGCCCACCGCCGGCCGGCCCAGGATGCGCCGGGCCACGGTCGCCGGAGCCGAACGGGCCAACTGGGCGAACCAGCCTGGCACGGCCGGCAACCGGCCCAACCCCAACATCCGGGCATAGGCCAGGTAGAACTCGCGGTAGGTGACTGCCCGGTCGTCGCACAGGTTGAAGGTCTCGCCAAGCGCCGCGGGGTGCGTCAGCGCCAGCAGCAGCCCATCGACCACGTTATCGATGTAGCCGGGCGTCACCAGCCCCCGATCAGCCCCCAGCAGCATCAACCGACCGGCCTTGATCTGCTCGATCGGCCCCACGGTCCACGCAGACCCGCGCGGGCCGTAGGTGGACGCCGGTCGGATGATGACGTAGGGCAAGCCGGATTCACGCACCAGCTTCTCGGCCGCGATCTTGCTGTCGGGATAGGCCTGGCCCACGGGCGGGGTCGCCGCGGTCTCATCGATCAACGGCGCGCGGTTTAACCCGTAAACCGCCACGCTGCTGAGATAGATGAAGCGTTCGACGCCGGCTGCCTGCGCCGCAGCCAGCACGTTGCGCGTGCCCTCCACGTTGACGCGCAGCCCGGCCGCCTCGGACAACTCAGCGCCGCCGGTCCATGCCGCGATGTGCACCACCGCCCGGCAGCCCTGGGCCGCAGCCCGCAGCGCCTCCGCGTCCAGTAGATCGGCGTGTACTACCGCGATGCCGCGCAACACCTTGGAACTTTCGGAGACCGCAAAGGCCTGTGGCTGCCGCGCCGTCCCGCGCACCGCCGCGCCCTCCGCCAGCAGCCGCTCTGCCAGGTGCCCAGCGATGAAGCCGGTGATGCCGGTGAGGAGGGTGGTTGGGTGGTTGGTTAGTTCGTTGGTTGGGTGGTTGGTTGGTTGGTTGGTTGGTTGGTTCATCGGCAGATTCGCTCATTTGCAGATTCGTTGTTTCGCCCATTTTAGCCTATGAGCGGCGCAGGGCCAATTGGTGGCGCGGGGCGCGGGTTGGGCTTGCGGAGCGGGTGTGGTAAACTTGGCAGCGCTATCGCACAGGGCGTTTGACGCCGCCTGTCAATCCATATCCAAGTTGAAAGCAAGCAATGCCAACCGAACCGATCTGGAAACACTACCTCACGGATTACAATGAAGGCCTCGGCCTGGTGTACGAGCGTTTCGTGCTCAACGACTTCTTGCTCTACCTCAAGGGCCAATACGGCTTTTCCTCGCTGCTGGAGGCGCCGCTGTACGGCATGGCCGGGGTGAGCGGGATCAACAGCGTGGCCATGGCGCGCGTCCGAACCGCCGTTACGCTGGTCGATGACGACGCGGAGCGGCTGGCCGGGGTGCAGCGCATCTGGGGCGAGCTGGGTTTGCCCGCGCAGTTCGCCCTGGCCGAGGACTGGGGCAAGCTGCCGTTTGTCGACGCCAGCTTCGAGTTCGTCTGGAACTGGGCCGCGATCTGGCACCTGCAGGAGCCGGACGCGCTGCTGCGGGAGATGGTGCGCTGCTCCAGCAAGCTGGTGTTCATCGCGGTGCCCAACCCGGTGCAGGTGGGCTACCAGTTCCGCAAGTACGTCGCCGAGCCGGAGTTCGTCAAGGAGATCGATGAGCGCTGGACCGACATCGGCATGATCCGGCGCAAGCTGGAGGCGCTGGGCGTGGAGATCCTGGAGCAGGGCGTGCTCGATACGCCGCCCTGGCCTGACACGGTGATGCCCGCATCCGAGCTGCTGGGCCGGTTGGGCATCCGCTCCAAGAAGCTCCAGGGCCGCTTCCAGGGCGAGGGCTGGCGCTGGTCCACCATGGATTATTACCTGGGCAACGACCCCAGCCTCTACGACCGCGTCATGAAGTACGCGTGGCTGGAGCGCCTGTCGATCCCGTGGCGCCTCAAGCAGATCTGGTCGCACCATCGGTGGGTGTTAGGACGGGTGCCGATACATTCGGCAGGGAGCTAACTTGGTCGCAGATGAGAGACGAAGGACGAAGGACGAAGGTCAAACCTTCAATCCTCAATCTTCAATCTTCAATCTTGGGAATCCCTGGTTTCAACTGGCCCTGATCCTGGCGGTCGCGGCGTTCTTTCGCCTGTGGCAGATCGGCAGCATCCCGCCCGGCCTGTTCGGCGACGAGGCGGCCGAGGGCTTGGACGCGCTGGACGTGCTCGCCGGCCGGGGCCAGGCTTTCTTCCCCAGCAATTACGGCCGCGAGGGCCTCTACATCTGGCTGGTGGCGCTGAGCCTGAAGCTCTTCGGTGTGACGCCGCTCGCCGTTCGGCTGCCTGCCATCGTCATCGGCATCCTCACCTGCGCCGTGGCGTGGTGGCTGGCGCGGGAGTGGGGATCGGTAGATTGGAAACAGGGTAGATGGGTAGATCAGGAACCCGGCCTCCCCTCTGCCAACCTACCAACCCACCAACCCACCCATCAACCAACTTACCAATTTACCCACCTACAAACCTATCTCCCCCTCCTGGCCGGCCTCTACCTGGCGACGGCCTACTGGCACGTACATTTTTCCCGCTTCAGCCAGCGCACCGTGTTGACCCCCTTCGCCATCGGGCTGGCCACGGCCGCGTTCTGGCGCGGGTTGAACCTGGGGCGGACGCGCTGGTTTGTGGCGGCGGGGGCCTTCATGGGGCTGGCGCTGCACACCTACTCCGTGGGCCGCTTCTTCCCGGTCTTCATGGCGGTCTTCCTTGGGCTCCAGTGGCTGGTCACGCCGAAACCGGGGCCCGGCGCGCCCGAGCAGCGCATCCTGGCGCGGCACTGGCGGCCCATCCTGCTGATGTTCCTGGTCGCCGCGCTCGTGTTTGCGCCGTTGGGCGTCTACTTCCTGACGCATCCCGGCACGTTCATGATGCGGGCCAGTGCGGTGGCGACCTATGCCGGGGCTGGGCCGTTGGAATCGCTCAAGACGATCGGCCGGGCCGCGCTGGCGAACCTCGCGCAGTACGTTGTGCCCGGTGCGGGCGACAAGGCCCAGTTCCACAACCTGCCCGGCCGCCCGGTCTTCGATCTGCTCACCGCGTTCCTGGCGATCATCGGGCTGCTGCTCTGCGTGCGGCGCTGGCGGCAGCCGGCCGCGCTCTTCCTGTTGATCTGGTTGGTCGTGCTGACCGCACCGGCCGCGTTGGCCACCGACCGGTTTCCCACGCTGCCGCGCGTCCTGGGCGTGCTCCCTGGGCTGTATCTCCTTCCCGCGCTGGGCCTGAGCGCTCTCATCAGCCTGCTAGAGCCGGCAACCTCGGCGGTCGAATCGCAAGCGGCGCCCCATCGCCGTGTCACCCTGTCACCCGATCACCTTGTCCTCCTCTGTGCGCTTGCCCTGAGCGTCGCTGCTGCGACCACCTACCGCGACTATTTTCGCGTCTGGGGGCCATCGGCGGCGACGTTCGACGCGTTCGAGGGCGATATGACCTCGGCGTGGAAATGGCTGGCCGCGCATGAACCGGCCGGGCACGTCTATCTGTCGTCCGATCTCTACCGGCATCCGACCTTCATGTTGCTGGGCGAACGGGCCACGGTGACGGAGTATTTTGAACTGGCCGACCCGAACCTGAGCTGGTTCGATGCCCGCGGCGCGCTGCCGCTGTCGCCCGCCGGCCAACCGGCCACCTATTTGATCGGCGCCAGCGCGGCCTTGCCGGGGCTGGGCAGCCAACTCCTGCCAGGGTTTGCGGCGCGCGAGCGCGTGCTGGATCCCGCCGGCCAGCCCGCGCTCACCGTGTTGACGCTGCCCGCCGACCAGGCGCCTACGGCGCCGGGCAGCTTGCCCGCGCCGATCGTGTTCAGCGACCGGCTGACGCTGACCGGCGCGGGGTGGACGCGTGCGGCGGACGGCGCGGCGCTGCTGCTCCTCGCGTGGCGCACCGCAGGGCCCGAGAGGGCCGACTGGGGCGGCTACCGGCTGGAAGCAGCCGCGGGCGAGCAGATGGTGAATGTCCCGTTCGACAGCTTCCGCGCCACCGAGTGGGTGGCCGATGGCCGCTTCATCACCTGGCACCGGCTGGAGCTGCCCGACACGCCCGCGGATGTGCGGCTGCGCCTGCTGCGCGCCGAGGACGGCCAGCCACTGGTGCAGCCGGCCGCGGCGGACGGCTGGCATGCAGTCCCGCTGCCCGCCGGAGGTTGATGCAAGCCCGCTAGAGTCCGTCAGATCAAGATTTGTAGTCCCCGAGATGATCTGAACATCTCACGGCAGGCTTTGCGCGACGCCGCGCCGTATGATACTATCCGAGGCATGATGAAATCTGCTCCCACCGTCGAATCTAACCGCCGGCCCGCCGCCCGTGCGCCCTGGCTCATCCTGGCGCTCTTCACCGTGCTCGCCCTGATCCTGAGCTGGCCGGTGATCCTGCACCTCGGCAGCCGTGTGCCCGGCACAGCCACCTGGGCGTTCGATGAGTCCACCTTTCTGTGGAACCAGTGGTACCTCAAGCACAGCTTGCTCGATCTGCACAGCAGCCCGCTGCACACCGAGCTGACCTGGTATCCGCTGGGCATGGATCTGATCCTCTACACGTTCAACTTCTTCAACGCGCTGATCGGGCTGCCGCTGCAACTGGCGGGCAACCTGCCCCTGGCGGCCAACGTCACCCAACTGCTGGCGACGGTCCTGAGCGGGTTCGGCGCGTATCTGTTGGCGCTCTATGTTCTGCGGAAGACCTTCTCCGCGCAGCGCGCCCCTGCGAGCTTATGGCCGGCCGCGTTCCTGGCCGGGGTGATCTACGCGTTTGGCGCGAACCGGGCGATTTACATGGCGCTGGGCCACTACAATTTTGCGACCACGCAATGGCTGCCGTTCTACGCGCTCTATCTGCTGCGGACGCTGCACCGCCCAGGCTGGCGGAATGGGCTGCTGGCCGGCCTGTTCTTCGCCCTGGCCGCATTGGCCGAGACGACCTTCGCCTCCTTCCTGGCGCTTTTCTCACTTGTTGTGGTGCTGGTCTGGCTGCGCGAGCCGGCGGCACGCGGCATGCGATGGCGCGGGCTGGGCGGCGTCGCGCTGGCGGCCCTGGTGGCGGTGGTGTTGTGGGCTCCGGTGCTGGCGCCCACGGTGCGCGAGTTCGTGGC
>JAPKMS010000104.1 GCA_026645775.1 Anaerolineae bacterium
CTCAAAGCCGCTTGGGACCTGGACTACATGCGTACTGTACTGGCAACGCTGTTCAAATAAGACGCGATTGCCCTAACCCGCTTGGGTTATTGCTTTGCATCCCAATTTTGTGTATGATAGGGTTCATAGACGATCTGGAAGCATGGAGCGAGTCCTCAGTCGATGGCTGCACCCAAGTCCCGGTATCTGATCTTTGTGTTGGCCCTGGTCTTGACCCTGGGCTCTGCCGGCGCGGCCGGCGCCGAGCGGCCCGCTCCGGTGATCACAACGCCCACGCCGCAGCCGACGCCGATACTTCAGGCGCCGACGGCCCGCGAGCTGTTACTGCTGACACCTGAGGCCGAACGGCGGGGCGGTCTGCGATTTCTGCCGCTGGCTTTGTTTGGCGGCTCAGGGCGCGCGGCTGATGTGGACGTTGCAAGCTTCTCCTATGTCGTGAAGAATGGCGATACCCTTTGGACGCTGGCGCTCGATTTTGGCCGCGATCTGGAGGCGATGTCTTGCACCACCACACCCACCGGCGCTGACGCCGAGACGCTGACGCCCGGTCAGACTATCACCGTGCCCGCGCTGGATGATCTGTGCTACACCGTCACCCCCGGCGATACGCTGGCCGGCATCGCCATACGTCATGGTCTGACGGTAGCCGAGATTGTCGCAGTGTCCTGGAACGGTTTCACCCGCCCGCCCTACGCCGTGCGGCCGCGCCAACGGGTGCTGTTGCCCGGCGCCCGCCCCGCGGCCAAGCCCCGTCCCGATCGGGCCGCGATCAGCTACGCATCAGATAGCTGGTCCGGCACCGACCATCGAGACTGGCCGTACGGCGATGGTAAGTTCGTCTGGCCGGTGGTCGGGCCCATCTCGCAGGGCGCGCGCACGGGTCACGTCGCCCTCGATATCGCCGTTCCGTCCGGGACGCCCGTCAAGGCTGCCGACCGCGGTAAGGTGATCATGGCCGGCTGGAATCCGACGGGTTACGGCTTCCGCGTCGTCATCGATCACGGCATCGACTACGTCACCCTCTACGCGCACCTTAGCGATATTTACGTCGAGCCGGGCGACGTGGTGGGCAAGGGCCAGGTCATCGGCGCGACCGGCGCTAATGGCAACATCACCGGCCCGCACCTCCACTTCGAGATTCGTGATTTTGGCCGCCTGGTCGATCCGCTGCCCTTGCTGCCTCGGTGAGTTGGCCGAAAATTCAGAGCGCTTCCACGCCCCAATACGCGCAGCCGCGCGTGACAACCTAGGGCGGGTTGCCATCCCGTCCCACCATCCCCTTTCCGGGTCAGCCTCTAAAATAATGTCAACTGTTTTTCCGTCTCCGGCGCGTAGTGCGTCATGCGCAAGGGGATGCCGTGACGCTGACAGAGGTCGGCGCAGAGGCGTTCGAGTTGGCTCGCGTGGTCGGCAGCAGCGCTGTACCTGTCGCCGAAGCGAACTTCGTATTTCTGCCGCAGCCCGGGAAAACGGCGATCCAACTGCTCATAATAGGTGGCGCGTTGCCGGTCCCGCAAGGTCATGCCGTACGCCGGCAAGATGTAGCGCGCGCCTGCCGCGGCGGCCTGCGCCACGATGCCGGCGATGTTCTCCGCGTTGTCTTCGATGAAGGGCAGGATCGGCATCATCGTGACGCCGGTGTAGAGGCCGCGTGCGGCCAGCGCGGCCAGGGCCGCAAACCGCCGAGAAGTCGGCGGAGCGCCCGGCTCCACCTGCTTGCTCAAGGCATCATCGGCCGCGGTGACGGTGAAGCTGACTGCCGCGTACACCCGGCCGATTTCTGCCAGCAGATCGGCATCGCGCAGCACCAGGTCGCTCTTGGTGATGACATGGACCGGGAAACGGTGCTCCGCGATCACCGCCAGTGCCCGCCGCGTCAGCCCCACCGTCGCTTCCAGGGGCATGTACGGATCATTCATCGAGCCGGTGCCCACCGTCCCCCGGACCCGTTTGCGCGGCAGCTCGGCCCGCAGCAGCTCGATGGCATTGGCCTTCACCAGGACATCGCCGTCGAAGTTTTCGATCCGGTAGCACGCGCTTCTTGAATCGCAGTAAATGCAACGATGCTGGCAGCCCCGATAGAGGTTCAAGGTGTACTTGATGCCGAACCACGGATCGGGGCGTTTGGCACTGGAAAGCAGCGTCTTGGCGGTGATTTCCTTGATCATGGCAACGCCAGTGTAGCATGAGTGGGGGGCGCGGGCAAGGTTCGGCGCGCCCTGGCGGCCTCAGATGGCGCCGCTTCGCGCTGGCGTGCTCCACGCGCTTTTACCTCCCATTCGCGCACAGCCAAACCATCCGCATCACGTGCAATTCGTCATATGGGATCGTCTCCCCCAGCGCCTCGAAGATCGGTTTGAGCCGCTCTGTGCCGTGTTCGGACAGGGCTGCCAGGACGCGGGCTTGATCTTCCTTGGTTAGCCGCGAAAGCTCCCGGATGCGTTCCGGCGCAAACCGCTGTCCGGCCCAGACGCAGCGCCCGAGATGCTGGATGATGGTGCCCTGGGTCACGCCGAACATGGCCTGGAGTTCGGGCACGGTATGGCCGGCGGCGAACAGCGCGCCGACCTCCTCCGTGCGGCTCCCGCGCGGAACGACCGCGCGCTCGGGCGTGGGAGCAGGAGCCGGCTTGGGCCGTTCGGCCAGTCCGTGCTCGGCGCAATACGCCCGGATCGCGGCCAGGAACAGCTCGCCGTGCTGCGCCAGCTTGCGCTGACCCACGCCGTGGATCGCCAGGAAGCTCGCCGGGGTTTGCGGGAAGTAAGTCGCCATCTCCGCCAGCGAGCGGTCAGAGAAGATGACGAACGGCGGCAGGTCGGCCGCCTCGGCCAGCTCGCGGCGCAACGCGCGCAGCCGGTCGAAGAGCGCCGCATCGTAGGCGAGTTCGGCCGCGGGAAGTGCGGCAATCCTCGGCGCGGCCGCCGGCACGGACACCCGCGCGCCGTCGAGCACCGCCTGGCCGCGGGCAGTCAGGCGCAAGCTGCCGTGCCCCATGTCCTGCTCCAGCAGCCCCTGGCGGATGAACTCTTCAGCCAGGCGCCGCCACTCGGCCGCGGGATGTTCCTGGCCCGCGCCGTATTCGGGCACGCGGTCGTGATGCCAGCGCAGGATATCTGCCCGGCGGGAGCCGCGCAGCACGTCCACGACGTGCGTGACGCCGAACATCTGGCCGGTGTGGAGGACGCAGGACAGAAACTTGCGGGCGGTGTCCGTGGCATCCTCCTGCGCGACTTCGCTGCGGGCCGCCAGGCAGTTATCGCAGAAACCACACCGGCCCCCTTCGTACGTCTCGCCGAAGTACGCCAGCAGCGGCGTCCGGCGGCACTCCGTAGCCTCGGCGTAGCGGACCATTGCCTGGAGCCGCGCGTGACGCCCTGCTCGCTCTGCCGCCGCGCCCTCCTCGATCTGCTGGTGGCGCACGCCCAGGTCGGCGCGCGCGAACAGCAGCAGGCAGTCGGCGCGCAGCCCGTCGCGGCCCGCCCGGCCGATCTCCTGGTAGTAGTGCTCCAGGCTTTCCGGCAGGTTGTAGTGCAGCACGAAGCGCACGTTCGACTTATTGATGCCCATCCCGAACGCGATGGTCGCCACGATGATCGGCGCCTTGTCGCGCGAGAAAAGCTCCTGGTTGCGGCGCCGGGTCGCGTCGTCCAGCCCCGCGTGATAGGGCAGCGCCGGCCAGCCCCGGTCCGACAGCCGCGCGGCCAGCTCATCCACCCCCCGGCGCGTGCTGCAATAGATGATGCCCGATTGCTCGCGGCGTCCTTCGAGGAAGCCGAGCACCTGGGTCAGCCCCTGCCGCCGCGGCTCCACTGCCAGGAACAGGTTCTCCCGGTTATAGCTGGCGGTGAATGTGTCCTCGTCGCGGAAGCCGAGGATTGTCTTGATGTCCTCCTGGACGCGCGCTGTGGCTGTGGCCGTGAACGCGACGCAGACCGCGCCAGGATACCGCTGGCGGATGGGCAGCAACTGCCGATACTCCGGCCGAAAATCGTGCCCCCATTGCGAGATGCAGTGCGCCTCGTCGATCGCCAGGCAAGCCACCCCCGAGCGGTCGAGCAGCACCCGCGTTTCAGGTCGCACCAACGTCTCGGGCGATGTGTAGAGCAGCTTGATCTCGCCCGATCGGGCGCGGCCGGCGGTGCGCAGATAGCTGTCGTAGTCCAGCGTGCTGTTCAGGAAGGCCGCGGGCACGCCGATCTCCTGCAGTTGCGTCACTTGATCCTGCATCAGCGCGATCAGCGGCGAGACCACCACCGTCAGCCCGCCGGTCAGCAGGGCGGGGAGCTGATAGCAGAGCGACTTGCCGGAACCTGTGGGCATCACCGCCAGCGTATCGCGGCGGGCGAGGATATTGGCGATGATCTCAGCCTGCAGCGGACGGAATTCGTCGTAGCCGAAGACCGAGCGGAGCAGAGCGCGGGCCGCCGACAGGTCGGGCGCGGTGGTTGGTTCGTTGGCTAATAGTTCGTCAGCGATGATGTGATGGGCTGGTAGTAACGACTTCAGTCGTTCTCGTGCGACATCAGCGACTAAAGTCGCCACTACGAACCCATCGCTTGAGCCCTGACGGACTACCACCTGGTCGGCTGGTTGGTTGACCGGCGGGGCAGTCTGTGGTTGGGGGTTCCCCGCGAGCGCGCGCCTCGTGTTGGCCCGGCTTGGGGGGGCCGGTTTGGGCAGGAACCAGCCGGAGAGCTGGACGTAGCAGCGCAGCTCGCCTGTGTGGTCATCCTCGGGCCGCCACCAGTGCGCCAGCGAGACGCGCACCAGCGCGCCGGCCGGGATCGTCTCGAGCGGTTCCTGGAAGCCGACAAAGGTCAGGGTGCAGCCGCCGTCGGGGGTGGGATAGCGGTAGCGGATGCGCTTGCTCTCGTCCGTGCGTTGCAGCGGTTGATCGGGGCGCCAGAAGCCGGTGCTGTGCGGCGGGATGCCGGTGCGTTCGGCGATGTACAATGCGCCCGAGTGGGCGACCTGGGCCAGTCCCGCGTAGAGGAGGTCCACGCCACCGACGATCGGCGGCATGCGGACCTCGATGAACGGGACGGGATCGGTCATCGGGCCCAGCCGATGCTTCGACCGGACGACGATGTTCTCGACATGCGGCGGGATAACGTGTTCGGCGGGCGTCGCCTCTACCTCCCAGACCTCGCCCACTTCGTATTCCAGCCCGACATGCTCGTTGAACGCCGCGTCTGGCGCGATGAGGCGCACGCTGCGGCCCTCGAAGGTGATGCCGCCGATGCATGCACCGCTGCCTTGGCGGGTTTTAGCTACGATCAGGACTTTCATGCGCTGCCTCCCACGGTCAAGGTAAACGGGCCCGGCCCTGGGCAACAAAAGCCAGGGATCAGAGCTTCATGTTTCACCGGCCCGGGGGGAGGCGCGGTTGCCAGGAAACGATTTCAGTGCATCCAAAGTCAGTTATGACCGGCCAGGCGAAGCACCCCGGCCGAGAATAGAACGCAGATGACGCAGATTGACCTGATCACGGCATTTTGATCCAATTAGAACATGTAGATCATGCAAATCAGGAAAATCTGCGTCCTGTTTTCGGGTCACGGCGCTAGATGCGTGACCGGGACACCCAGGTCGTGCGCCAGTCGCTCCGCCAGCAGCGAGCGGTGGCACGCGGCGGGCGTCCGCTCGACGCAAAACAGGGCGACGACGCGCGCCTCCGGCCCAAGGTCGGCCACGAACGCGGCGCTGTCGAACCCATCCAGCCGTTCGTGGCGGTATGCATCGATGAACGCGGGGCTGAGCACGGTCCTCAGCCGCTTTGCCGTGTGCGTTGCTGCGTCGACACCGGCCTGCGCGGACCGCGTCGCCGCGCCGGGCGCCAGATCGGGCCGGTGCAGATAGCGAATGCCCAGCTCGGCCAGCCGCGCTTGCAGGCGCTGGCTGTTGGCGAAGGTGTAGTCGGGACCCCGCACCCCACGCCGCGCCCGCAGATCGCAGAAGGTATCCACGCCTGCCGCAACCAGGGCGCCGAAAAAGCGTTCCGCGTCCCAGCCGTACGCACCGATGGTGACGAACTCAGGCATCATCCACCTCCGCGGCCCCTGACTTGGGCTTTTCCGTCCTGTAGCGCTTGCGCGACGTGAAGTCGTGATCGCCGAACAGGCTCAGTTGGCCGTCGGTCAATTCGCACATCACGTCTGCCTGGGTGCGCAGCGCGTCGTGCTCGTCGATGTGCATCACCGGGATGCCCAGCTCGATCAGCGAGTCGCCGATCAGCTTGCTGCGGTGACACTCCGCCGGCTTGCCCTCGCTGCACATCAGGACGACCGGCAGGCGCTTCGCAAACGCCGCCTGGACGCGGGCGATCCCGTCCCGGTAAAACGCCTTCTCCCGCACCCGGGCGTAGACGACCTTATCGTCCTCGTAGCAGTCGCGATCGTCCGGCCGGCCGCCCAGCTTGTCGCCCAGGTAGACGTAACGGATCCCTTGCCCGCGCAGATGGGCCTCCAGCTCGTTTTTCGAGAATTCAGGCTTGAAGCGGGAGTAGGGCGCAGAGCGGATGTCGATCAGGTAGGCGATGCCGTGCGCCTGCAGTGCGCGCACGAAATCTTCCATCGACCGGCTGCCGTAGCCGATGGTGTAGACAGGGGGTGGCTGTAAATCCGGGGCATCCAGCGGCATTTGTTGGGACACGGGGGCACTCTTCGCTGATGAATAATAATGGCCAGAGTTTAGTCGATCTGACCGGGTTTTGCAACTCGCCCTGAATGGGTTGAGATTCTATTTGTGCACCGTTCACTCGCTCAGCCGATTGCGGCTGCGCCCCTTGGCCGTCAGCATCAACATCGATGCGGGCGCCTTGCCGGATGCGGGGGCGCACGCCTGCGCCAGCCCGCAGCCATCGCAGCTCGTGCCGCAGCCGGTCTCGATGGGCTCCAGGTACCCGCGCCGCGCCAGGTCGGCGGCCATCGCACTCACCAGCCCTTCGCTCACGTCCAGCCGTCGCGCCAGCTCCGCGGTCGAGTGAATCCCGCCGTCACCCAGCAGATGCAGCAGCTCGTCCAGCACCGAAAGGATCTTTTGCCGGACCGGGCCAGGTTTTTCTGTCTTGTTGTTATCCATCACAGCAACCGTCCCACCTGGTACACCAGCACCCCTGCGCCGTACGACAGTGCCAGCAGCAGCCCCAGGCTCGCCAGCATCCACCGCCACGAGCCGGTCTCCTGCTTGATGGTCGCGGTGGTCGCCAGGCAGGGGATGAACAACAGTTGGAAGAGCAGCAGCGCCAGCCGCGCGGCCGGGGTCAACGCGGCCGCCACCTGCGCCGCCAGCGTGCCCGTCGCCGCGCCGGCCCCGAACAAGATGCCCAGCGTGGCGATGGTGTTTTCCTTGGCGAAGAAGCTGGTCAGCAGCGCGACGATCACCCGCCAGTCGCCCAGCCCCATCAACTGGCCCGCCGGCTCCAACCGGCGTCCGAAGGCCGCCAGGAAGCTTCCATCGATCCCGCGGCCGGGCAGCGTCGAGAGCGCCCACACGACCATCGAGGCGATCAGGATCAGCGAGCCGGCCTTGCGGACGAATTCCCTGGTGTTGTTCCAGACGTATAGCCCCACCGTGCGCCGGTTAGGGATGTGGTAAAGCGGCAGCTCCATGATGAACGCGGTGTGCTCCCCGCGGAATGCCAGCCGGTTGACGACGATGCCGGCGACGGCCAGCACGAGCAAATTCGCCGCGATCAGCCCGAACGACACCAGTGCGGCCCGGCTGCCGAAAAAGGCCGGCGCCAGGAACGCGAGGATCGCCAGCCGCGCCGTACACGGCACCAGCGGCGCCAGCAGGATGGTCAAGAACCGGGCGCGGCGCTCCTCGATGATGCGCGCACCCAGCACCGCGGGCACGTTGCAGCCGAAACCGAGGAACAGCGGCAGGAACGACTTGCCGTGCAGCCCCATCAGGTGCATGAAGCGATCCATGACGTAGGCGCCGCGGGCCAGGTAGCCCACGTCCTCCAGCACGCCCAACACCGCGAAGAAGATCACTAGGATCGGCAGGAAGGTGAATACCGTGCCGACACCGTGGATCAGGCCATCGGAGACGAGCCCGAACAGCCAGGCCGGCGCGCCCGCCAAGGCCCGCCCCGCCAGATTATCCAGCACACCCAGCACCGTCGTCGACAGCCAGTTGGCGACGGGCGTGGCGACCGCGTAGGTGAGCGAGAACGCCAGCCCCAGAATGCCCAGCAGGATTGCCAGCCCGCCCAGCGGATGCGTCACGACCCGGTCCACGCGTTCGGTGATCGAGATCGCGCCAGCCTTCGGGTGGATCACGGCTGCGCGCATCATGCGGCCGATCCATTCGTATCGGCCACCGGCGATGTTCAGGTACGCGTCCTCGTGCTGCAGCAGCAGCGCGTGGACGCGGTCCCAGGTCGCTTCGGGCAGGTTGGTCTTCGCCAGTGCAGTGATCTCGCCGTCGCCCTCCAGCAGCTTCAGCGCGGCCCAGTCCTCCGGATAAATCGGGGGCAGGTGGCCGGCGATCAGCGTGCAGATTTCTGCCAGCACGGGCGCGTGTTCGGGGCGGATGCTCGGCCGGACGGGCGTCCAGCGGGCCGGGTCGGCCGCGAGGCTCGTGGCCGCATCGATCAGCTCCCGCACGCCCTGGTTCCGGGTGGCGACGATGGGGATCACCGGCAGGCCCAGGGCCGCAGCCAGCACGTGCGGCTCGACGTGGATGCCGTGCTGCTCGGCGACATCGCCCATGTTGAGGCCGACTACCAGCGGCAGATCCAGCGTCAGCAGCTCGGCTACCAGGTAGAGGCTGCGCTCCAGCAGGGCCGCGTTGACGACCGCAATCACCGCATCGGGCCGCTCGCGCAGCAGGTAATCCCGGGCGATGCGCTCCTCTTCGGAGTTGGCGGTGAGGCTGTAGGTGCCGGGGAGGTCCACCAGGCCGACCGCGGCGCCGTCGGGCCGCTGGAACGTACCGGTTTTCTGCTCCACGGTTTTGCCGGGCCAGTTGCCCACGTGCTGATTCAGCCCCGTCAGCATGTTGAAGACGGTGGATTTGCCCACGTTGGGCTGCCCGGCCAGGGCGATGGTGAGCTGGCCCGCGGGGATCGGCTGGGACGCGCCGTCGTCATGGCATGCAGGCGTCACCAGCCGCAGCGCTGGTTGAGCTCGTACGGTGAGACGGTTATTCATCGGCGCACACCTGGACCTGGTTGGCCTCGGTGCGGCCCAGCGCCACCAGGGAGCCGCGCAGCGAAACCAGCATCGGGCCGTGCCCGTAGTTCTGCACCACCGTGAGCAGTGCGCCCGCGGTGAAGCCCAGGTTGGCGACCCGGCTGCAAAACGCGCGGCCGCCGTGCAGCGAGTGAATGATGGCCCGTTTGCCGACGGGCAGGGCGCTCAAGGCGTATGAATTCTCTTGCATCTCAATCAGCTTCCAAGCAGAGCATCTCGCTTGGGGTCCCACATGCGGAGCAGACACCGTAGAGCGTCAGTGCCGCACGCTCGACGCGGGCCCCATGTTCTGCCGCAAACGCGGCCTTGATAGGCGCCAGTTCCGGCGCCTCGAACTCGATTACAATGCCGCAGCCGGTGCAAACAAAGTGATGATGCTCCACCGGCGTGACGGGATCGTAGCGTTCTGAGTGTTCGCCATCCGGGCCGGCATCCAGATGGCAGTGGCTCACCAGGCCCGCGGTTTCCAACCACGTCAGCGTGCGGTAGACGGTGGATGGATTGAGGGTCGGATCATGTTGCCGTACCGTGCGGTAGATTTCCTCCGCGGTGGGATGGCCGCCCAATTCATTAAGCGTTTCCAGGATCAACCGGCGCTGGACCGTCATCCGGCCGCCATTGGCCCGGACCGCGGCAGCGGCTTCAAGGACAGGTACACGCATAGGATCTCCTATTATTGCAAATCAATTGCAGTAAGTTTACTGCGGCGGCGGGGCGGCGTCTATGACATTCATCACACGGGTGCGCCAAACCGATCACTTGACCGAAGGTTCGTTGTATGTTACAAGAAGCCTGCACCCTGATGGCTTGAACAGCCGCACCCGTTCAATTTTTCTACGGCTGGGCCGTACAGGTTCTGCCAACACCCCCGCGGGCCATTGCTTCCCGCTGAAGGAGCACATCATGCGTGTTTTGGCCCTGATCCTGGCCGGCGGCGCGGGCACGCGGCTCGGCGCCCTCTCCGAGCAGCGTGCGAAGCCGGCCGTATCGTTTGCCGGCCGCTTCCGCGTCATCGACTTCACCCTGTCTAACTGCGTCAACTCCGGCATCTATGATGTTGGCGTGCTGACGCAGTACCTGCCTCGATCGCTCAACGAACACATCGGCATCGGGCGCCCTTGGGATCTCGACCGTGGCCGCGGGGGGGTGCGCTTGTTGCAACCCTATCAGGGCCACGGCCAGCAGGATTGGTACGGCGGCACGGCCGATGCCGTCTTGCGCAATATCGACTATTTGCGGGAAAGCCGCGCCGACACGGTGCTGATCCTCTCAGGCGACCATATCTACAAGATGGACTATCGTCCCATGCTGCAGGCGCACGAGGAGCGCCACGCCGATCTGACGGTCGGTGTGATGAATGTGCGGCCGGAAGAGACCTCGCGCTTCGGGATTGTGCTGACTGACGAGAACGGCTGTGTCACCCAGTTCCTGGAGAAGCCCAAGGAGGCGCCAAGCACCCTCGCCAACATGGGCATTTATATCTTCAGAGCCACCACTCTGATCGAGCGGTTGGGGACGTTGGGTAAGGACTATCCGGACCTCGACTTCGGCAAGCACTTGATCCCGAGCCTGGTGGACAACCACGCGATTTACACCTTCCCCTTTGCCGGGTATTGGGTGGACGTGGGCACGATCGACGCCTATTGGTCCACCAGCATGGAGCTCGTTTCCGGGCAGTCCCAGCTCAATCTGTACGATCCCGAGTGGGTCATTCACACCAAGAGCGAGGGGCGGCCACCTGCCAAGCTGGGCCCGCAAGCCAGCGTCCGCCGCAGCATGATCTGCAACGGCTGCATCGTGCGCGGGCAGGTGGCGCAGTCGGTGCTGTCGCCGGGGGTCTACGTGTCGCCGGGCGCGGTGGTGCGCGAGAGCGTGCTGATGAATAACGTGTGGATTGGCCCCGGCGCGGTGGTGGATCGTTGCATTGTGGACGAGGATGTGGTCGTGGGCGCCGGGACGCAACTGGGCTGGGGGTCAGATTACGATACACCCAACCAACAGCACCCGGATCGCTTCTATACCGGCCCAACAATCGTGGGTAAGGGTGCACGCGTTCCGTCGAAGCTGCGCATCGGCCGCAACGTCGAAATCAAAGCCGAAGTGGATGAAGAAGTATTCGCTTCGTTCGGAGATGTCGTGCCCAGCGGCTCAACTGTCGGGTAAAGGAGGGTGCCTTATGTCCGTTATGGCGATGATCCTGGCCGGTGGCGCAGGCCCGGCCTTAAGCGTATTGACGGCCCGGCGCTCCGAGGCGGCCGTACCTTTCGGGGGCAAGTACCGCATTATCGATTTTGCGTTGTCCAATTGCGTTAATTCAGGCATTTTCGATGTGGCGGTGCTGACCCAGTACCAACCGCGCTCGTTGAACGAACATATCGGGGTGGGTCGGCCGTGGGATCTTGACCGTTCCACCGGCGGCGTGCGCCTGCTCCAGCCGTACCAGAGCACCCGCGGCGAGCGCGGCGCCTGGCAAGAGGGCACGGCCGACGCATTGCGCTTCAACCTGGATGTCATTCCGCGCACCGTCGAGGATGTGCTGATCCTGGCCGGCGATCATGTTTATAAGATGGACTATCAACCCATGCTGCGGCTCCATCGGGAACGCCAGGCGGATGTCACGCTGGCCGTGCGCTCGGTGCCGAGCTTTGATGCGTACCGCTTCGGCATGGTCACTGCGGATCCGGACGGCCGCGTGGTGGACTTCGAAGAGAAGCCGCGCCGCACGCGCAGCACGCTCGCCAGCATGGGGGTCTACGTTTTTCGTCGCGAGTTGTTGGTGGAATGGCTGAACGGCCCCGGACAGAAGCAACGGGATGTCGGTCGTGACATAATCCCCGTCCTGGTGCGCTCCGCCAGGGTCTACGCTGCACCGTTCTTCGGCTACTGGGCCGATGTCGGCACGATCCAGGCGTATTACGAGGCTAACATGGCGCTGTTGGCCGAGACGCCGGTGCTCGATCTCTACGACGTGAATCGGCCCATCTACACCCGCAGCGAGGAGCGTCCGGCGGCACTGATCGGTGAAGAGGCGCGCGTCCACGGGAATCTGCTGAGCGATGGCTGCCACATCGAGGGCACGGTGACCCGTTCGATCATTTCGCCGGGCGTTTATGTAGCGCCGGGTGCGGTGGTGCGTGATTCGATCCTGATGACCGACACGGTGGTGGAAGCCGGCGCCGAGGTGGATCGGGCGATCCTTGACAAGCGTGTGCATGTCGGCGCGGGCGCGGTGGTGGGGTGGAGCGATGATAACACGGCCAACCGCAAATGGCCCGAACGCCTCAACACCAGCCTGACCGTGGTCGGTAAGGGCGCGGTTATCCCCGAAAAAGTCAAAATTGGCCGAAACGTGGTGATCCAGCCGCGCGCGGCGGCGGCGGATTTCGTGGGCGCTGAGGTCGCCAGCGGCGAAACGGTCGGGGCGTAGATCTGATGTTCGATTGGCCGGTTTCGATCCTGGGAATCATCGGCCGCACGGCGGTCGTCTATCTGGTCGTGCTGGTCGGCTTACGCCTGGCGGGCAAGCGTGAGATCGGCCAGTTGACTGTGTTCGATCTGGTGGTGCTGCTGCTGCTCTCCAACGCGGTGCAAAACGCGATGGTCGGCGCTGACTCGTCACTTCTCGGTGGCCTGATCGCGGCGGTGGTGTTGCTGCTGCTGAACGCTGGCGTTGCTCAGTTGCGGTTACGATCGACCCGCCTGCGCCACCTGGTCGAAGGAACACCGACGGTGCTGGTCCTTCATGGCCAGATAATCCTCCAGGGGATGCAACAGGAGGGCTTGGATGAGGAAATGCTGGAGGCTGCGTTACGCGAACACGGGGTAGCCAAGGTCAGCGAGGTCGAAGTGGCCGTTCTGGAGACCGATGGCTCGATCAGCGTGGTGCCGGCTGGTCAGGAGACCAAGCGCGTCCGGCATCCCCTGAAGTACCTGCGGCGACAGTGATCGCGCCGACCTGGCGCCTTCCGTGAATCTGTCAGGTCGGCGGGTTCAGCTCTCCACCGGATCAAGCGGCTGCTTTTCGGAACTGGCGAGCTTATTCTGCACGCGGCGCACCAGACCTTCGCCTTGCGCCAGGGCCATCTGCACCGGGTTGGCCTTCTGCGTGTAGAGGATCATGCCGCGGTTAGCCGGCACGGTGCAGGTGCAGCGTGCGGCCAGGCACGGCTTGGCCTCGGTGAAACGCCGGAATGTGCCATCGGTGACGTTGCCCAGATTATACAGCGGCTGTGAGTTGTAGCAGCGCACCACCTGCCCATCGACGTTGACGCGGAAAAAGAGCTCACCGGTGTGGCACAGCGTCCCGTAGAGATCGGCGCCCCGGATTTTATCCGTGTTTTCGACAAACTTGTCGACGATGCCCTGCTCGATCTCGGCGTTGCTGTATTTGACGAATTTGCCGTCCACTTTGAGCGCCTGAAACGCGAACCTCACCCCTGCCGCTTCCAGCTTCTCGGCGATCCCCTTCAACTCACCGAATTTCTCTTCCAGGCACACCGAGGTGACCAGGAAGACCGTTGAAGGATGCTTGACCCGGTTGAACTCCGCGGCTTTGGCAATGAACTCGTCCACGTCCTTTACTTCGGTCAGATGCAGGCTGGCGGTGAGGACGGTCAGCTTGTCGCCCGCGGTTTCGGCAAGTTGGCGGATACGCTTCAGGGGCAGCGAGAAGTTGGTGGTGATGACCAGCGTATGGCCCGCATCGATGGTGTGCTGGACGATCTCGAAGAACCGCGGGTGGATCAGCGGCTCGCCGCCGATGAGTTTGACCGACCATTGGCCGGGCAGCTCATTCAATAGCTTGAACATCGCCGCGATCGTCTCATCGGACCCGTGGCGATTGGTGACGATCATGCGCGTCTTGGCGCAGCAATAGTCACAGTGATAGTTGCACTGGGTCGTGATCTCCCATTCCAAACTCGGCTCGGGTGCTTTCGACATTCGATACAATCCTTTGATAGGCGTTCAGACAACGAAGAGCGATTCTACCACAGCGCACGGCGTGCGGCCAATTATCGCCAGGCTGGCGCCGATCCTGCAACCAAACCGCAGCGACGGACGTCTTAGTTTGGGTGCGCGAGCCATTTTCGGTTATCATCGCGTAGACTTTATTCAGAAACGGACTGATTGCATGACCCATAACTCACAGCCAGACTGGGGCAGCCGGCCTGCCCCGCAGGGATCGACATCCGGCGAGCCGGGCGCACAGCAACCCGGCCAGCCGACCGGCCAACCCAGGCGTGGAACGCCGCCTGCCCGCCCATCGCAACCGACGGTTCCCCCCAGCCCGCCGGCCCCGCAAGGATTGCGATCGAGCCAGCCGGGCGCACAGCAATCTGGCCCGCCCAGGCGGGAAACGCAGCCCACCCGCCCGCCGCAACCGGCGATCCCGGCCGGCCGCCCTGCGATCCGGCCCGCGCCATCCAGCCCGCGCCGGGCGACTCCGGCGCAGCCGCGCGGCGGTTGCGGCCGCGTGGCGCTCATCGGGCTGATTCTCGTCGCCCTGCTCGTCCTGGGCGTCGGCATGGTGCTGGTGGGCTATGCGACCATTGCGCGCGATCTGCCGCAGCCTGAGGAGCTTCAGGCGCGGGCCAGCCAATTTGCCTCCACGTTGATCTATGACCGCAACGGTGATATCTTGAGCGAGGTGGGCGACCCCAACTACGGACGGCGTACGGCGGTGCCGCTGAACGAGCTTTCGCAATATCTGATCGATGCGACGATCTCGACTGAGGATCCGAACTTCTGGAAGCACCCCGGCGTGGATCCGGTCGGCCTGATGCGCGCCGTCTACTACGCGGTCAAAGAGCGCAGCCTCTCCGGACCGGGCGGCAGCACCATCACCCAACAGCTCGTCAAGCTGACCTTCCTGTCGTCGGAAAAGACGATCACGCGCAAGGTCAAGGAGGCGATCCTGGCCGCGGAAATCACGCGGCGCTATCCCCGGGAGACGATCCTCCAGATCTACCTGAATGAGCTCAATTATGGCAACCTGGCCTACGGCATCGAGGCCGCGGCCGAGACCTACTTCGGCAAATCGGCCAAGGACCTGACGCTGGCGCAGGCCGCCATGCTGGCCGGGCTGCCGCAAGCACCGGCCTATTATGACCCTTACACCAAGCTGCAGGAGGCTGACGGCAATCCCGGCGCGGTGAAGCGCCGCCAGGGCGAGGTGCTGCGCCTGATGGTGGAACACGAGTTCATCACCAAGGATCAGGCCGATGCCGCGTGGGCTGAACCCCTGGAGCTGCAGCCGCTTACACAGGTTTATGACTCCAAGCACCCACATTTCATCCAGTACGCGCGCGAGCAGGTTGAAGAAACTCTCGGCCCTGAGCTGGCCGCGAAGGGCGGGCTGCGGATTTACACCACCCTGGATCCGCAGATCCAGGCGGCCGCACAGGAAGAAGTGACGGCCCAGGTGACCAAGCTGGCGAGCCTGGGCGGCCGGAACAGCGCCGTCGTTGCGATCCGGCCTGCGACCGGCGAGGTGTTGGCGCTGATCGGCAGCGCTGACTTTGATAATGCTGAAATCAGCGGGCAGATCAATATGGCCCTGGCCCCGCGCCAGCCCGGCTCCTCCATCAAGCCGCTGACCTATCTGGCCGCGTTCGAGATGCCCGCGGCTGTCAGCGCCAAGCCGAAGGATGCCCAGGCCGCTCAGGATGCGCGTATTGCGAGCCTGGAGACACCGACCAGCGCCGATCCGGCCGCGGTCGATTCAGAAGTGAGCGCAATTGAACCGCCGGGATACTGGACGCCCGCAACCGTGCTGATGGATATTCGCACGGAGTTTTCTGATGGAGCCAATAAACCGCCCTATGTCCCCTACAATTACGGCGGCAGCAACCAGGATGTCAAAGAGCACGGCCTGGTCACGGTGCGGACGGCCCTGGCGAACTCGTACAACATTCCCGCCGTGAAGACGCTGGAACACGTTGGCCTGGATCGTTTGAAGGATGTGGCGCGGCGGGCGGGGATCACCACGCTCACCCGGGATGACTACGGTCTTTCGTTGACGCTGGGCGGCGGCGACGTCACGCTGTTGGAGATGACCGGCGCGTACGCCACACTGGCGAACGGTGGCGTGCGTGTGCCGGCCAGCCCGATCGCGTGCGTGCTGGGCGCGGATGGCCGCCTGGTCTGGCGCGGGACTGCGGCCGAGGCGGTCGCGGATTGCACGGCGGCGCTGACCAATGCTGCGGCGGTGACGCCCGAAGCGTCGCAGAAGGCGTTCAATCCGCAGCATGTCTACCTCATCACGTCGATTCTGTCGGATGCCGAGGCGCGTAAACCGACGTTCGGCGGCGTTGCCGGTCTGATGAGTCTGGCGGACCGCCCATCGGCGGTGAAGACCGGCACCACTAACGACAACCGTGACGCCTGGACGGTGGGTTACACCCCGGATCTGGCGGTGGGCGTCTGGGTGGGGAACGCCGACTACTCGACGATGAAGGGTGTGGCGGGCGCGACCGGCGCCGTGCCGATCTGGCACAATGTGATGACCCGCGCCCTGGCAGGCCAACCGGCGCAACCCTTCAATCCGCCGGCCGGCATCCAGCGCGTGGTCGTATGCGCCGACTCTGGCACCTTGCCCAGCGAGGCGTGTCCAACGCAGCGTGAGGATGTCTTTGCGGAGAACCAGGGGCCGCTGCCTGCCGCCTATAGCCTCTGGCAGCGCATTCGGATCGATCGGGTGACGGGCAAGCTGGCTACGGAGTTTACGCCGGCAGACCGCATCGAAACCCGCGACGGGATGATCTTCCCGTTGAAGTACCGGGATTGGGCTGCCGCGCACAACTATCCGGTGATCACGGCGGCGCAACCGTCGATCGCGTTCGAGCCTGAGCTGGCGTTGTACAGCCCGGCCGACAGCAGTACGGTCAGCGGTGTGGTGTTGGTGCAGGGCCGCGTCCGGGTGCCGCCGGAGTTGGTCTGGCGGCTGGAGTATGGCGACGGGCCGTTGCCTGGTGGTTGGGGCATCTTGCGCGGCCCGGAGGCGGGCGGCGACCAGGTCATCGAGGGCGTGCTGGGCGAGTGGGATGTGCCGGCCACGGCGACCAGGGATGGTTTCACCGACTTCACCTTGCGCCTGGCCGCGTACTATCCGGACAATCTCGAATATCCGGTGGCGATCTCAAGCGTGGCGTATGTCGTGTTGGATGCAGCGACTGAGACGCCTTCGCCCACGCCGACGGAGGAGGTGAGCCCCACGCCGACGGAGACGCCTGAAGGGACGCCGTCCCCCACGCCTGAGTTGACGCCGACGGTCGCGCCGACGCCGTCCGTCACCCCCGAGGCAGCGGCCCCGCGGGTGCGCGCAGCGATCGTCCAGCCGCTGGATCTGGCGCAAGTGGCCGGCCCGGTGCAGATCGTTGGCATTGCCGATGGGCCAAGTTTTGCCGGCTACGTGGTGGAGTACGCGGCGGGCGATCAACCCGCGGAGCCGGATTGGCTGGTGGTGGCCCCGCCGTCGCTGCAGCCGGTTTCCGGTGGGGTGCTGGCCGAGTGGCAGACGCAGGCGTTGACGCCCGGCGTTTACTCGCTGCGTGTGCGCGTGATGGATAACACCGGCGCAGTACAGATCGCAAAGATCACGGTGACGGTCGTGGCGGCGCAATAAGCCGCCTGATAGCCGGTCACAAAAAGCCCCCGGTTCTCAGCAAGAGGATCGGGGGCTTTGCGCGTGTGCGGTGGACTATGGGGCCTATGGCAGATACTTCAGCGGATTGAGTTGATTGCCGTTCTTGCGGATCTCGAAGTGCAGGTGCGGGCCAGTCGAACGTCCTGTGTTGCCCATGTTGCCGATCACCGTGCCTTGTTTGACGGCTTGCCCGGCCGAGACAAAGATCTTGCTCAGGTGGCCGTAGAGGGTCTGGAAACCGTTGCCGTGATCGATGACGATATAGTTGCCATACCCGGCATTGCTCCAGCCGGCCACCACCACGTAGCCGCTATCTGCGGCTTTCACGGGCGTCCCAATGGAGCGGGCGATATCGAGTGCGCGGTGCAGGCTCTTATACCCCTGGGTGACATACCCTGACGTGGGCCACACGAACCGGCCCGTGCCGCGTTTGGCGTTAGCCGGCACCGGGCCCGAGTACACCTGCGCCTGTTTCACCGGGAGCTGCTTCTGCCCGCCCGGCACGATCAGCTTCTGACCGACCGCGAGGGTGGGGTTGTTCGCGTTGAGCTTGTTCAGCGAATAAGTGACGATCGCTGCGGTCGTGACTTTATAAGTTTTGGCGATCTTGTCCAGCGTATCACCCTGCTTAACGGTGTGCAGGATGCCGTTTACGGGCAGGATGGTCAGTGCCTGGCCCAAGCGGAGCAGATCGGGGTTGTTCTCCAAGCCGTTTGCAAACATGATCGTCTCGGCGCTCAGCTTGTACTTCTGCGCAATGCCGTAGAGCGTATCGCCGGATTTGACCGTATGGGTCACGATGTCGAGGCGCGGCCGATCGGGGATCAGTGTATTGGGGACGGCGGCGCGCACCAACGCCACAGCCTCGGCCGCGACATTCTCATCAGCCTGCTCAACCGGGATGGTTGACGCTTCGAGGACCGTGATGGGCGCTTCGGCCTCTGTGACGAACTCCAACTCCGGCAACTGCACACGGCTGAGCCAGAGCACGCCGACAGCGACCAGGATCAGGAGCAGGTGCGACCCCATGCGTACGAGGGAAGTTGTTCCCTCGGGGCCGCGCTGGGCCACAAACGCGAGGATCGATTGCCAGAAACGATAGCCCGGGCCCCACTCTTGGGGGCCAATGGGCGATCGGTTATCGCTTGCTAAGCCATCGCGCATGCGCGCGTGCCTCCCCTTAGATGCTCTGGGACAGGGTCTCCAGGAAGACCTTGTTGTTGCGCGTCTTGCGCAGGCGTTCCAGCACAGCTTCCAGCGGATCCTCGCCAGTTTGGCGCAGCATGTCGATCATACGCCGCAGGGTCCACACCCGTTGCAGCTTTTCGGGGCCAAGCAGCAATTCCTCGCGCCGGGTGCCCGAACGAACCACGTCGAAGGCTGGGAAGATGCGGCGCTCGGCCAGGCGGCGATCCAGGTGGAGCTCCATGTTGCCGGTACCCTTGAATTCTTCGTAGATCACATCGTCCATACGGCTGCCGGTGTCAACGAGGCAGGTGGAGATGATGGTCAAGCTGCCGCCTTCTTCGATCTTGCGGGCGGCGCCGAAGAAATGCTTGGGCGGGTAGAGCGCGGCCGGGTCGATACCGCCGGAAAGCGTGCGGCCCGAGGTCGGCACGGTCAAGTTGTAAGCGCGCGTGAGACGGGTGATGGAGTCCAGCAGGATCGCCACATCGCGGCCGGCCTCTACCAGGCGTTTGGCCCGTTCCAGGCCCATCTCGGCCACACGGACATGGGATTGCACGGGTTCATCGAACGTGGAGGCCAACACCTCGGCTTCCACGGCGCGATCCATATCGGTCACTTCTTCCGGGCGCTCACCGATCAGCAACACCATCAGCACCACTTCGGGGTAGTTCTCCGAGATACCGTTGGCGATCTGCTTCAGCACGGTGGTTTTGCCGGCCTTGGGCGGTGAGACGATCAGGCCGCGCTGGCCGCGGCCGATGGGCGCCACCATGTCCAGCAAGCGCGTGGTCAGAATCGAGGGTTGGGTCTCCAGCAAGAGCTGCTGGTTCGGGAAGATCGGCGTCAGGTCCTCGAATTTGGGCCTGCGTTTGGCGACTTCCGGGTCCAGATTGTTAACAGCCTCAACCTTGAGGAGGCCGTAGTACTTTTCGGATTCTTTAGGCGGCCGCACCTGCCCTACCACCAGATCGCCCGTACGCAGCCCGAAACGCCGGATCTGGCTCTGGGAGATGTAAACATCCTCGGGGCCGGGGTTCATCTGCTTGTTGGCGCGCAGGAACCCGATGCCATCTTGGATGACCTCCAGCGTGCCTCCGCCGAAGATCAGGCCCTGGGACTCGGTTTCGGCGCGCAACAGGCGGATGATCAGGTCGTATTTTTTCAGCCGGGTGTAGCCGGTCACGCCCATCGACCGTGCCGTCTCTTGCAGTTCGGTCAGGGTTTTGGATTCTAGCTCAGCGATATTCATGGTTGATCTCCAATTGGGAAGACGCGCAGGGCGCGCAATAAGCGTTTTGAACAGCCACATGGGCGTTGGGATCGAGCCGGTGACCTGAGCGTGCGCCCAGGCAAACGCGCAGAAAAACGATCTGCGACGTCAGGGGTCTCGATCTGCGTCTGGGTAAGCGTGTAATGCGGTCTCGTAGATTCCTGAAAAGAATCAGATTGGTTCAGTATCTCATCCACCTTGCCGCCGACGCGTGCCCGGCGTGGGAGACTCTTTGCGTGTGCATCGTGACAAGGAGTGAAGCGAGGTTGCAGGACTAGATTTCTTATTCAGCAGCAGTATAGCATAACCTGTCCGGGGCCGTCAAATGCCGTCGGGCTACCATTTGGTGGTCCCGTGCGGCCGGGTTTGCGGCTACATCTGCGCCTGCAACGCTCAATCGAACTTAATCTGGCTGAAGCGCATGAGCTTATCCCACTGATGGGTGGCCGTGATATGGCGGACAGTGCCGGATTTGGATCGCATCACGATGCTGCTCGTGCGTGCGCCGCCGCCGAAGTATTGGACGCCGTCCAACAGCTCACCCCGCGTGATGCCGGTGGCGGCAAAGAATACGTTATCGCCGCGGACGAGATCATCTCGGGTGAGGACCTGCGCCAGATTTAATCCATGCTCCAGGGCATACTCCCGTTCTTTGTCGTCGCGCGGCCATAGCTTGCACTGGATCGCGCCGCCGAGACATTTCAGCGCCGCCGCAGAGATCACGGCTTCGGGCGAGCCGCCGATGCCCAGGAGTACATCGATGCCGGTCTCGGCCTGGCACGTGCTGATCGCCGCCGCAACGTCACCATCGCTGATCAGCCGAATGCGCGCCCCGACCCTGCGCACTTCTCGGATCAGCGTCGCGTGGCGCGGCCGGTCGAGGATCATCACGGTCAGATCGTTCACGTCGCGCTGTTTGGCCCGGGCGATCGCCTTCAAGTTGACGTCCACCGGCGCGTTGATGTCGATGGCATCGCGGGCCTCCGGCCCGACCGCGATTTTCTCCATATAGACCAGGCTGCCCGGCGCATACATGCTATCGCGTTCCGCCAGCGCGACCACGCTCAACGCCCCTGAGCGCCCGGAGGCTGTCAGAGACGTGCCATCGATGGGGTCCACGGCGATGTCGACGCGCGGCGCGCTGCCGGTGCCGAGCCGCTCGCCGTTATAGAGCATGGGGGCTTCGTCTTTTTCGCCTTCCCCGATGACGATAACGCCATCGATCTCAATCGTGTTCAGCACCAGGCGCATGGCGTCCACGGCGGCCTGATCGGCCGCGATTTTGTCGCCGCGCCCCATGTAGCGCCCGGCTGCCAGGGCGGCGGCCTCGGTGACACGCACCAAATCCAGGGCCAGATTGCGATCGGGTTGCTCTGCCATGTGAATCTCCATTGATTCTCAGATTGAGGGTATGCGGCTCAAGGGCCGGCAATGATCGACGCAAAATAGACGGCGACAGGCACTGTGAACAACAGGCTGTCAAGGCGGTCCAGCATCCCGCCGTGGCCGGGTATCAAATGGCTGCTGTCTTTGATATGGGCTGTGCGTTTGAAAAGCGAGACGGCGAGATCACCGTAGAGGCTGATCACGGCAATCAGCACCCCTAATATCAGCCCCTGCCACACCGTCAGGCCGACCAGCCAGCCGCCCAGCAGGGGGCCGGCAATGATGACCGCCACCGAGCCGCCCACCCAGCCTTCCCACGTCTTCTTGGGGCTGAGGCGGGGCCAGAGCTTGTGGCGGCCTATTGAGATTCCTGTGAAATACGCCAGGGTGTCAGCAATCCACGTGAGCGTGATGGCCAATACCAGCCACGCAAGGCCGTTGGGCCGCTCGCGCAGGGTGACAAAGTGGCTCAGCAGAAAGCCCAGGTAGAGTGCACCGGCGACGTTGACGCTCCAGTCCGCGATGGGGTATTCACCCTTGTTGTAGAGCGCCCAGGTTAGCGTAGCGATGAGAAACAGGGTCAGGAGCGGCCGCAGCAAATCCACCTGCAGCAGTTGGTGGCTGTTGATATAGGCTGTGACTACCGCGCCGACGATGAAGGCCAGCCCTAGGAGGCGATCGACGGAGAAGTGACTGCGTTGGAGGATGGCGGTCATCTCGCGCCAGGCCAATCCGCCGACCAAGATGACGGCAGCCAGCCATGCCAGACCCCCCAGGTAAACCAAAAGGGCGACCAATGGCAACATGACGATGGCGGTCAAGATGCGAGTCCGCAACATGGAGGGGCTCCATGAACCGTGTTAGGATGATGGCAGAGTACCGCCAGGCGAGGACCTCATGCAGTGTTTTGCGGGACTTTGCCGAAGCGGCGTTCGCGTTGGCTGTACTCAATCAAGGCCTGGGCGAGCTCGTTTTCGTCGAAGTCGGGCCAAAAGACCGGCGTCGCATAATACTCCGTGTAGGCTGCCTGCCAGATCAGAAAGTTGCTCAACCGGTATTCGCCGGCGGTGCGTATGATCAGCTCCGGGTCGGGCAGATCGCTGGCGTAGAGATAGTGCGAGATCAGGTCCTCGGTCACTGCTTCAGGCGGGTAGCCGTCGCGCATGAGGCGCTGCACAGCGTCCACGATTTCAGCGCGGCCGCCGTAGTTAAACGCGACGTTGAGCGTGATGCGTTCGTTGTGGCGGGTCAGCGCCACAGCATCCTTAATCTGCTGGGTCAGCTTTGGGTTGACGCCTTCCAGCCGGCCGCAGTGGCGGATGCAGACACCTTCAGCATTCAGGGCGCGTGTTTCACGCTTGATGCCCTGGCCAAGGATGTTCATGAGGCCGGCCACCTCTTCCGGCGGCCGGCCCCAGTTTTCAGTCGAGAACGCGTAGACGGTCAGCACCCGGATGCCGATATCCACCGCCGCGCGCAGCACCCGCCGGATGTTCTCGGTGCCGGCCTTGTGACCGGCCAGGCGGGGCAGTCCGCGCGCTTTCGCCCAGCGCCCGTTGCCATCCATGATGATGCCAACGTGCTGGGGAACCCGCGTGATTTCAGGATAGCGTTCTATGAGAGACATTACCTCTCCAGGATTTCCGCTTCCTTGGCCTTGCCGATTTCCTCGATCTGCTTGATGGACTCGTCCGTCAGCTCTTGCGTCTTCTTCTGCGCGAGCTCGAGCTCATCCTCGCTGATCATCTTCTCTTTTTCCAGGTCGCGCAGCATGTCGATCGCGTCCCGCCGGATGTTGCGCGCTGAAACACGCGCCTCCTCGACCCGTCGCGTCACCTGCTTGCTCAGATCGCGGCGGCGTTCTTCGGTCAGCGCGGGGATGATCAGGCGGATGATGACGCCATCATTGTTGGGGTTTAGGCCCAAGTCGGACTTGAGGATCGCTTTCTCGATGGCGCCGAGCGATTTCGGGTCCCAAGGGCGAACGACCAGCAATCGCGGTTCGGGAACGGTGACGCCGGCGAGCTGCACCAACGGCGTCGACATGCCATAGTAGTCGACCTCGATGTGTTCGAGCAGAGCCGGCGAAGCGCGGCCGGTGCGAATGCTGCGCAGATCGGATTGCAGCGCATCGATCGTCTTGTGCATGCGCTTGCGAGCGTCATCTAGAACGTCTTTGATCACGAGACACCCCTCATTGCAAAGTTAAGAGTGCTAGCCCCCACTCGACATCGACGAGCCAGGCAGGGGCTAGGAGATGTCAGGCGCTGATGAGCGTGCCGACCGGCTGGCCCAGCATGGCTTGCTCAACGCTGTTGGGCTGCCAGAGATCCAGCACGATGATCGGCAAATCATGTTCCATGCACAGCGTCAGGGCCGTGCTGTCCATGACACCCACCCGCATATTGAGCGCTTCGATGTATGTGAGATGCTCAAAACGCTTGGCGTCGGGATTGCGCTTGGGATCCTGGTCGTACACGCCATCGACCTTGGTCGCTTTGATGACGGCTTCGGCGTGAACTTCCATGGCGCGCAAGGCCGCCGCGGTGTCAGTCGTGAAGTACGGATTGCCGGTGCCAGCCGCCAACAGGATGACGTAACCCTTTTCCAGGTGGCGAATGGCGCGGCCTCGGATGTAAGGCTCGGCGACGCTGCGCATCTCGATCGCGGTCATCACGCGAGGTTCTAGCCCCACACGGAGGATGGCGTCGGCCAGGGCCAGCGCATTCATCACGGTGGCCAACATGCCCATGTGGTCGGCCGTGGTTTGCTCCATACCGTGGGCCTGGCCATCTTTGCCGCGCCAAAGATTGCCGGCGCCGATGACCACAGCGACTTCCGCGCCCAGGTCACGCAGCCGACGGATCTTCGCGGCGACGATATCGGCCTGGTGCGGGTCGATCCCATAGCCCCCTACACCTGCCAGGGCTTCGCCCCCTAGTTTCAACAGAACCCGGCGATAGCGCAGCGTGCTCATCAATTCTCTCAGCCGCCGATTTCAAGGCGTGCAAACCGGCGCACGATGATGTTTTCGCCCAACTTGGCGATTTTCGCCGTGATCAGGTCCTTGATCTTGACGCTTTCGTCTTTGATGTAGGCCTGTTCCATCAGACAGTTCTCTTCGTAGAACTTGACCAGCTTGCCTTCGACGATTCTCTCGACGATCTGCGCCGGTTTGCCTGCTGCTTCGGCCTCAGCCTCGGCTTTGAGCTGTGCTACCTGCTCGGCCGGCACATCCTCGACGCGCACCCAGTTCGGCTTGGTGGCGACGATCTGCATGGCGAGTTCTTTGCAGATCGCCTGAAAGTCTTCGGTGCGGGCGACGAAATCGCTCTCACAGTTGACTTCGATCAACGCGGCCACTTTGCTGCCCGTGTGGACGTAATGACCGATCAGCCCTTCATTGGCAACCCGTTCGGACTTCTTCGACGCCGAAACCAGGCCCTTCTCCCGCAGGAGGGCCGCCGCCTTGTCAAAATCGCCGCCGGCAAGCTCAAGCGTCTTGCGGCAATCCAGAACACCTGCACCCGTGAGGGCGCGCAGGTCTTTCACCATTTGTGCAGTGATTTCCACGAGTATCTCCTCGATCAAAAAGCTCGGTTGGTTTTATTCAGCGTCGTCTTCGGGCAGGCCCTGGGCAATGTGTGCCAGCACGGAAGGCCCAAGGTATTCCTCGGCCTGCAGCTCAGCCTCGACATCCTGGAGCCCCTGGGTGCTGAAGCGTTCGGGCTTTTCAGCCGCCAGCTCGTCGATCTCTTCGTCCGGCGCAGCGGCCGTGCTGACGCGATCGGCCTCATCGACCGTGCGCATCTCCATGCCCTCGATGACGGCATCGGCGATCTTGCCGGCCATCAGCTTGATGGCGCGGATCGCGTCGTCATTGGACGGGATCGGGTAGTCGATGGGGTCCGGGTCGCAGTTGGTGTCGACCATCGCCACGATTGGGATGTGCAACTTGTTGGCCTCGGCGACGGCCAGGGATTCGCGCATGACATCAACGATGAAGATAACGTCCGGTTGATGGGTCATGGTGCGCAGGCCGCCGATGCGCGAGTTCAGGCGCACCAATTCGTTGCGCAGAAGCAGGGCTTCCTTCTTGGGCAAGCGGTCGAGCTCGCCGCGTGCCTGCCGCCGTTCCACGTCTGACATGTACTCGACGCGACCGCGGATGGTGCGGAAGTTGGTCAGCGTGCCGCCGAGCCAGCGGGTGGTGATGTAGGGCATGCCGCAGCGCTCCGCTTCGGAGCGGATGGTTTCCTGGGCTTGCTTCTTGGTGCCGACAAATAGCACCAGGCCGCCGGCGCGCACGGTGTCGCGGACGATCTGGTACGAGGCATTGACCTGGCGCATGGTCTGCTGAAGGTCAATGATATGGATGCCGTTGCGCTCCGTGAAGATGAAAGTGCGCATCTTGGGGTGCCAGCGGCGAGTGCGATGCCCGAAGTGGACACCGGCTTCCAGCAACTGCTTCATAGAAATAACAGACACGGTTGACTTCTCCCTTTCCGTTTGGACTTCCGCCTGTGTGTTCACTGAAATCCCGCGACTCCGCTTCGTTTTGTAACCCGAAGCAGCCGGTCTTGGGCACGGACAGGTTGAACGCAGGCGTGTAGGATATGGGCTAGATGCCCGACGCGAGAGTATATCACAGCGGATGGGGACGGGCAAGTTGAGGGGCGAGTCCTTTTCAAGACGGCGAGCATGAATACTTCGTCATATCGGACGCCCGGCATAATCACTTTTTTATCATGCGGGGCCGGGAGAATGGGGGTGGCTTAACAGCCGATCTGCGTACTCACCGCGCTTTACGGAGGAGCCGATGTCGA